>CALEMB010000001.1 GCA_937902805.1 uncultured Bacteroidales bacterium
CTCTTTCCCTACACGACGCGCTTCCGATCTCGATCTATAAGGAACTGGCTGTCCTGGGTAGAGAAGTCCGTCTCATTGACGGTGACTGAGTTCAAACGGATCTGCAAAGCGGCTGTGAAACCAAATTTGTCGGCAATGGCGCGGTGGTAATGTATGCCACCGTAGAAGCCATGGGAAAGTTTAGGCAAGGTAGTTGTGCCATCAATGGTCTGACCCGAAATAGCAAAAGTCTGCGGCGCATAGCCTGCATGGAAGCCCAACTGTGCCTGTAGCTTCGTAGCTGACAGCAACAGCATGGTAAGGGCAAAAAAGAACAATGTTTTTTTCATATTATTTTTCCGTTATGTATTTACTTAACTGAATATTTCCCGAATTATTACCTACCATGACGGTAAAGTTGCCACATTCGACATGCCATCCGTTTAGGGCATTATACACGGCCAGGTCGCGGCGCGTCAGGAAGAAGGTCACCTTTTGGCTTTCACCCTTATTAATATAAATGCGTTGGAAGCCTTTCAACAATTTGGATGCTGGTGCTATGGATGCCACCTCATTGCGAATGTAGAGCTGCACAACTTCGTCGCCGTCGTATGGGCCTGTGTTTTTGATGGTGCAGGTGACAATGAATAATGTGTCGGCCATAGATTGACTACGTCGAATGCTTTGCATTTCCATTCCCCGCGCATTCCTCCCCGAGGATGACATGGCCGTAGTTTGTTCTATCTGCAAGTCTCTGTATTCGAACTGGGTGTAACTCAGGCCGTAGCCGAAGGCGAACAGTGGCTGGGACGTTTCCTCCACATAATCGCCTGTGGTGGGTTGAGAATAATAGACGGGAATCTGTCCCACCGAACGTGGCACCGAGATGGGCAAACGACCAGCAGGATTGTAATCGCCCCAAAGAATGTCAGCCAAAGCACTGCCACCCTCCATGCCAGGATACCACAACGTCAGAAGAGCATTGGATTTTTCGTTCGCAAGGTTCATGTCCAAAGGTCGGCCTTGGATGTAGACCGTCACGACAGGCTTACCCGTGGCGTAGAGGCGTTGCATCAGTTCTTCCTGCTTGCCTAACAGTTTCAGTGTGGAGCGATCATAGCCCTCGCCACAGTCCATGTCGGATACAGATTCATTGACGATGGCGGCACCTGTGTCTTCATAGCTCGTCTTGAAGTCACGAGCGGAAGAACCGCCCACAACAAGCACCACCACATCAGCAGCTTGGGCGATTTTCATTGCCTCATCGATATCGGTGACACTTTCATCACGCACGGCACAGCCTTTAGCATAGGTCACCACTGTCCTGCCCTTTTCACGGATGCCTTCGAGCATGGTCACTATGCAATCAGGGGATTGGGGAGCAGTGTAGTCACCCAGTTGGTTGTACATATTGTCGGCATTTGGCCCAATAACTGCCACCTTTTTAATATCCTCGCCAAAAGGCAGGATGCCGTCGTTTTTCAGCAAAATGGCAGATTCCAGTGCCACCTGTTTGGCCAATTGTGCGCTTTCTTTTGTGCCTACTTCAGCTTCGGCAAGGGCTTCGTCAACATATGGGTTGTCGAACAAGCCGAGGTCGTATTTCAGCTGCAACACATGACGCACAGCGCAGTCAATGTCGCTCTCGGTGACGAGACCTCTTTGCAAGGCTTCTTTCAAAAAACCACCATAATTGTAGCCACCCAGGTCAATGTCAACGCCAGCCTTCAAGGCCATGGCTGCGGCTTCTGCAGGGTCAGCGGCTACATGCTGTGTAGCCCAAATCGCATTGACGGCATTGAGGTCGGAAAAAACGACACCTTTGAATTCCCAAGCATTACGTAGCACCTCTTGCAACAACCATGTGTTGGCTGAGCATGGCACTCCGTCGATGGTATTGTACGAAGTCATCACGGTTTTGGCGCCGCCTTTGCAGATGGCTTTCTCGAAGGAAGGCAGGTAATCACTCATCAAGCGGTTCGGACCGACTTCGGCAGTGGCAGCATTGTGGCCACCTTGCGGGATGCCGTAGGCGGCTAAGTGTTTTAGTGTGGCGCAGACATTTTTCTGCATCCCCTTGACGATGGCAGCACCCAGAGTGCCAGAGAGATATGGGTCTTCCCCCATCGTCTCCTCCACCCTCGACCAACGCGGGTCGCGGGCGATGTCTAAGACGGGACCATAGCCAATATGCGCGCCTTGCAGGCGCACCTCGCGTCCCATCACCTCGCCCATTTGTTCCAACAGTTCAGGGTCCCAAGTGCTGGCTTGGGCGATGCCCGTCGGGAATACCGTCGTGCCCACGGCCATGTGGCCATGCGGTGTTTCCTCGCAGAAGAGCATCGGAATGCCAAGGCGGGTGTTTTCTACAGCATGGCGCTGCATCATGTTAAGCAGCCTCGCCGACTCACGAGGATGCAGCCCCGTCTCCACGGTCTTTTTTGACCAAGGGTCGGCACGCAGCACCGCCCAGCACGAGCCTAACGGCATGGTGTCCATCACACCGAGGAATTCGTCAGCCAACCAAAGGGAATCACCTTCCTTGCCATAGTAGTTGAAGCCTATGGGACAGGACAGCTGGCCGCATTTCTCCTCAAGGGTCATTTGGGAAAGCAACGATCCTACTTTGTCTTGCTTTTTGGCACAAGAAGACAACACAAAACACACAACCACAAAAAGGGACAATAGTACATCCTTTACCGTCATGGCGGACAAGGATCCGCCATCTCCTAAAATAGAAGGATTGCCTTTGTATTCATGAGATCGCGGATCGGGTCCGCGATGACGTCGGGTTAATCGCGGTTCTGTGTCCACGATGAAGCCCGCAATGACGGCTTGTGGTCGGGTTTTGTGTTTCATTGCTCCTATTATACCAAATGTCCAATCCATTCCTCGCGGTCGCCAGGCAGCATGTCAATGACAGGGATTTCCACCATCGTGTAGCATCCCGGTTGCAGGCGCATCGTGGCTCGGGCCACATTGACAAGCACTTGTCCCGTCAGGGCAGGATTGTTGATGCTCATGTTGAACTCCATGCGTTGGTTCTGGGTCTTGCCCGACACACCTTTGCGCACGAGGTTGACACCATGGCCCATGTCGCGGACAGCATCAACGCTATCGACGGCGAACACATGGGTCTCATCGCTGGCAAAATACGGGTCGGCCTTGATGTCCTTGGTGACCTGTTCAAGGGTGGTGCCATCTTCGAGTTCCACATACACCATGCGGCGGTGGATGCCTTCACCCAGCGGGATGGTCACCGAGAGGGCGTTTTTCACGCCATTCTTGGAGCGCACGCAGACGCTGTGACCCATCGACATGCCTGGGCCGAAGTTGGTGTACGACAAACCTTTAGGTGCCAAGCTCTGCATCAATGTACGGACGATGGAGTCCGAACCAGGATCCCAGCCAGCAGCAATGACGCTCACGGTCTTCGTTTCCTTATTAATAGGCATCAACTCGCGACGATAGTCAACGATGGAAGTATGGATATCGAAAGAGTCGACGGTATTGATGCCCAGCGGTAGAATCTGCTTGGCATAGGCGGGACAGCTGCGCGTGGGGCAGGCCAAGATAGCCACATCCACGTCTTTCAGTTCTTTAATATCTTTAACAACTTGATAATTAGCTAGTTCTACAGGCCTATTCTCTGCACCTTGGCGGCGCACGATGCCTCCCACTTCGAAATCGGGGGCGGCTTCAAGGGCTTCGAGTGCAAAACGACCTACATTGCCGTAACCTACTACGGCGGCTCTGATTTTGTTCATTTGAGTTTGGATTTAAAAGGCAAAATTAGAAAAAACACCTGAACTATGACGATATTTTTTTATTTTTGCGCCCAAATACCTAATTCTCATGAAGAAACTACATCTTATCCTTATCATGTTGGTCTTCGCCGTTATGGCACAGGCCCAAACTATTGAACAAGTTTATCATTTCGGTCAGCCCACCGTCAGCGAACGCGAGGGCTACCAGCAGATTGGCCTCCAAGGCTGTCTGCCCTACGGCACCGTTGGCGAGCCTACCCTACCGTGGCAGAGTGTCAGCCTCATCCTGCCCCAAGGTCAAGAAGCCGTTTCCATCAATGTAGAATTTGCTGATTTCGTGGAGCTTGAAGGCAGCTTCAATCTCTATCCTTACCAGCAACCGAGACCTGTCTCTAATGAAAAAGAAATTCCTTTCGCAAAAAAAGAAGGCCTTTATTGTTCGGAAACGGCCTATCCTACAACAGGTTATGGCCGCATCAACACGCAATACCTAAACGGTGTTTCTGTGGCATTTGGTGGCTTCACGCCATTGCGTTATGTGCCAGCCTCGGGCAAGGTCAGCTACGCCCAAACGGTGACTGTGACCATCGAGACCGCCATGAGCCGCGACGACCATAGCGGTAAGCTTTGGCTTACGCCCGAAAACGAAGCTTCGTTGCAGCGTCTGGCACAAAACGCCAACCTACTCAACACCTATAATAAACGTGGCCGTGAAATTGGTGGCTACGACATGCTCGTCATCACCAAAGCGGAATGGATCGAACATTTCGGCGAATACCTCAACCTATACAACGGCAAGGGCATCCGTACCCGCATCGTTGCCTTGGAAGACATCTATGCCTCAATGGAAGGCAGTGACGAACAGGAGCAAATCCGCAACTACATCATTCAGGAATACGAAAACAACGGCATCCAGATGGTGAACCTTGGCGGTGACGTGAGCATCGTTCCTTACCGTAGCCTCTATTGCTGGGCACAAGAAGGCTATGAAGATCAGTTGCCTTCCGACATGTACTATGCTTGCCTCGACGGCACCCTTAATGACGACAACGACGACCGCTGGGGCGAAGTGGGCGAAGACGACCTGCTGCCTGAAATCGGCATCGGCCGTCTGCCGTTCAACAACGAGACGCAGTTCAACAACATCATGAACAAGACCCTCAGCTACCTGCAGACACCCGTGCCAGGCGAGTTCACCTCCCCCATCCTCGGCGCTGAACACCTCGGCGACGGCTACTTCGGCAGCGACGACTTGGAACGTCTCATCGGTGAGAACAACGATTTCGATTATACCACTTACTGTTACCCCGAAGACTATACCTTCAAGCGTTATTATGCCTCTCCCACCAAAACATGGAATGGCGGTGATTTCAAGAGAGTCATTGGTACGGGCGGACAATATGTACACCATGTGGGCCACGCCAACAGCGACTTTGTGGCGGGCTGGGAAGGCTCTTCCGTCAACAACAGCTTCTTCTCTGCGAACGACGGCGTTACCCACAATTACATGCTGTTCCACTCACACGGCTGCATCTGCGGCAATTTCCCCGCCAGCTGCATCCTTGAGAAGATGGTCACCGTGCCGAACGGCTTCGTGGTCACCACGGGCAACTCACGCTACGGCTGGTATGTGCCGTGGGGTGACGGCATGGCCGCCCACATCCACCGCGAGTTTGTGGATGCCTATTGCCACGACCATATCGCCACCGTGGGCATGGCACTGCGTGAAGCCAAGATTGCCTCGGCGCCATGGGTAGAAATCCCTTACATCGACGAGCACGGAGAGCCGACAGGTGAGGAAAACGGCTGCCTACGTTGGAACTTATACTGCCTCAACGTCTTGGGCGATGCCGCCATTTATCCTTGGTTTGAGGAGCCTTTTACGCCTAATGTCGTCTTTGAACAAGGTCTGAAGACAGGCACCACCGCCACCACCGTCCACGTTAGCCACTTCGACGCTCCGCTTGACAACTTCCGCGTCAGCTTGTTCGATGGCGAGACCTTGCTCGGCTTTGGCATCACCGATGAAAACGGCGATGCCGAGCTGACCTTCTCACCCGCCCTCGATGTCATCGGCGAGATGCGTCTCGTCGTCACGGGACAGAGCGCCTGGCCGCAAAGCTTTGATGTCATGGGCTTCGACAGCAACGAGGCATACATCTATGGCGACATCATCGGTCTCGACGGTCTCCCTGAGTTCGGCACGAACCGCTATGTCAACATTGACCTCCATAACGCAGGAAACCAAACGGCCAATGGCATTGAAGCCGAAATCAGCACAGACTGCGAGTTTGTCAGCGTATATCCAAGCAACCTCTTTGTCGCCAACATTCCTGCCAACAGCACCATGAATTTCGAACAAGGCGCCTATATCAACATCGCCGACAATGTCCCCGACCAGACACTACTTACCTTGAATCTCACCGCTACTACGGGTGACGTGGCGCACACCACGAGCCGTCAGTTCCTGCTGCTCGCACCGAGCTTGCAGTTTGGTGACCTTGAAATAATAGAAGTCCAAGGCGACCAAAACGGCTACTTTGACCCAGGCGAGCAGGCCATT
>CALEMB010000002.1 GCA_937902805.1 uncultured Bacteroidales bacterium
CTTCGTCCTCTCTTCCGTTCCGAAAGCGGGTGCAAAAGTACTACCTTTTTCCGAACTGGCAAGCACTTTTTTCAAATATTTTTCATATTTTTTACAAGAGGCTGATTTACAATGAGAAAATTTTTCATTGAAGCTGGAAATGGGGGTTTTGGTGCACCTTATATAATTAAAGAAGCCCGCTTTCACGCCCACTTAGAGGGGTGCAAACCGCCCACCTGGGCCAGATTTTCATCCCTTTTTCTTGATAAGAACCTTCCCAAGCCCTTCCCAAGCAGTAGCCACACCCTTCTCTCGCCTTTCCCAAGGTGATGCCATACTGATGCCATAGTGTGGCCATACTTTTATCGTACCTTTATCGTACCTTTATCGTAGTCTTATCCATCTAAGTGTTTCCTTAGACCCTCTGTGATTCGCCGATTTTGGTTGTCAATTTTGTGTCCTACGACTGATCCAAGTTGACGGGTTAATTATTTAGGACTGTTATAAGTTGTCAGGAACGGAGCAAAAAATTGGCTGCAAAATCGGTTTTTGTAGCGTAGGCGTAGCTTAGGCGTAGCGTAGGCGAAGCGTAGGCGAAGATTAGGCCGAAAGCATGTCATTCCTGCCTTTCTGCCCATGTCATCCCCACGGAGGAACGTGCGTGGCATGGGATCTATGGCTGCGGCCTGTCATTGTCATTCGTCTTATTATGAAAACCCGACATTGCATATCGGGGTGTGATAGGGTCAAGCAGCCATGTCATGCCGACTCTGGCTTGCACGATGGCGGGCATCTATGGCTGCGGCCTGTCATTGTCATCCGTCTTATTATAAAAACCCGACATTGCATATCGGGGTGTGATAGGGTCGTCCTTTCAGGACTTTGTCCCCACTGCCGCTTCGCGTCATCGCGAGGAGGAACGACGAAGCGATCCATTTATGACCGATTTATGTAAGATTTGTTTCCCTCAAAAAAAAAACATTCAATTCATTTCCAATTACTTACCCGACAGCAAACGACTACAGTCGACTACAAACGTTTAATCAACGGGTAAATCTTGACAAGGTTTGCATCTTTGTGGCATAAAACTACTTGTATTATGGAAACAGGAAAAGAAAATGAGATTGTGCTTTATCAACCTAACGAAATGGTCAAGCTTGAAGTGCGGGTACAAGAGGATTCCGTTTGGCTTACACAGCAACAAATTGCCGACCTGTTCGGAACAAAACGACCCGCCATCACAAAGCACCTAAAGAACATCTATTCTAGTGGCGAACTGGAAGAAAACAGCACATGTTCCATTTTGGAACTTATGGGTAACGACGGAAAACCAGTCGTAAGACCGAGCTAAAAGCCACACGCACACGCGTACACGACCGATTCCTTATCATCGACAGCCAAGTCTATCATCTGGGTGCATCACTCAAGGACTTGGGAAGGAAACTTTTTGCCTTCAGCAAGATGGGATTGGACAAGGGCTTGCTACTGGGACAAGTAATCTGAGAGGGCTGTTGTGGCAGTTTAGAAAGAAGGTCATCCTTAGGCGAAGTTCCAGCAGCCATGTCATGCCAGCATGGGCAAGTGCGGCGGCTGGCATCTGTGGCTGCGGCATACAGAAATCCGCAAATCAAGCTTTCGCCTGAGTCGCGGATGATGTCGTCTTTTAGCCTTTCTCTCTGTGAAATTAACTGCAACAACTGCAACAACTGCAACAACTGCAACAACTGCAACAGACTTAGCTGGCGAGCCTGTATTTCTGTATGTATTCTTCTGTCTTACAGAAATTTCGGCTTCTGTCGTCAAAAACGATGTATTTTCTGTGCATCCAGCTGCGCAAGGTGGACTCGCCGTCGCCACCCTTGCCTTGGTTTTGCCGCAGGACGAGGTACTGCTCACGGGTGAAGACGTCAGGCAACAGGTTCAGCAGGTTCTGGGGACCGCGTTGGCGCTGGACGGCCTCCTCTTCGTTCAGCTCCTTTTCAAGCTGCTGACCGAAGTAGAGCATCTTGCACCAGAGGTCGTAGTCCAAGCTCCAGCGGATGAAGCCGTCGAAGGCCGCGTCCCACCGGCAGCCGTTGGCCACATAGAGCACCATTCCTTTCAGCCAGGCAATCACGTTGGCGCGATAGCTCAGCACCCTGTAGGCCTCCGACTCGTAGAGCCTAATGCGGTCCTCGTTCTCGTCCCTCATGGCGACAGCCAATTGGGTCGATTCCTGACAGTCAATATGCCCGTTAGCGGCTTCCAGCTTTTCGATATAAGGCTTCAGTTCGTTGGCGAAGGCCTCGTCATAGATGCCCATGACGGGAGCCGTGAGGTCATCCTCGTCGCGGATGATAGTCGAGAGGTCGAGGCGGCTCAAGGTACCGTCGTTCACCATCCTTGAGAGGAATCTGTGGGCGTTGGTAGGCGTGGTGGAGGCGTTGAAATTCCAACGCAACGGAGCGATGCCTGACACTGAGTCGCCACCCACGCGTTCCTGTCCAGCAAGCGCATTGTCGAACGCTTTTCTTACCAGCAGCCCGACCTCTTCAGGGGCTCGCTTCGTGGTCACCTTCTTCAGGGCATCGATTTCGTCCACGAGGAGAAAGAGGTAGCGTTGACCGTTGTTGTTGGCGTCGATGACGCGTTGGTTGAAGGCTGCATCGGTCAGGTTGTCGCCCAGCATTTGGATGCAGATGTCCTTTGGACGAGGGATCCGCATCTTCATGGCGAAGTTCATCTGTTTCCATTCCGACTCGCGTTGGCGGTTGGGGAGGTCACGCAGGCGGATGTCTTCCATGATAAGCTCGATGGGTTTCTTGATACAGCCCTTGCCGATGGACTGGCATCCGATAAGAACATTCATAAAGGTGGCTTCGTGGTCGACATTGTCCCAGTACCGGAACTTCACTCCGTGCAGATGGGCCGCAAGGGCGGGAAACACGGCTGAGGCCACAGCAGGCTTGCAGTACTGGGGCACGTTCTTGGTGAGCAGACCGATGAGGGGAGGCAATTCATTGGGCATTTGAGGCGGCATAGTCGAGCCGCATTTTCCTTGGAATTTTGTCATGATGTTTTTGGTTTTTGTAGGTGGATAAATAAGGTGAATTTTGGGTAGGCTTAAAGTAGGAGTTAGGTAGGACTTACATAGGAGTTGGAAATTTCGGATTTTTGGATCATTTTTGGGGTAAATTTGGGTTAGAGAAAAGTTAGAGTTAGGTTAGAGTTAGGTTAGAGTTAGGTTAGAGTTAGGTTAGAGTTGGAAATTCTGGTTTTCGCTTTCTTTTTGGTTTTGACTTCATCGAATGCGGAGCTTTTGACTTCGTCGAATGCGGAGCATTTCGTTTTTTGACGCGGCAAATATACAACGGTGAAATTGCGGTCTACGAATAATTTGAAGAAAATCTTTTAGGATATTTTAAAAAGCACACAACAATTTGATTTCCAAATATACACAAATCAAACAGCCTCTCTTTGTTGCAGTTTGTTGCAGTTGTTGCAGTTAAAATCACAGAGAGAGACGTCAATTATCCGGCCTGTAAATTGTCATAGATGCCATAAAACGACCAACCACTTATCCGACAGCAAACGACAATAAACGACTACAGTCTGCGGCATACCGGAATCCGCCCGTCTTTAATATGAAAACCCGACATTGCATATCGGGGTGTGGTAGGGCCAAGCAGCCATGTCATGCCGACTCTGGCTTGCACGATGGCGGGCATCTATGGCTGCGGCCTGTCATTGTCATCCGTCTTATTATAAAAACCCGACATTGCATATCGGGGTGTGGTAGGGTCGTCCATTGACTCCGTCGAAATGCTTTGCATTCGGCGAAGCCAATCTTCGATTTCTGGACTTTGTCCCCACTGCCGCTTCGCGTCATCGCAAGGCACGAAGCAATCCATTTATGACCGATTTATGTAAGATTTGTTTCCCTCAAAAAAATCATCCATTTCATTCCCAGTTACTTACCCGACAGCAAACGACAACAAACGACTACATTCGACTACAAACGTTTAATCAACGGCTTGGTCTTGACAAGGGTTGCATCTTTGCGACATAATTCAAACACATTTGTTATGGCTAAAAAGAATCCATTTGACAAAGAGCAACCAACGAAGATTCCGTTTTCTGAATTAGTGGAACTTATTGGATCCAGTTGTGACTACAAATTCTGCATCATTGACGAAAACATTGACGATGAGTTGATGTCACTCGCTGCCAGTCATGGCATCAACCTGAAAGGTTTCAAGCATGTCATTGAAACATCAGGAATACAGCATGCCGAAAAACGACACGGCTTTAAAAGTAATGATAGAGCTCCCCTTTCTCTCGAAGACTATCTGCTTATCCCTTTCATTATCAAAAACAGGGACAAAGTGGAAGTGTCGGCACAAACAGACATTTCGCATCATAACACCATATTGAAATACACCAAACAGATTGGAGACACTTATTACTATGTCGAAGAAATACGGAAACGAAACAAAAGTTTGGCTTTCAAAAGCCTCATAAAACGAGAAAAAGAAAACCCCTCAAAAGAGAGGGGTTAATCTGTTATCGCTGGAGGGAACATGCCGAAGCCCGCCCCTTACGTCTTGATAGTCCACTGGTTTTTCATTCCGTGTCCGCGACCAACTGCCTGCAAAATTACAACTTTTCCACAAACCTGCAAAGGGATGGAGAAAATTCTACTACAACGAATTGTCATTAGTTGGCTGTTTTACACGAATTACCATTAATGTACCACGAATTGTCATTAATTGTTTGGGGGATATTGTATCATAGTTTGGGTCGGAGCAGCAGCCATGTCATGCTAACGTGGACATGTGCTATGGCGGGCATCTTTTGCTACACGCAGGAGTTCCGCTTCGCTTCACAACCTGCTTAACATCCTTTCGCCCCTACGGGGCTCCGCTACCGCATCCTACATCCTCACGTAATGTCGTCGCTTCGCGTCATCGCGAGGAGGAACGACGAAGCGATCCATTTTTGACAGATTTATGGATGATTTGTTTCAAAAAAAGGAAAAATACATTCAATTCAGGTGCAATAAAAAAAACCGGTCATGTAATCCGTTACCTCCCCGAAGTTTGGAACGCAGCCCCTGACCGGTATTTCACACCGCAAAATTACAACTTTTCCACAAACCCGCAAGGGGATGAGTGATATTTCTATTTTTACTGAGGCTTTAGCAGCCATGTCATGCCTGCGCTGGAATGCGCATTGGCGGGCATCTATGCCTGAGGCCTATCATTGTCATCCGGCTTAATATGAAAACCCGACATTGCATATCGGGGTGTGGTAGGGCCGTCCCTCGGGACTTTGTCCCCACTGCCGCTTCGCGTCATCGCGAGGAGGAACGACGAAGCGATCCATTTATGACCGATTTATGTAAGATTTAACTACGTTGAATGCAAAGCATTTGTTTCCAAAATAACATCCATTTCATTTCCAGTTACTTACCCGACAGCAAACGACAACAAACGACTACGGTCGACTACAAACGTTTAATCAACGGGTAGGTCTTGACAAACGTTGCACCTTTGCAACACAATCGAAAAACGAAGAAAATGGAAGAGTTACAACAAGGAGCGTTTGGGCCCATCTACACCCAATTCAAAGGGAAACCGAAAGAGGCCATCAGATTTCTTAGGCAACAGCAAAAAGGAGAATGTATAGCCGCTCTGCATCGTGACGACATTGGGGACATTGATATTGTATGGGGCGAAGTGACAGACACAATAAAGCATAGAGGATTTGGGCTGTCGCATATCATCGACAAACATGAAGCCGACATCAACCGACTGGGATTTCAAATTGAGGATTTCATCCCTATCATTGTGCAGTATGGGAATTTCAACTTGAAGAAGTCCGACAGCCAGAAAATGGTTTTTGAAAGCAGGGGATTCCGTTTCGTCGTAGCCATTCAAAAAGACAATGGGAACACGAAGAATTGGCTATTAACCGCATTTGACCTAACACAAAAGCCGAAGTAGGAACTCCGGCTTATGTCTTATCGTCACTGTCAAAAGCATCGACGCTGACAGTTTTGCGTTGCCTACGCTGTATGGCAAAACGACACTGCAAAAATACAACTTTTCCATCAACCCGCAAGGGGATGGAAGATTTTTCTCTTTTTACCGAGGCTAAGCAGCCATGTCATCCCCGCGCGAGCAGGTGCGGCGGCGGACATCTATGGCTGCGGCCTGTCATTGTCATCCGTCTTATTATAAAAACCCGACATTGCATATCGGGGTGTGATAGGGTCGTCCTTTCAGGACTTTGTCCCCACTGCCGCTTCGCGTCATCGCGAGGAGGAACGACGAAGCGATCCATTTATGACCGATTTATGTAAGATTT
>CALEMB010000003.1 GCA_937902805.1 uncultured Bacteroidales bacterium
ACTGGTATGGATGCTTCCGTCCACATGAAGATTCTTTATGGTTGCGTTTTGAATATATAGGAACGGTGCGGCCCCATAATCCATGCTTGGAGAATAGGCGAGGCCAGTCCGGTCATAGTTAATGGTGAGCGTGTGGCCTTGTCCGTCAAAGATGCCGGCATAAGGTGTGGCAAAAGAACCCATCATGGTTTGGCCATCGCCGAGGTCGATGTCGGCAGTCATCTTGGCATTTACTCCTTGTTCCATTTCATCAACCAACATGGCAAGAGCTCTCCAATCATCCGAAGTGCCAATCAAGAAATATCCATCTGAGTCTTGGCTAAGAAGAGCCTCTTCTGGATTATTGGAATAGCCGTCTATAGTGCGATAAACACGCAGGGCTGTATTATCGAACAGATGCAACTTGGGTAAGTTTTGGGTGGCGATAGTCTGTCCCCATACAAGGTCGCCTCTATTGCTTTGCAGCTTGTAAGTGATTTCTCCGCTGGTAAGTTGCTCGCTTGTTGCCAGCAAACCATAAGCATTTCCGCCAGTCTTGGCATTTACATAATAGGTCGTACTTATGTTTCTTGTTCCACCACCTTGGCTGATAGGGTTGAACGTCGTGGCACAATTGGTGTAACTTCCATTCTCAAGGCATCTGAAGATGTTGGCCGTAGCACCATCACTCCATCCCCAGATGGCTCCTATCGTACTGCCTGCACTGCGACCGTTGATAGTGCCTGAAAACAAACAGTCACGGATGGTCGTGTTGGATGTAAAGCCATGACCTACAACACCTCCGCAATGTGAGCCTGTGGTAGTAATTGTAGCAGTAATTTTGATGTTGTTAATGCTGTTGGTGCCGTATGCTCCACCTACTAAGCTTGAACAATGTATGGCTCCGTTGATAGTACCTTCGACTGTCAGATTCTTGATGGTGGCTCCTTGGATGTAGTTAAATGGTGCCTCGTATCCAGTCGTTCCTGTGATGTTGGCGGTGATGGTATAGCCCTGACCATCGAACGTGCCAGCATATTTTTTGTTACCTGTGCCAATCATTGTGGTGGCCGTAATGTCTGCCATTAACTTGACATTAGTCGCAGCGGCTATCGTTCCGTCGTTGATACCATTGGCAAATTCTGTCCATTCGGCATTTGTCCCGATAAGGTAATACCCGTCAGCGTCTTGGACAAGTTCTGCCCAAGATGTTGTTGAAAGCAAAGCGAGCAACAGCATCACCGCTGCCCTCGTGAGTAGTCTTGTAATTGTCATTTTGTGTTGCATTGAAATGAATTGTTTGTTTATTTGTTAATTTTCAGATTAAGCGGACACAAATTTACGAAGTCCCTGGCAAAGGCGAGGTGACAATTTCTGCTTTTTTAGGTGACAAATTCTAAAAATCTTGGTGACAAATTCTAAAAACAGGTGACAAATTCTAAAAACAGGTGACAAATTCTAAAAAATGCACAAAAGAGGTGATAATTCCAACATTTGTTTGGTGGGATTTGCCATCCCACCGCATCGAGCCCTCGGATTTGTCATCCGAATTACTTCCATTCAAAGGTCCCAATCATGTGGTCGATGTCTTGCCTGATGAAGCTGATGACGGGCTGCATCGAGTCGTTGTCGGGCTTGAAGTTGAAGTAAAGGGCACCACGGACGAAGTTTTTCGTGCTGTCGGTGAGGTAGAACTGCATCGGTGTGGCCACACCCTTACCATCCATCTCGATGAAGAGACCGTAAACCTTGTGCTCATCATTGACAATCAAGCTGTCGCGCATGCCGTTGGCCTTTTGTAGATGCTTGGTGACCATGGTGTGCACGTCTTCAAGGTATTCGCCAAGGTTACCATCTATAGGCTTGTGCGTCAGGTGGATGGAGCCTTTGAACTGCGGCATTTCGATGTTGACCCAGTTTTTTTCGTCAGGCGAATAAGGGTCGGGGGTGACGAGGGCATATTGCGGACACTCGAAACTGTATTTTTCGATGGTGTCGACTTTGATATAGGCTTTTTCGGGCAGGTCGATGCGGAAATAGCCGCGCGGCTTGGGGAGGTAGCTTGACTGGCGGTCGCACGAGATGGCGATACAAGACAAAGCGATAGCTACTATAGGGATAATTAATCTGTTGATTTTCATTTGTTCTGTTTTGTCGGCCCTTCGACAGGCTCAGGGACCTTGGGTTGATGTTGGTTTTAGGCCCCTGAGCTTGTCGAAGGGCCGGTTTATTAGTCATCAAATACCACTTTTACCTCCTTGATTCGTTTGGCATCGGCATCGGTGATTTCGAAATGGAATTTCTCGAAGTTGAACTTGAACCCGATTTCAGGGATGCGTCCCTCGATTTCGAGAATCAGTCCGGCAAGGGTGTCGGCTTCGCCCTGCATGGGCTCGAAGTAGTCTTCGTCGACGCCAAACACCTTGCAAAAGTCAACGATGCTGGTCTGGGCCTTGAAGAGGTAGCTGCCGTCGTCGAGTTTCTTGTAATGCTCTTCCACACTGGCCTCGTCGAACTCGTCGTTGATTTCGCCCACGATTTCCTCAATCACATCCTCCATGGTAATCAAACCCGAGGTACCGCCGTATTCGTCGACGACGATGGCAATATGGATTTTCTTCTCACGGAAGTCTTGGAACAAGTCATTGATTTTGCGGTTTTCAGGCACGAAGAAAGCGGGACGGATGAGCTTCTGCCATTCGTACGACACGGCATCGAGATAGGGCAGGAGGTCTTTCACATACAGGATGCCTTCGACCTTGTCCATGGTCTCGTCGTATACGGGAATCCTAGAGAACCCGCTTTTGATGACGACGGCCAGCATTTCGGTGAACTCCATGCTGCGTTCCACACCGATAATGTCGATACGAGGTATCATCACGTTGCTCACTTCTTTCTCGCTGAACGAGGCAATGCCCATCAGCATCTGTTTCTCTTCGGGAGGCGTGGATTGCTCTGTGGCGATTTCTACGGCGGTGGAGAGGTCTTCCATCGAAATCTCGCCTTTTTTCTTCTCCAAGTGCTTGTCCATGAACGAAGTGGAGTGTACCAACGGCTTGCTCAGCGGCTTGAAAAGACCGTTGAGGAAATGCAGCGGTTTGGCCATGAAGCGTGCCACTTTGACGGGGCGCTTGCCAGCATATATCTTCGGCGTGATTTCGCCCGCAATCAGTATCATTGAGGTGACAATCACCACTTCGAGGAAGAAAGCCGCCACGGGGTAGTTGACCATGTCGAAGAGCTGCGCCATGATGTAGGTCGACAGCAAGGTGATGGTGACGTTGACGAAGTTGTTGCCTATCAAGATGGTAGCCAACAGCGTCTTAGGCTTTTCGCGCAGTTTCAGCACGAGTTGGCTCTTAGCATCAGTGCGCGACCCCAAATCATCGATGTCAGCGGGTTGGAGCGAGAAAAACGCAGTCTCGCTGCTCGAAATCAAGGCCGAAGCGATGAGGAGCAGGCACAATATTACCAATCCAATGATGGCGTTGACGGTAAATCCAGTGAAAAAGTTGTTTGAAACAACGGTAAGCAGTCCTATGAGAGGGTCAGGGTCGGGTGTTTCCAAAGCAGTTTATTTTATGTTTTGCGCCGCAAAATTAGAAAAATTATCTGACATGGGCGCAAAAAACCTTAAAACGGCAGGTCGTCACCTTCTTCCTGGGCGGGTGCTTGAGGCACGTAGCCTGGCACCGGCTCCGGTGCGGGAACGTAAGGCTGGCCGTACGACGACTGCATGGCGGGACGGGCGGGTGACAATTGCATCATCTTGTCGGCGTTCACCTCGGTGACATAACGCACGATGCCTTGCTGGTCGGTATATTGGCGGGTGCGGAGCTTGCCTTCCACATACATCAGGTCGCCCTTGGCATAGTTGCGGCGTCCTTCGGCAATGTCGTTGGCGAGGTTGCCCCAAACGACAATGTTATGCCAGTCGGTCTGTTCCACCCAGTTGTTCTCGCGGTCGCGGTAACGCTCCGAGGTGGCCAGCGTGGCCGACACTTTCTTGTTTCCGTTTTCAAATGTGGTGATCTCGGGGTCTTTTCCGAGACGGCCGATGAGGATGACTTTGTTCAAACTTGCCATGATAGTTTTGTTTTAAGTGTTTAAGTATAAGTCAATTAAGCGTGGAATGGGGTAGTTTCCCAAGTCACTTTCACGGGTCAAAAATAAATCTTTTGTTTGGATTTGCAACAATTCTTCGTCAAGTTTTATTTCGATGAACTGAGCGAGAATGGTGCGGTGGGTGAGTTTATGGGTGAAGACAGGGGAGACCTTCGTGATGGCAAAAGGCTTCCCTTCGATGAGTTGCTGGAATTGTTCCGAGGCAACGACTTCGTCCACCGTCATAGCGGTTTCGCTTTCGATGCAAGGGAAGTCGTAAAGGTTGCGCCAGATGTCGTTGTCGTTGCGTTTGTGGAGATATAGGCTGTCTTTAATCCTGATAACCAAATAGTTGAAATATCGCGTTGAGACCTTCACTTTCTGCAGTTTCACGGGACGTAGCATCACGGTTTGGTGCTCGAAGGCGATGCAGTGCGGTTGCAGGGGGCAGTGCAGACAGTTGGGATTCTTGGGCGTGCAATGCAAGGCACCAAATTCCATCATCGCCTGATTATGGAGCCCGGGTTGCTTACGGTTGAGGAGCTCGTCGGCGAGTTGGGCGAAAAGCGTTTGCCCTTCATTAATATTAATAGGAGTGTCGATGTCGTAGAGGCGGGCCAGTACACGGTAAACGTTGCCGTCGACCACGGCATGGGGCAGGTCGAAGGCGATGGAAGCGATGGCGGCGGCGGTATAGTCTCCAATGCCTTTCAGCTGTTTCAGTTTCTCGAAATCAGCGGGGAACTCGCCGCCATATTCTTTGACGACCTGTTGGGCGCAGTGGTGCAGGTTGCGGGCACGCGAGTAATAGCCGAGGCCCTGCCACATTTTCAACACCTCTTCCTCTGAGGCTTGGGCGAGGTCGGTCACCGTGGGCCAACGCTCAACGAAGCGCAGGTAATAGTCCATGCCCTGGTTGACCCTTGTCTGTTGCAGGATGACCTCTGAAAGCCACACCTGATAAGGCGTGGGCTGCTGTCGCCAAGGCAAATTGCGGTGGTTTTCGGCGTACCAATTAATTAAGGTGTCATGCAATATATCTATCATTGTTTTTGGGGCGAAATTCTTTATTTATAACTCATTAGAAGAAAAAAATTGTATTAATCGGGTTGTCGTATCGAAAATGTTCGTACCTTTGCCGCAAATTTACAACAAACATTTTATAACTAACCATTAAATAAGTAAAGAAAATGACAAAAGCAGAAATCGTTGCTGAAATCGCAAGCAAGACCGGCATTGAAAAAGGTGCTGTCCAGAATGTTGTTGAGAATTTCATGGAAGTGGTGAAGAATTCCATGGCCAAGGGCGAGAACGTGTATCTGAGAGGCTTCGGTAGCTTCATCATCAAGGTAAGAGCTGAGAAGACCGGCCGTAATATCGGCAAGAACGTGGCTATCACCATCCCGGCTCACAAGATTCCGGCTTTCAAGCCTGCTAAGACCTTCATGAACGCTGTCAAATAAGAATAACACTTAAAAATTCCAATATTATGCCAAACGGAAAGAAACACAAGAGACATAAGATGTCTACGCATAAGCGCAAAAAACGCTTGAGAAAGGATAGACACAAGAAGAAATAAGCTCTTCTTGAGCCTAAACACGACAATAACACAGCATTGGCTCACACCATTGTTGTGTTATTGTTTTTCAACCAAAACGTTAACCCCAAAGTAAAAACACTATGTCTGAAGAACAACAGCAAGAGGTTGTGGAAATTAAGACGGTGACGCGCGACTTGGTCATCAACTCGCACGCTTCGGAGGTTGACATCGCTCTTCTGGAAGACAACGTACTTGTCGAACTTCACAGAGAAAAGACCAACAACCAATTTGCGGTTGGAGACGTTTTCCTGGGTAGGGTCAAGAAGATTTTGCCCGGACTCAACGCGGCATTTGTCGACGTGGGCTATCCCAAAGAGGCCTTCCTGCACTATCTCGACCTCGGCCTGCAGGCCAACTCGTTGATTAGATACAAGAAGCAGATTGTGGCCGGTGAGGATGTGCCCATGGACAAATTCAAGCTTGATGGCGACTTGCCCAAGAACGGCAAAATCGGCGACTGGCTCAACGTGGGTGACCTGCTGCCCGTGCAAATCGCTAAGGAACCCATCCACACCAAGGGACCGAGAATCACGGCGGAGATTTCATTTGCAGGCCGTTACCTCGTCCTTGTCCCCTTCTCGAACCGTATTTCGGTATCGCAAAAAATCCGCAGCAGCGAAGAGCGCAACCGCCTTCGCCGCTTGATCCAGAGCATCAGGCCCGCCAACTACGGCGTCATCATCCGCACCGTAGCAGAAGGCAAGAAGGTGGCAGACCTCGATGCCGACCTCCGCTCGCTCATCGCCAAGTGGGAGCAATGCACCATCGAGATGAAGAAGATGACCACCTTCGGCAAGATGGTCAGCGAGATGGACCAGACCAGCGTCATGCTGCGCGATTTGCTCAACGAGTCGTTCAACAACATTCACGTGAACGACGAGAAACTCTATGAAGACATCCAGAACACCATCAAGACCTTCGCACCGCAAAAGGCTGAAATCGTGCAACTTTATAAAGGCAAGGATCCTATCTTTGACTATTATGATGTCACGAAACAAATCAAGGGCTTTTTCGGTCGCGTGGTTACCATCAAAAACGGTGTTTACCTCATCATCGAACACACCGAGGCCATGCACGTCATCGACGTCAACAGCGGCCACCGTGTGAACAAGGAGAATTCGCAGGAAGACAACGCTTTTCAAGTCAACATTGTTGCCGCCAAGGAAATCGCTCGCCAGCTGCGCCTGCGCGACATGGGCGGCATTATCATCGTCGACTTCATCGACATGCACGAAGCCAAGCACCGCAAGGAACTGTATGACGCCCTCGTCGAGGCCATGAAGCCCGACCGCGCCAAGCACAAGATTCTTCCCGCCACGCAGTTTGGCCTTATCCAAATCACACGCCAGCGCGTGCGCCCCGAGACGGAGGTGCAGGTGCAGGAGAAATGTCCCGTATGTGCCGGCGAAGGCAAGATTCGCCCCGCCATCCTTTTCGTCGACGAAATCGAAAACCACCTCAAGTACCTGCTCGTGGACCAAAACGAAAACCACATCATCCTGCAGGTGCATCCTTTCATCTATTCCTATCTCTGCATGGGTTGGTGGCGTTCGATTCATCACAAGTGGCAAAAGAAATACGGAAAAAAATTCAAGGTGCAGTCGATGCCCGAATTCCACATGCTGCAGTACAACTTCCAAAACGCCAATGGCGACGACATAAAACTCTAAAGGCCCCTGAGCCTGCCGAAGGGCCGAAGTGTCGAAAGACGTACTGCTACTAAAAACCTCGAAAAGCCGTCCCATTATCGTTTGGGACGGCTTTTTTTTGCATAAAAAAGTAGGGACATCGGCTTTTGTGGTCTGTTATTATTTCGTTGATTTACAGAATAATCTGATAAGGACATTCCAAAAAAGTAGGGACATTGCCCTTTGGAGAGCCTCACACCACTTGACAAATGTTTTTTTGCTATATTTTTGCGTCAGAGAAACGTACACGCTTTGCGTCATTGCGAGGAACGAAGCAGTCTAGACATGAAGCTTTCTTATCTGGATTGCTTCGTCGTTCCTCCTCGCAATGACGCGAAGCGGCAAAAAAGCCCCGAAGTCAAAAAATCAGAAAGCCTATGAAAGCAACACTAAAACTACTCATCCTAATCGCTATAGTCCTCGCGCTGGCTTCCTGTAACAGCCCAACCAAGCGCATGGAGCAAGCCCAAGCCCTGTATAGAGAAGGTGTGCAGCTGCGTGAACAACGCCGCTCGGAAGAGGCTGCGGAGAAATTCCTGCAAGGACTGGCCATCGTGCAGCGTTCCAAGAAGACAACGGAAACCATCCGGATGGAAGGTCAGCTTCGCGACAACCTCGGTGCCATGTACCTGAAGCATGAGCTTTTCGAGGATGCTTTCACTCAACACCAACAAGCGTTGGAGTGCTTCCGGAAGACTGCCGACTCCACAGGCATGATGAACGCCTACCGCAATAGTGGTCGTGCCGTAAGGGCGCAGGAGCAATACACCCAAGCCAGGCAATACTACGACTCAGCCTTCCGTATTGCGACCTTTATTAATGACACAGCTATGCTGGCAGACCTCTATTTGGAATTGGGGCGCGACTACTACATGGAGACAGGCAACTTCGCCAAGGGCATCGAGAGCGTGAACATGGCTTTGGAGAGCGGTCTCGACGATAACGACACCGACATCGCCCACATGACGCTGGGCATTCTCTATTATTATACGCGCGAGTACGACAAAGCCAGGACAAATTTGAACGCGGCCCTTCGCAGCGAGCGGGCAGGGCTGAAGATGTCTGTATATCAGACACTTTATGCCATCGCCTACAGCCTAGGCGACTACCAAGAGGCGGTGCAATACCATAAGCTGTTCACCGAGAGTATGATGGAAGCCGACGCGGAACATTCTAGCGAGAATATGCAGCAAATCAAGTCGGAATACGAGTTGAAGGCTCAGCAAAGCGAACTGGAGAGCATCCACCGCACCCGCGACCTGAAGCTGTATCTCATCATCGCCTTGGCGGTGATTGCCTTGCTCGTCATCCTTTTGATTGTGAGGAAGAAGATAAGCGACCACAAGTTGGAGATGGAGCATTTCGGGCGGCAGGTGGAGCGCGACCAGAACCGCATCCACGAGCTGGTGAGCGACATGGAGACGCTTATCCGCACCAACGACGAACTACGGCGCAACCAGCAGAACCTTAACCAGAAGGATTTGATGATGATTGAGAAAATCATGGCCAGAAACAAGATCATGGCCACCGCCCAAGCCCTTAGCGAGGAGGTGAACAACGACTCGCTCAATTTCGAGCTGACCGACAACGATTGGAAAGACTTCATCAGCCTGACCGACTTGGTCTTCGACGGCTTCTCGCAACGGCTGTTGCAACTCTACCCCAAACTCAGTAAGTGGGATGTGCGCATCTGCTGCCTCTCCAAGAATGGCTTCTCCAACCAGGTGATATCCATTCTCTTGGACACCCAGACGGATTCTTACTACAAGCGTAAGACCCGCATCAAGCAGATGAAGATGGACCTCGGAGATGATAACCGCACTTTTGAGGAAATTGTCAATGCCGTATGACGCGCTTCGCGTCATTGCGAGGAGGTACGACGAAGCAATCCAGAAAACAGAATAAACAAATAACAATCAAATAATTAGACCTATGAAAAAGTTAGTATCAATCATCATCCTTTGCCTCGGCTGCCTTGGCATCCTTGGGGCGCAGAACATTTGGAAGCCCATCAATGGCACGGGAATACTGGGCGTCGGTCCCGATGGAAGCATCTTTGCCTATGGTGAATATGGCACATTGTCGCGTTCGCAAGACGATGGCGAGACGTGGCAGATTGTATTAGGCCAGGAAACGGGCTTTACCGGTCATATTAATTCATCATGCTTTGCAGTTAGTCCTGAAGGAAGAATTTGTGTCTTTAATGATAACCAGCAGACTGTAGTGTATTCCGATGATGGCGGCGACACGTGGCAGCAAACCACGGTGCTTTCCTTGTGTGTAATGCCGACTAAAGCAGGCGTATGCGTCCCAACCAACGACATTATGGTGGTTTGGGCTGAAAACGGAGAAATCTCCTATACCCTTGACGGCGGTGAGACATGGGATGGGTGGATTCCTGATTTTATGAATACCGACAATGGCCCAGCCATTAGCGACTTTTTGGTCAATGAGAATGGAGATTTGTACCTTGGCTTGACGTCGTTTGGAGGAGATTGCGGCATCTCCCATTCCACCTTATCCGACATCCAAAGCTGGGAACTCGTTGCCGCAGAAGGCATTAACATCAAAGACATGGCTTTCGACCTTGAAGGCAATGTGGTGGCTTGTGGCTATAATGCCGACGGAAGTAGTGCCGGTTTCCAGCAAATTCCGGGTTTTTATCTGTTTGATGGAACGACATTGGCCATCAGCGATGGCGGCATTGTGTACAGGCCTCACTTCGTAGGGAATCAGGCTGTTCTTTCCTATTCCACCGACCATGGCGAGCATTTCACAGAGATAGGAGAGCATCTTCCCCTAGTTGATATTGCTCCAGGCGGCGATGCTTATTTCCTTATCAAAGGGTATGACAACCATCTGTATTTCGACGGCGGCGGAGAGTACTGGAAGTGCATACCCAGCGCTGATGAAATTCCCACATACAGTCCATTGATTGGTACCAGGTTTTTCGATGAGGCCAGTGGCCTGTATTACAACATCACCAGCAACAGCACCGTCGAAGTGACATACGGTCAATGGCATTTCAACACATACGTAGGCGACATCGTTGTTCCCGCAACGGTGACCTACGAAGGCGTTACTTACACTGTGACAGCTATTGGTGAAATTGCTTTCGGAGGCTGTGAAGGGCAGTTGAATTCCGTCATCGTTCCCAATACGGTGACGACCATTGGGGAATCGGCATTTGCCTCAAGCCCGCATCTTAGCCTCGTCATTCTGCCCAATTCCATCGAGAGTTTTGGCCCGGGTGCGTTTGCCAGATGTTATGGCCTGACTTCGTTGCGACTCCCCGAGGGCTTTACCGCTATTTCGGAAAGGATGTTCTTCGATTGTATGGGACTGACCACCATTGAGATTCCGTCGTCGGTGACCCGAATCGAGAAGAGCGCGTTTGAAATGTCATATATTAATCACATCAACATTCCAGAGTCAGTGACTTATATTGGTGAGAGTGCGTTTAAATCCTGCACGAGACTTACCTCAATAGATATCCCTAACTCGGTGACGGAGATTGGCCCTAGTGCGTTTTATTACTGCCTTGAACTCCAATCAGCCCATTTGCCCGAAACGCTTGAGGTGATTCCCAAGTCGCTGTTCGAGCGTTGCCCCTCTTTGTCAGCCATCGATATCCCTGCTACGGTGACCGAAATCGGGGCATCCGCATTTTGCTACACTACGGCTATTACGGAAGTGGTCATCCCCGATGCAGTACATTATATTGGCGACGAAGCCTTCTTGGGATGCTCGAGATTGTCCTCCATTACGCTTTCGAGCCATTTGGATGGAATCAGCGCAGGCCTTTTCCAGGATTGTACGGCCTTGCGGAGCATAACTATTCCTCAATCAGTAATCGCCATATTCCCCAATGCCTTTAAACAGTCTGGAGTGGTTTCGGTTATCTTCGAAGGCAGTTTGGATGGGCTTGGGAATTATGCCTTTAGTGGTTGTACGGGCTTGAGATCCATTGTGCTACCCACGACGGCTCATATTGAAGGTGCTGCATTCTATGGCTGCAGCAATTTGGAAACCGTAGTCATAGGTCGTGTTGTTGAAATCGGCACCTTTGCCTTCGGGGAATGCTCATCCTTGCAAACGGTCACGATAATGGAACAGACCCCGCCCGTGAACGGAGGAAACGTTTTTGCGAATTGCAATGATACAGTCCGCCTGATTGTACCTTGCGGTGCGAAGGAAGCATACGAAAACTCGGATTGGGGCAATGAGCCCGTTGTTATTGAGGATGACTGCGGCTTTGTAGGTGTCGAATGGTACTACGAGATTATGAACGAGAACGGCAGCATCACCTACCAATACATGTACCAGGCCGGTGACACCATCGTCAACGATGAGCCGACGCAGATTCTTGTGAAGATTAACACTCTTTACGACAAAGGGTCGCATCAGGAGGTGACGCGCGAATATGTGTATGAGCGCGACGGCAAGGTGTACTGGTGGAACAAGACTCTGGAAGAGTTTACCGTGCTGTATGACCTTAGTGCCGAGGAGGGTGACGAATGGGAAATCAAGGTAGGCGCGGAAAGCCTCACCATGCATGTGGATGCCGTGGAGCAATACGAATACGAAGGCAGAATCTACAAAATGCTACATGTAAGCGACGCGGAAGACATCTTCAGCGGCGACATCGTTTGTGGCATCGGCCACCTGACGAGTTTCTTCCCCGAGAGGCTGATGACGACAGGCAGAGGCTATCGCGTAGAGGGCATCCGCTGCTACTGGCGCGAGGGTGAACTGGCGTTCAAATACGGAGACAAGAACTGCGACGAGGTGTATCAAGAATACCACAATGGTATTGATGAACCTAGTGAAAACCAATTTAATGTTTATCCTAATCCGACGGATGGGGTTCTCGTAATTGAGACGCAAAGCATTGCGTCTCTAAAGGGCGATACGTATCGCATTTGCAATTTGATGGGACAGGTGTTGCTGCAGGGCCAAATCACGGCTGAAACCCAGCGGATTGATGTGACGGCATTGCCTCAGGGGATGTATTTCATCACTGTGGGCGAGGGGACGCGGAAGTTTGTGGTGAGATGAACCAAAGCCTGCATACGCTTAGCAAGGAGATGCTTCGTACTTGGTATACCCCTCCCTCGTACCTGCAACGGAGTTGGTTCGAACTTTGTTCGGATGAAGTTCGGTTCATCTACGGTTGTTCTTCGGTATATGACCGAACAACAACCGAACAACAACCGAATAACAACCGAACAACAACCGAAGAACAAAGGTTTCAATTACGAAGTAGGTACGAAGTAAACCCGAAGCATCTCCGAAGCAAGTACGAGCCAAGAGTATGGCAACCATGAAGCTGTAACAATCAAACAAAAAACATACGACAATGAAAAGATTAGTATTAACTTTAGCGATTTGCCTCGGATGCATAGGCATCCTTGGGGCGCAGAATGTTTGGAAGCCTATCGATGTATCTGCCGCTTTTCTAGGCGCCGCTCCTGACGGAAGCCTTTATTTCAATTGCGGTTACAGCGGGATAGGCCGCTCTCAAGACGAAGGCGAAACCCTCCAAATCGTCTTGGGATACGAAACAGGCAACGACTATTATTTCAATGAATATTGTTTTAGTGTAAGCCCGGAAGGAAGGATTTTCGTTTTCGAAGACAATACGTTTAGGGCATGGTATTCTGACGACTACGGCGACACTTGGCAGCAGACCTCTGGCATTCCTTTAAGCGCCGGAGACAAGGCTTGGAATTTGTATGCCTTTAACAACCAAATCCTAGTAGGCTCAACAGAATATGGAAGCGTTTTCTGGACCACCGATTGCGGCACTACATGGGGCATGGACGACACTTCCTTTGAGGATAATAGCATCAGCGATATTTTGGTCACCGAAAGCGGTGATGTCTATGTCGGCTTGTATTATTATGGCAATGGCCTATACCATTCAACCCTTTCGGACATGCAAAACTGGGAACTTGTCGCTTTTGAAGGTTTTGGTATTCGGGATATGGAATTCGACCCAGATGGCAATGTGGTCTGTGCTGGCTATGGCAATGAATTTTCTGGATTTGAGTATATTCCTGGTTTTTATGCGCTGGCGGCAAATTACATTAGCATTTCTGATAACGGGATCGTCTATACAATAAACTATCACGATGACGATTTTACCGAAGGTTTGTCTTATTCTCTTGATCATGGCGAGCATTTTACCGAAATAGGGGAAAGGATGTTTGGGTCACGTCCTCTTCCTAATTGTTGTGTGCCAATGAAATGGCTCATCAAAGGATTCGACAACCACCTGTATTATATTGGCGTTGACCACAATTACATGAGCTATGCCAATGCGGATGAAATCGTTGCCCCAACCCCTTATTATCCTATCGTCGAGGACGGAAAGCAATGGAATGTGCTGTTTTCCTATCCTTGGAATCCGCCAGAGCCGCAGCACAAGTATACCGACATTTACAAAATCGAGGGTGATACACTGGTGGACGGTGTGTCGTACAAAGTGATGTACACCACGAGGAACGAAGACCTTACAGGTTGGAGCGTTTGTGGCGTTATCAGAGAAACCGAAGACAGGCAAGTTCTCTATCGCAGAGACGGCTCTTCTTACGATGAGATTCTCTATGATTTTTCAATGGAAGTCGGAGACACCATTATCATGAATGGCAGTGGGTTTTATCCAGACTGGATGTTCGTTGTTGAAACCAATGAAATCCTTATTAATGGCGAGCCAAGAAAACAAATCGTGTTGGAATATTCTTGGGGCGACCAGGAAGTGTGGATTGAGGGAATAGGTAGCCTTTATGGAATCATCGATTCAGGTTCTCTTTTCTTGACGGGAGGCTCGACCAATCTCCTGTGCTATTATGAGGACGGTGACTTGATTTGGCAGAATACCACTCCAGGATATGATGAGTGCTATATGGTCTACCCGACACCACCAACACCACCAGAGCCTCACCATTTTGCTCCGCTGGGCGCGGAATGGTATTTCCATGTCTGGTCTCAAGGGCCGATTACGGAACCGCCTTTCTCTTACATTAGAAAAACCGTGAGTGGCGTTGAGGAAGTGCAAGGACACACTTGCAGCGTAATAGATCTCTATGATTATGTGTATGAGGAGGACAATATCGTATATTGGTACAATCAAGACAATGACGCATTTACGGTGTTGTATGATTTTAATGCCGAAGCAGGGGAATCCTGGTATTGCGATATAGTAGGATGTTCGTTTTTGGTTACGGTTCAAAGTGTTGACAGTGTGACATGGAATAATCGGACCTACCGCACTCAATATGTGGCGGGATGTTATGCCGACAACTTGGACAACGTTGTCTTTGAGGGTAGAATCATCGACGGAATAGGGTATGAAAAAGGTTTGTTCTTTAATTGGGGTTCTTGTGGAATCATCTGTGGTGCAGACTACGAATATATGAGATGCTACCTTGAAGATGGTGAATTGCTGTATCACGAAGGCGATTATGATTGTGATTATGTGCCTGGCAACCAGCCTCAACAACCCCAATTCGAATGGTACTACGAAATCCAAAACGAGGACGGTAGCATCACCTATCAATACATGTATCAGGCTGGCGACACCATCATCAACGATGAGCCGACGCATATCCTTGTGAAAATCAACACGCTTTACGACAAGGGATTGCGTGACGAGGTGACACATGAATACGTCTATGAGCGCGATGGCAAGGTGTATTGGTGGAACAAGACTTTGGAAGTGTTCACCGTATTGTATGACTACGAAGCAGAGGTGGGCGACTATTGGGAAATCGTTGTCGGAACAAGAACCATCGACATGCATGTGGATGCGGTGGAAGAAATTGAATATGAGGGCAGGGTTTGGCGGATGCTGCGCGTGAGCGACCCCGAAGACCTATTCAGCGGCAATATCGTCTGTGGCATCGGTCATCTCACCAGTTTCTTCCCTGAAAAATTGATGGGCGACAGCGACCGAATGCGCGTGGAAGGTATGCGCTGTTATTGGAGCGAAGGCGAACTGGTGTTCAAATACGGTGACGAGGACTGCGACGCGGTTTATTCGGAGGTGCATGGCATTGAGGAAGGCGGCCCTTCGACCCCTTCGACAGGCTCAGGAACCGCAGGGACCTTCATGGTTTATCCTAATCCTACAAACGGTGTTTTGTTTGTAGAGACGCGCCATGGCACGTCTCTACCAGACCAAACCTACCGTATCACCAACCTCATGGGTCAAACCGTGCTGGCAGGCCAAATCACGGCTGAAACCCAGCAGATTGATGTGACGGCATTGCCTCAGGGGATGTATTTCATCACTGTGGGCGAGGGG
>CALEMB010000004.1 GCA_937902805.1 uncultured Bacteroidales bacterium
AGATCTACACTCTTTCCCTACACGACGCTCTTCCGATCTCGATCTCGTGAGCGTGTTCACCACGGACATCCTCAACCAATTTGACGACAACAACCCCGACCAATTCCAAGAGGTCACCCTCGCGGGTCGTATCATGAGCCGCCGCATCATGGGCGCTGCCTCGTTCTGCGAGCTGCAGGACTCGAAAGGCCGCATCCAGCTTTATATCAAGCGCGACGAGATTTGCCCCGAGGAGGACAAGACCTTATATAACACGGTGTTCAAGCGCCTGTTGGACATAGGTGACTTCATCGGTGTGAAAGGCTTCGCCTTCCGCACGCAGATGGGCGAAATCTCCGTCCACGTGAAGGAGATGACGGTGCTGAGCAAGTCGCTGAGGCCGCTGCCCATCGTCAAGGAGAAGGACGGCGTGAAATACGACGAATTCAACGACCCCGAGCTGCGCTATCGTATGCGTTACGTCGACCTCGTGGTGAACGACAAGGTGAAGGACATCTTCATCACCCGCACCCGCATCATCGACAGCATCCGCCGTTTCTTCAACGAGAGCGGCTATCTCGAGGTGGAAACCCCTGTGCTGCAAGCCATTCCGGGTGGCGCAACAGCCCGTCCCTTTATCACGCACCACAACGCCTTGGACATCCCGATGTACCTCCGTATTGCCGATGAGCTTTACCTGAAGCGCCTCATTGTGGGCGGCTTCGAAGGCGTGTACGAGTTCTCGCGCAACTTCCGCAACGAGGGCATGGACCGCACCCACAACCCTGAGTTCACTGGACTTGAAATCTATGTGGCCTACAAGGACTACCTCTGGATGATGGACTACACCGAAGAGATGATTCATCGCTGCGTGATGGATGTCTTGGGTAAGGAAACCGTGAAAGTGGGCGACAACGAAATCTGCTTCAAGCGTCCCTTCAAGCGCATCACGATGATCGACTCCATCAAGGAAAAAACAGGTATCGACATCACGGGTATGGACGAGGCCCAGCTGCGCGAGGTGTGTAAGCAACTCGGCATCGAGGTGGATGAGACGATGGGCAAGGGCAAGCTGATTGACGAAATCTTTGGCGAGAAGTGCGAGGGTACCTATATCCAGCCGACCTTCATCACGGATTATCCTGTCGAGATGTCGCCCCTCTGCAAGCGTCACCGCAACAACCCCGAACTGACCGAGCGCTTCGAACTGATGGTTAACGGCAAGGAATTGGCCAACGCCTACACCGAATTGAACGACCCCATCGACCAGCGTGCCCGCTTCGAGGAGCAGATGAAACTTTCCGAGCGTGGCGACGACGAGGCCATGTTCATTGACCAAGATTTCTTGCGCGCGCTTGAATATGGTATGCCTCCGACTTCAGGGATGGGCATCGGCATCGACCGTTTCGTGATGCTGCTCACGGGCCAGACCACCATCCAAGAGGTGCTGCTGTTCCCGATGATGCGTCCCGAGAAGGTCGTGAAGAACGCCACCAAGGAAGACTTCATGGCTTTGGGTATGGCCGAGGCTTGGGCGACGCTGCTGCTCACTAATGGCTACAACACCATCGAGCAGTTGAAGGCCGAGAAGCCATCCGCTTTGCGTGAGAAGTTGAATGGCTTACGCAAGAAGAACAAACTCGACATTCCCGCTTTGCAGTTGGAGGATGTTGAGGCTTGGATGAAATAAGCCGAAAAGCTCGACAAGAAAAACCCCGAGAGTCGAATGGCTTTCGGGGTTTTTGTGTTATTTCACGCGCAGCCTCATCCCAATTTGAAGGGTCTTTGAAGCCTTGATGCCGTTGAGCTGGCAGATCTTCTGCACCGTAGTGCCGTGTCGTTTGGCAATTTTGCCCAGCGTGTCACCTGATTTCACCTTATAATATACAGCACCTGCGCCACCACCCGAGCCTTTTGGCGGATTCTTGGTTGTTTTGGCGGATTGTTGGTCGCTCATGCCATAGTGTGAGTTGACGTTGAAGTAATGCTTCTTCAGCGTGAAAACCTCGTCGCGCAAGGTGCCACTTTGGAAATCGAAAATGCGCTCGGGGTCGAAGGCATAACCCATGTAACGCGTCTCAAAATGCAAATGAGGCCCTGTGGAACGTCCGGTAGAGCCTCCGTAGCCAATCAGCTCTCCCGCTTTGACGATGTCGCCCGACTTGACGATGTATTTGGAAAGGTGTCCGTAATAAGTTTCCAAACCGTTGACGTGCCTGATGACGATGACATTGCCATAGCCGCCCGAATAGCGAGTGGTCATGTCAACGCGCACCACACCGTCGAAGGCCGCATACACGGCATCGCCTGTGTTGAGTCTGATGTCAACGCCTTTATGTGCGTGTCTCCTTCGGTATTTGAAACCGGAGGTGACGGGTCCGGGGTGAGGGATGCAGTACCCATGAACGGAGTCCACCAAAAGAATGTCAAGTTGGTCGGGAATGGAGCTTAGGGCCACACCATGAACATGGATGACTTCGGTGTCCCAAAAGTCGGTACTCAACGAGTCGGGGATTTCAGGTTTGTCGAGATTGTAATACACCCAGGTGCCATTGTCGAACAGGATGACTTTCTGGAATTTGTCGTCAGTATCGAGCGTGTCGAAAGGAGTGGGGATGGAACCTGCAAACTCTTGCTCGCTTTCGTTTTCGTCCTCATCATTGTCGAGGGTAGCATCGTCAGGACCGAATTTGTGAAGGGTGTCGGTTGCAATGGAGTCGGCATATATATAAATGGTGTCATGCACCACAAAAGCTTCCTTCAAACGCTTAAAAAAGCGGCCTTTTTCCTGCGAGAACGCCGATGAACACAACAAAAGGCAAACGACTATGGCCAATATTTTTTTCATACTATATGGATCGGTTTTTAGGAAAATAAGGGTGCAAAAGTACAAAAAAATATCAAATTGGCAGGCTGAAAGCGGTGGAAAAATAGCCAAAACCCTAAAAATTGACATTTTGTCAGTCGTTTTCCTTTGGCATAAAGATTGACAAGATGAGGCCGTTGCGTTCAGTATGCAACAACGACAAGACAACAAAATAAGTAACAAATAAAAAATAGGAGAACAAAGAAATGTCAAAGATCATTGGTATCGATTTAGGTACAACCAACTCATGTGTGGCCGTGATGGAAGGCAACGAGCCTGTCGTCATCGCCAACAGCGAAGGCCACCGCACCACCCCTTCGGTGGTGGCATTCACCGACAACGGCGAACGTAAGGTCGGCGAGCCTGCCAAACGTCAGGCGATCACTAACCCGCTGCGTACCGTTTACTCTATCAAGCGTTTCATGGGCGAGACCTACGACAAGGTGGAAGCCGAGATGCGCCGTGTGCCTTACAAAGTAGTGCAAGGCCCCAACAACACGCCTCGTATCGACATCGACAACAAGCAATACACCCCGCAGGAAATCTCCGCAATGGTGCTGCAAAAGATGAAGAAGACCGCTGAGGACTTCCTCGGACAGACGGTCACTGAGGCTGTCATCACCGTGCCGGCTTACTTCAACGACGCCCAGCGTCAGGCCACCAAGGAAGCTGGCGAAATCGCGGGCTTGAAAGTGCGCCGTATCATCAATGAGCCTACCGCAGCTGCATTGGCCTACGGCTTGGACAAGAAAAAGAACGATGTGAAAGTCGCTGTGTACGACCTCGGCGGCGGCACCTTCGATATCTCCATCCTTGAATTGGGCGATGGTGTGTTCGAGGTGAAGTCCACCAACGGTAACACGCACCTCGGTGGCGACGACTTCGACGAAGTCATTATCAACTGGCTGGCCGAAGAGTTCCAGAAGGACAACGGCATCGACCTGCGTAAGGACCCGATGGCCCTGCAACGTCTGAAGGAAGCTGCCGAAAAGGCTAAGATTGAGTTGAGCTCTTCGAGCGAGACCGAAATTAATCTGCCTTACATCATGCCTGTCAACGGCATACCGCAGCACTTGGTCCGCACCTTGAGCCGCTCGAAGTTTGAGCAGCTGGCCGACAAGCTGATTCACGACACCATCGAGCCTTGCCGTCGCGCCCTGCAAGACGCTGGCTTAACCGTCAACGACATTGACGATGTCATCTTGGTCGGTGGTTCGACCCGTATCCCTGCCATCCAGAACATCGTTCGCGACTTCTTCAAGAAGGAGCCTTCGAAGGGCGTTAACCCCGACGAAGTGGTGGCCATCGGCGCCTCCATCCAGGGCGGCGTGCTCACCGGCGAAGTGAAGGACGTGTTGCTGCTTGACGTCACACCGTTGAGCCTCGGTATTGAGACCCTCGGTGGCGTGATGACCAAGCTCATCGAGAGCAATACCACCATCCCGACCCGCAAGTCGGAGGTCTTCTCGACCGCTGCCGACAACCAGCCCAGTGTGGAAATCCATGTGCTGCAAGGCGAGCGTCCTATGGCTGCCCAGAACAAGACCATCGGCCGCTTCATCCTCGACAGCATCCCGCCCGCGCCGCGTGGTATCCCGCAGATCGAAGTCACCTTCGACATCGACTCCAACGGTATCCTGAACGTGAGCGCCAAGGACAAGGCCACGGGTAAGACCCAAAGCATCCGCATCGAGGCCTCGTCGGGCTTGACCGACGCTGAAATCGAGCGCATGAAGAACGAAGCCCAGGCCAACGCCGAAGCCGACAAGAAAGAACGCGAGCGTATCGACAAGCTGAACCAAGCCGACAGCATCATCTTCCAGACCGAGAAGCAGCTGAAGGAATACGGTGACAAGCTGCCTGCCGACAAGAAGGCCGAGATTGAAAGCGCCCTCGGCAAGCTGAAGACGGCTCACCAGGCTCAAGACATCGCCGGCATCGACGCTGCCATGAACGAGATGAACGCCATGTGGCAGAAGGCTAGCGAAGAGATGTATAAGAATGCTGGTGCCCAAGGCGGTCCGCAAGGCGGCTTCGACCCGAACAACATGGGCGGCGGCTTCCAAGGCGGTAACCCGAACCAAGGCCCGCAGAACAATGGCGGTGATGATACTGTCACTGACGCGGACTTTGAGGAGGTGAAGTAAACGCTTCTTGAAACACTATCAAAAAAGGTGTAATCCGAAAGGGTTACGCCTTTTTTTGTTTGTCTCACCTTTGAACGAACAGCATGAGTAGGCATCGGATGCTTGTACCTTTTTCGGTTTTTCCCAACGCGCTGGCAATGGCCGCAGTCACCCCTAACCACCACTCTTGTGCATCCCAGACAAATAACCAACAAAACCCCAGCAATATTTGAATGTTATTGGGTCTTTATATCAGTTGGGGAAACACCTTCTGAACAAAGTTGTATCTACTATTAATTCTATGTTGTCATCCTGACCATCTTTATCAGGATTATTAGATAGCGAATATATGCACTTCTCATCCCATCCCTTTCCGTAGTATTTCGCATAAACATTACTTACTCGATAATCTTTGTCCAAATGAATCCACAACATCGGGTAAGTAAACATCGGAGAATTAAAAATGCTCTTTAGAAATGATGGTTCCTCTGTATAATCGAGGGTGGCGTGTTTTTCAATGTTCATCATATTCTCCCTATTTGCCTCGCAACAATAATTCGTATCTTGATATATGCTGTCTATACAATGAACAATATCCGTTACTTTTGTCATTTTAATATCAAAAACAACACGTGGATTCTTACACGACAGATCATGACAACCAAGATCACTGCTAAAGGCGTATGGTTGACCCAACACCAAGACCACACTGTCAAGAGGCATTCCGATATGAATTTTTTCAATATCGCTGTAATGAATAGTATTCTTATTAGTATTAAAACCGCTATGACAGCATGTCATAATCAATACTGAGCAGAGCATCAATGCTACAAAACAGGCAATACCGATTGCTTTTTGAAAACGCTTTTGCATATTCGTTTTTTTTATGTGATTTGACTTTATGTTATTTGCAAAGGCAACGACTTTTGTGTTGTTTTTATTGTTTTGAAAATTGGTTTTGTTTACAAACGCATACAAAAATACCGCAGTCCAAGCCTCTGCCCAAATCGAGGAATTGTGTCGTTCTTTTTGTACAAAACCTCCTTATTCAGCCAGAACACTACAAAAATACCTTGTTTTGGCTGAATAAAGAATTTAATCCAGCCAGAATAGCATTATTTTGGCTGAATAAAAACGCTTTGCATTACCCACATATCACCTCCGCCGCGCACCCCAGCACCCTAGCCAAAGCAAAAACCGTCCGCGCCTCTGCTTTCATGATGTCTTGGTCGCCTTGCTCGTAAGCCTGAATCATGCGAAGGGTAACGCCAGAAAGGTCGGCCAGTTCCTTTTGGGTGAAATGGGATTGTTTCCGAATGGTTTTCAGTATGTTTTTGCGTGTGTTTAAATGTGTTTGGATAAGAGTGTCGGCGGTTTGAACAAACTTAGAGAGGTCGGCTTCATGCAAGGTGGGATAAAGCGAAAGGACGGTGTTGATACTCAACCCGTTTCTTTGGATGAAAGAGAACGAATAAGCACTATACCATTGGTAATAAGCCAAAATCCAACCTGCCCAATACTCGGGTGTGCGGTCGAACGGCACATAGTCCATAACAGGTGTGGCTTTGTCTGATGATTTTTTCAGTACCAGTTGCATCAACTCCATTCCCGACATACCCGAAAGATAACGCGGATTCCCAACTTCCATTTGTGAGGCGACACCGCTTGAAAGAAACATCTCGTAAAAGACAAGCAGGTCGCACCGCGCGGCATTTACAGCGCAGTCGAGCATGGTGCCGAGATTGTTCATGGCATCCTCAAGGTATAATTGATTGTAGGCGTGGGTCATCATTGGTCCATTTTTGTCTGAGTATATCAATCATGTAAATAGCATCGACAGGTGAAGCGCTCAGCTTTTCATTTTGGAAGTCCTCTCGTGCTTGCCGGTCTCGTGCTTGTCGCTTTGGATAGTACTGGATGCTGTCGACGGGGATGCTTCCCATGAAGGTGAGACGGGAAAACGCTTTTTCGCTTTTTAGCACGACTTGTTCCCCCAACTTCCCTAAAAACATCGCCTTGCGCAACTGCTCTAACGAAATCGTGTTGTTCAGAAAAGCGTTGGCAAAGGAGAAATAAGAGTCGTCGGCACGATAGCCAATAATCAAATCGTATGGTTCGTAGTCGGGCAAGAAGTTGTCCAACAAATAGGCTTTTGCTTCAGTGGGCAAGCCTTGTGAAAGGACAAAAGTCCTGTTTTGCAGCAAGATTGAGAGCCAATTCAGAATATGATAAGGCTTGTTGTTCAAATGAAGGATGTTTAACCCATCCAAGTCGATTTCGTAACTATTGGCAAAGCCATCACTGCGTTCCGTGCTCGCCCATTCCTTTGCAAGTTCCAGACTTTCAGTGCAATAAAACCCCAATCCGTAGTCGTTCTTCGGATTACCCAAGCCTATTATCGGTTGTTCGATGACTTTTGTTGAGCCGTGATATAATACTTTGTTTCCCATAAACTATCGTTATAACGATACTTTGCAAAAGTACACATAAAATCATTACACGCAAGAGGATTACCAAAATTTATTTTCCCTAATTTTTCGTACTTTTGCCGCCACTAATCAATTAACAATGAAAAACCACCTCATCATCATAGCCGCTGTCCTTCTTTTGGCCGCTTGCACGGGAAAACCTAAGACCAACGACCCTAACGGCAAACAAGAATCCAAGAAAACCGTAGTTGTCCCGCAATTCAACGCCGACTCGGCGTATCAGTTTGTGGCCAAGCAGACTCAATTCGGGCCGCGTGTGCCTGAAACGCCTGCCCATGCTGCCTGCGCCGAATGGCTCACCGCCAAGCTGAGCGAATGGGCCGATACGGTCATCGTGCAGGAATTTAGGACACGTTTGTTTAACGACAAAGGCATTGATGGAAAGAATATCGTGGCGGTGTTTCATCCCGAGGCCAAGAAGCGTATTGTGCTTTGTGCCCACTGGGACTCGCGCCCTTACGCCGACCATGATTCTGATGCAGCCAACACCCATACGCCTATCGACGGTGCCAACGACGGTGCCAGCGGTGTGGGTGTGCTGTTGGAATGTGCCAGACAGTTCAACTTGCAGGCACTACCTGAGAAATTGGGTGTCGACATCGTGCTGTTCGACCTTGAAGACTATGGACCACATCAGGAGGATGCGGAAAAGTACTATGACGACAGGGTGAACTTCTGGGCCTTGGGCTCGCAACATTGGTCCAAGCATCCGCATGTGTACGGATATAAGGCTTATTACGGCATTTTGTTGGATATGGTGGGCGGCAGCAACCCCAACTTCCCGAAGGAGTATTACTCGCAGGGCTATGCCGCTTGGGTGAGCAATAAGGTCTGGCGCAAAGCCGCCGACTTGGGCTATCGTCCTTATTTCACCACTGAGCTGGGCACAATGATTAGCGACGACCACATCCCGATGAACCAAATCGCAGGCATCCCCACCATAGACATCATCGACCTGCATCCTGAAAGCAGCAACGAGTGCTTCCCCGAGGTGTGGCACACCCTGAACGACAACCTTGAAAACATAGAAAAAACCACGCTCGGTATGGTCGGTGACGTACTGCTGAACGTGGTTTATGAAGAGTAGTTCCTTAGGCTTATTCAATGACGATTTTCTTCGTCACCATGTTTCCTCCAAGCATCTGTAAAGTATAGATGCCGGCAGGCAAACGGCTGACGTCGATGGTGCGCTGGCCTTCGACGGTGAAGAACTTCACTATCTGGCCATACATATTGAGCATCATCACGCTGACGGCACCCTTGTCGTAGTCGGTGCTGATGGTGAATTGATTTTTAGCGGGGTTGGGATAGACCTCTGCCTTGAAGGTGGGTTGGGCCACACCTTCGTGGACGCCTACAAGCAGGTCTTCATCGTTGCTGAAAGAAATCACCTTGCCCGCAACGCGCAGCACTGGGTTGTCGGGAGCCGCACACTCAGTGCAGGTCACACCGTCGACGCAGTCGGGATGGTTGGGGTGACAGAGGTCGAGGTAGGTCGGGTCGAACTGGTAGAACAATTGGGCCTGTCCTGCGTCAAGGTACTCTGTGAGGTCGAAGTCCCACACCATACCGATGCTGCCCGGGCACCAGCCGCTGCGCGGATAGATCCAAGCGCCATTCTGTGGCTGGCAGCCTGCGGGGTTGGGATTACAGGTGCGCCAGAGATGTTGGTCGTATCTGTTTTGGCCGTTCACGAGAATATGGTGTGTGGCCTCATAGAACTCGGCGGCGTTGCCTGTGTTGTAAGTATTGGCGGTGCCGCTGCTCCAGTTGTGGCCGGTTGTCGTGATTTTCAGCTTGGCGGCCTGCGCCTGATCGCTGAAGGAATAATCCACAACAGGCACGGGCTGTTGGTTGGCATAGTCGCCAAAGGCGTAGGTGCCGAACCAAATCTCGTCTACATCGGCGTAAAGATATTCAGGTGTGCCCTTGGTGAAAGTGAAAATCAAAGTGGGATTGTAGCCGCTGCCGCTCCAGCTCTCCATGTAGAATTGGAGTTCCACCAAGCCTTGCAACAATGAGGTGTAGTCGCTCACGTCGAGGTCGTCGCTGCACTGCACGCCAAAGGGAGTGCAATAGCGGAACAGCTCTACCCATTCGCCGCGGTAGTTGCGGATCTTCACGCCACCCACGCGGTCGTAGTTGTCGCAGTTGCCACCCACGCAGTTGTGGTCGTAATGTGCCATGATCTCGTTGAAGGCGCCCACATGCGAAGGCATAACATAGTTGCCAATGGCGCTGTGATGGGTCGGGTCGCAGACGAGGTCACCGTTCATGGTCACGACGTCCAAGGTGTTTTCGATAGTGTTGGTCACCTCGAAACTGGTGTTGACAGTCGTCACCTTGCCTCCGCTTTGGGTCACGCTGACGCTCATACTGTAGTTGGTGAAGCCCGAAGGTGTGAAGAAACCGTAGTAATAGCCGTTGTCAGGATCTTCGGGATGGTCGGTTTGAAGCGGGACGTCCTGTCCGTCGACGCTCGCCGTGACTTCGGTGAACTTGATGACTTCGGGATGCTCGATATAGGCCGAGACGACAATCATCACGGGATGAAGATCGTCCATATAGACCTTGGTGCCATTGTAGGGACGGCGGATCTTCACCTCTGGGTCGTAGGCATCCGGGTCGACGACCTCGAAGGTCTTCACCACATCAGGGGCGGGCAGCCAAGTGGCGTTACCAGCCTGTGTGGCTTTGAACTTGACGATGCCTGTCTCGCCTGTCAAAGACAAAATGTTGTTGTTGATAGTGGCAGGGCCTTCTATCATCTCAAAACTGACGGGCAGTCCGGACGAAGCGGTGGCTTCCAAGGTGATGGGGTCGTTGAATACCAGTTGGTTTGGGATGTCGGCCATTTCGATGAGCTGGGCATTGCCGTCGGGTTGCTGGCGCACGAGTAGGTTGTCGAAGCCACCTGTGCCGCCTTGCGAGTGGAAGAAGAGGCCGTCCCACACTTGGTAGTCGTTCTTGTCGCCGCTGCCAGGGGTGAGGTTCATGCAGACGTTGGTGCAACCTGCCATCTGTATCCATTCGCCTTCGCAGCCGGGTTGCACGAACACCGTCACTGCTCCAGCACCGTTATAGGCTGAGAAGTCGAATGACATCTTGTAACGCGTCCAGCCGCCTTGCTCGTAGTCGAAGGGGATGCTGCTGCCGTCGGGCAGGAGCACTTTGGCGTGACCGCTGTCGCCTTGACTCTTGATGAAGACATACACGCCTCCATCGGGGTCGGTCATACCGGGCAGGATGTGGCCGTCGCCGTCTGCATCAAAACCCACGCCGAAGAAGCTGCCCCACCAGGTGCGGTTCATGTCGATTTCGAGGTCCATGATGCCGCCGTTTTGGAAATTGAAGTTGAAATTGTCCGACGCCTTGCGCGTGGCGGTGCGGCCTACGCCCGAGCCACCGTAAGGATACCAGATGGCGATACTTTCGTCAGGGGCCATTTCTGAACCGCAAACATACGCGACGTCGAAGTCTTGCGATGAGGTGGCGGTTTGGTAATGCGTCACCCAGCCGTCTTGGCCGTTGAGGTTTTTCGTGCCTTCGGTGAGGCTGTTGAAGTCGTAAAGGTATTCCACCTGAGCCGATAATGAGAAGGCCAAAAGGAGGAACATCAGTGATAAGGATAGTTTTTTCATCATGATGGACTTTATTAGTGTGGGACAAAAATAAAAAAAACTGATAAACAATCGACATGAGCGGAAAAAAACCTTATTTTTGCCTCAACGGAATAGTTGTTTCAACATGATACCCTGTCGCTTTATCCTTGTCGTGGTGTTTTTCATCGCTGTTTTCGCATCATGTACCACCGATGTGGATATTTATGCTGAATACAAGGATGTGCCCATCATTTATGCCATGCTTGATTTTCGGGCCGACACCAATTATATCAAGATTACCCGGGCGTTTTGTGGCACCAACGACAACCCCATCAATGCCAACGATGTGGCTTTGATTTATGACTCAAGCAATTATCCAGGCAAGTTGGATGCCCGCATTATCGAGTTGGAAAGCACCAATGGTGGCTCTTACCACCCTACGGGGCGTGAGATTGTGCTTGACACGATTACCAAACATAACAAGGAAGAAGGTGTGTTCTATTCCCCCGACCAACTTTTCTATTACACCACTGAACAATTCAAGTCGGGCACGAATGGGAAAAGGTACAAGTACAAGCTCATTGTGGTCAAGCTCGATGGCGACACGGTCACGGCGCAAACCAGCATGGTCGGCAACGAGGAGTTCCGCATTGCTACGAGCAAGGTGAGTTTCCAGTTGGCACCTTCCGATGAGTTGGGGAAAATTGTCTTCAAGGCCGACGGCATGGCTTCCCTTTATGATGTCAAAATGCAGTTCAACTACAGCGAGCAACACGGGAATCAAGAGGTGAAATGGAAACATATCAGCCGTTCTTTTGGCACCAAACCCATCGACGAGTATCGCCAAGTTGAAGGATCGCCGAATTTGTATTATTTGGAATACTCTGTGAATTGGCTGTTCAACGCCCTCGCCAATGCCATCGGCGGTGACACTATTGTTATTGAAAACCATCCCAATGTGATTCGTCACATCGGTGATTTTGTCATTTCCATCAGTGCCGGAGGCGAGGAATTATACGTTTATTATTTGGCAAATCAAGCGCAACTGAATAGCCCAATGTCGCTTGTTACGTCTTATTCCAACATCGAAGGGGGATACGGCTTGTTCTCGTCGCGCACCACCATTAATAAGACAACAGGCCTTTCCTATTATGCCACCAGAGACCTCTTTTCGGTGACGGCATGGGGCTTTAAGGAACAATAATTAAAGAAAATGTGCGGCTTTCGGAAAAAAAGCACTATTTTTGCCTCTTCTTTAAACCGTTTCAACGATGAAAAAACTGTTTCTTTCTCTTTCGCTGCTGGCTTGCATGGCCTTCTTCAATGCTTGTTCCACCGATGTCGAGCTTTATGCCGACTACAAGGACATTCCCGTGGTTTATGGCTTGATTGATGCCACAACGGATACGAATTTCGTGCGAATCAACAGGGCTTTTTCGAGCAGCAACGACAATCCTATCAACGCCTACGAAGTGGCCCTGATTGCCGACTCATGCAATTATCCCGGCAAACTTGATGCGAGGATTATTGAATACAAATTGGGTTTTGGCAATCAGTATTCGCCTACGGGCCGTGTCATTGTACTTGACACGATGACGATTCACGACAAGGATACGGGTATATTCTATGCCCCTAACCAAAAGGTGTATTACACTACCGAAACCTTTAAGCAGAACAATGGCAGCAATCATTATAAATACCGTTTGGCCGTTTATAAAGGCAACGATACCATCACTTCCGAAACAGGTATAGTTGGTGGTGAGGATTTCAAGATTCTCACTTGGCAGACCTCTTTCGTTTCGGATTCGACCACCAATTCGGGAAAGATTTCCTTCACATCTGCCGACAATACGGCTTTCTATGATGTGAAGATGTATTTTAACTATAGGGAAAAGCGCGGTGCCACGGAGGTGAACAAACAGGTGAAATGGGACTTCGGCACCAAGAGCGTCGACGAACTTTACTATGAAGACGGATATTATGTTGTCACTTATGGCATGAATTCCTTGTTCAACCTGTTGGAGAGAGCCATCGGCAGCGATACGATCGGTGTGACGCGCTATTTTGACGAAAATCCGATTGAAATCGTGATTGCAGCCGGCGGTGAAGAGCTTTACAATTACATCCAAGTCAATTCTCAGGCGGGAGGCTTGTCGCAGTCCGTTCCCGACTACACCAACATTAACGGTGGCTATGGCGTGTTCTCGTCAAGGATTAATAAGACGAGATACGCTAAGATTTCCGGCCGTGCTGCGACAGACCTTTATGGCAAGACAGCGTGGCATTTCGTGCAACAGTAACGCATAAACATTTTCGCTCATGATTCGTTCCATGACAGGCTATGGTATAGCCGAACAGACTTTCAACGAGAAGAAAATCTCCGTCGAAATCAAAACATTGAACAGCAAGCAGTTGGATCTTAATGTCAAGCTACCCAATGAATTGCGTTCAGCCGAACTCGATCTCCGCAATAGAATTGGCGCCAAACTGCAACGTGGCAAAGTCGACGTGGTCGTCACTATCACCAACACCGATTTGGCTCAGACTTACCGCATCGACCCCGACATCGTGAAGGCCTACAAGGAGCAGATCGAGGCCATCTCGTCGCAGCTTGCCCTTCCGCCTATGGCCGACGAAGCCAGCGTGCTGTTCAGGATGCCTGGCATCTTCAACGTGCCTGCCGATAGTTACGACGAGGTCTTTGTGGCCAAGGTCGCCGAAACCCTCGACCAAGCCTTGGAAATGGTGGACGGCTTCCGCATCCAGGAAGGCCAGACCTTGAAAAAGGACCTGTTGCACCGCGTGGAGCTGATTCTCGGCCTGCTGGAACAAGTGGAACCCTACGAAAAGAGCCGTCACGACGTCATCAAGCAGCGCATCACGAAGAACCTCGCCGAACTGACCACCTCGGGCCAGTATGACGAAAACCGCTTCGAGCAGGAACTGATTTATTATCTTGAGAAACTGGATATTACGGAAGAGAAGGTGCGTCTGCGCCAGCATTGCAACTACTTCAACGAGAGCTGCGACAACGACCAAGCCGGCAAGAAACTCGGTTTCATCGCCCAGGAGATGGGCCGCGAAATCAACACCTTAGGCTCGAAGGCCAACGAGGTGAACATCCAGAAGATCGTCGTCAAGATGAAGGACGAATTGGAGAAAATCAAGGAACAGGTTTGTAATATTCTATAGGCAATCAGCTATCAGCAATCAGCGGTCAGCATGCTGATAGCTGAAGGCTGACTGCTGATGGCAAAATGAACCAACTATGAAAAAAGGTAAACTTCTGATTTTTAGCGCTCCGTCGGGTTCAGGCAAAACCACCTTATTGAACCACGTTATGTCCAACATCCCCGAGATGGCCTTCTCGGTTTCGGCCACCACGCGCCCGCCCCGTGGCGAGGAGGTGAACGGCCGCGAGTATTATTTCCTGACGATGGAGGATTTCAAGCAGCGCGTCGAAAACGGCGAGTTCCTTGAATGGGAAGAGGTGTATCCCGGCCGTTGCTACGGCACCTTGCTCTCCGTGGTCGCCCAGATGCAGGAAGAAGGCAAGCACGTGGCGTTCGATGTCGATGTCTGTGGTGGCGTGAACATCAAGAACCATTATGGCGACCAGGCGTTGTCGGTGTTCATCCAGGCCCCTTCGGTGGAGGTGCTGCGCGAACGCCTCATCAGTCGTCAGACCGACTCGATGGAGGAGATTGAGAAGCGCATCGCCAAGGCCGCTTGGGAGACCGAGTTCGCCCAAGGCAAGTTCGACCGCACCATCATCAACGACGACCTCGACACCGCCAAACGCGAAATCCTCGAAGTGGTTAAAGCCTTCCTCGAAGCAGAATAAAGTTCCGTAGGTCCCTGAGCCTGAGGTCCCTGAGCTTGTCGAAGGGCCGCAGTCTCGCGTCCCGCGTCCCGCAGTCCCGCGTCAAAAAACACTCCACATGAAAAAAGTCGGCATCTATTCCGGTTCGTTCAACCCCATCCATCACGGTCATGTGATGCTGGCCAACTATCTCGTCGAGTTCTCCGACCTGGATGAGCTGTGGTTTGTGGTGACGCCGCAAAATCCCTTGAAAAAGAAGGAAGATCTTTTGGACGACGACGAGCGCCTGAAAATGGTGCAGCTGGCCGTGGGCGACGACCCCCGTTTCTTTGTCAGCGACATCGAGATGCATCTGCCCACACCGTCGTACACCATTAATACGTTGACTGCCCTTTCAAAGCAATACCCCGATTGCGAGTTCGTGTTCATTTGCGGTATGGACAGCTTGCAGAACCTGAAAAACTGGCGTGAATACCAGAAAATCCTTGACAATTACGAGCTGTTGGTGTTTCCCCGTGAGGGCTACGATGGGGGAGAGCTCGTCAACTATCCCTCGGTGACTGTGCTGGAAACGCCCATTGTGGAGGTGTCGTCCACGTTTATCCGCCGATGCGTGAAAGAAGGCCGCGATGTGCGGCATTTTATGCCTGAAAAGGCGTTTCGCTATATGGAAGAGAAACGTTTTTATAAATAGCTGGTTGGTTTAGTCATCCTTTGCGGGTGCTTTTTTTTACTCTCAAGATGTCAAAGAACGGTGTCAAGCACCTGGCCTCGGTTGCATTGACGGTG
>CALEMB010000005.1 GCA_937902805.1 uncultured Bacteroidales bacterium
TCGCCTTCGCCGAGTTTGTTCATGTCGCCCTTGGCGCGCAGGTATTGCGTCACACTCTTATTGTCGGTATAGTCGTTGTAGTCGCCCATCATGATGATTTTGGCATTGGCGTCTTCATTTAAGATGGAATCGGCGATGTGGCGGCACAATGTGGCGGCGGCCACACGACCTGGCAGCGAGCGCTTCTCTCCGCCATAACGTGAGGGCCAGTGCATGACGATGAAGTGCATCATCTCGCCGTCGAAAAGGCCACTGACCAGCAATTGGTCGCGGGTGATGAACTCAGGATCGTCGGGGACAACGGTGCGGTACGACTTGCTGCTCACCAACTTGAAATATTTCGGGTTATAGAGCAGTCCCACGTCGACACCACGGCGGTCGGGCGATTCGTAATGCACCACCTGATAGTTGCGGTCTTTGATTTCTGGTTGGAGCACGAGGTCTTCCAACACGGTGCGGTTTTCAATCTCAGACACCCCTAAAACGGCTACGCCGTCGGGCGACCAATCGGTGCCGATGGTGGAGATGGCGTAGGCCATATTGTGGAGCTTGGTGACGTATTTCTCGGTGTTCCATTGGTTGGCGCCTTGAGGCAGAAACTCCTCGTCGTCTTTGTTCGGGTCGTTGATAGTGTCGAACAGGTTTTCAAGGTTATAGAATCCGACGAGGCCGACCTTATAGGCTTGCTGCTCCTGTGCGGAGACACGGTTCATGCCGAGGCAGAAGACCAATAATAACAATGCAAAAAGGAAATGCCTATTCATTGTTTGAATGTTGTTTTTAATGTTATTCCATCAAGCAAAATTACAAAGAAAAAGCTTTCCGTGTTCATTTTTTCCCTACATTTGCACATTTGAAGCATTATTTATCGCAAAATCATAAAGTATTCGATATGAAGAAATTTCTATTCTTATTGGTTGCAGTGTTGTTGGTTGGGCGAATGACGGCCCAGACCATCGACACGACCAACCTCGACCAACACGACGTGCCGACGGTAATCCTCATGGATTCGGACTTTGAGGACTCGTCCACCTCGGTCAACGACGCCTCCACCTTGCTGAATTCGTCGCGCGACGTGTTCAATAGCATCGCTGCATACAACCTCGGATCGTTGCGCTACCGTGTGCGCGGCAACGACTCGAAGTACAGTGAGGTGATGATTAACGGCATCACGATGAACGACCCTGAGACGGGACGTCCCGTCTTCTCCAATTGGGGTGGCCTCAATGATGCCTTCCGTAACTCGGTGCTCGTCGAGGGTCTCGGCAGGACAGGTGCTGGCTTCGGTAGCCTCGGCGGTTTGACGGCATTTAGCACCCGAGCTTCGGAATACCGCAAGCAAATCTCGCTGAGTTATGCCTTTAGCAACCGTTCATACAACCACCGCGTAATGGCCTCTATCGGCACGGGCGAGTTGGGTAAGGGTTGGTATATTTTGGCAAATGCCAGTTGGCGCCATGCAGGCAAGGGCTACGTCGAAGGCACCTTCTATCAAGCCTACAGTTATTTCCTCTCCGTGGAGAAGAAAATCAACGACAAGCACAGCATTGACCTTACTGTATTCGGCGCTCCCTCACGTCGTGGCGGCTCCTCACCTGTGGTACAGGAAGCCTACGACCTCGTAGGTTCCAACTACTACAACCCCAGCTGGGGCTATCAGACCATCGACGAGAGCGGCAAACAGATTGTCCGCAACTCACGTGTGAGCTCCTACCACCAGCCGTTTGCCAGTTTCAGTTGGTATTGGACACCGAATCAGAAGACCTCGTTCCAGACCTCGGCCTTCTTCTTTGCTGGCAAAGCGGGACAGACTGCCCTCGAATGGGGTGAGGCCAACGACCCGCGCCCCGACTACTACAAGAACCTGCCGAGTTACTACATGACCAACGCCCACAGCACGGCGGAAATTGAAGCTCAATTTGAAGCATGGCAAAGCCGCGACCCCAAGGTCACGCAAATCGACTGGGACGCCCTCTACAACGCCAACTACAACCACCTTTTCACGGTGCAGAATGCCAACAATGGCAGAGATGGCACAGTGACGGGTAAAGCCTCAAAATATATTCTTGCCGAACGCCATTACGACAAGTTGCAGTCGGGTGCTTCCACCTATTTCAAGCATGAGTTCAAGCCCAACCTCATCATGACAGGCGGCTTTGCTTTGAACTCTTCGAGGACGTATTATTATGAAAGCGTCAACGACCTTTTGGGTGGCGACTTTTATTATGATATTAACAAATATGCTGAAGATCAGGAGGATGGTAGTAATCAGGTGAACCTGCTGAACACGAACCATGTGGCCAAGGTTGGCGACATCATCGGCTACAACTACTGCGCCCACCGTAACTACGGTCGCGTTTGGGACCAAATCGACTGGCTCGTCGGCCGCTTCGACCTGTATCTCGGCGTGCAACTTTCCTTCACTCAGATTTGGCGCACCGGTCTCTTCCAAAATGGTGAGTTCGCCGACAACTCCTATGGTAATGACAAAAAACACAACTTCCTTGATCCGAGTCTGAAAGCCGGTGTGACCTTCGCCATCAATGGCCGTAACCACATTGTGCTTAATTTCGCAGAGATGAGCCTGGCTCCGCAGTTCCGCGACATTTACATCTCGCCCCGCACGCGCAACACCCTCGTATCTGACCGTTTGAGTAGCGAGCGCATCAACGCTTTCGATCTGAGCTACATGTACCGTTCGCCTGTGCTCAAGTTCCGCCTGACAGGTTATTATTACACCTATCGCAACCTTATTTGGAACCGCAGCTTCTATTGCGAGAACGTCTTCCAGAATACGGCTACCAGCGAAAACTCCTACACCAGCGAGTTCATCAACTTCATCATGACGGGCATCAACCAGCGTAGCGTCGGTGCGGAGATGGGTTTGGAATGGAATATCACTCCGACCGTCACCATGCAAGCCGCTGCCGCCCATGGTATCCACACCTACACCAACAACCCCTCGTTCTCGGTGTATGACGACAACACCGATGTGGCCTACATTGAGAACAACACGGCTTACCTGAAAAACTATCACGTGGCAACGGGTCCCGAGACGGTGGCTTCGCTGGGCATCAAATACAACTCGCCGAAATACTGGTGGGTGAGCCTCAACGGTAACTTTTTTGCCAATTCGTACTTCGACGTGAACCCCTATAACCACACGGAAGCCGGTATGAGCCATTATGCTCAAGGTGACATTCGCATTGAGGATGTGCTGAGACAAACCCCGTTGAAGCCCGCCTTCACGCTTGACTTCTACGGAGGCTTCTCGAAGCGTTTCAAAGGCTACTATTTCCTCTTCAATGTGAGTGTCAACAACATTCTCAATAACAAGAGCACCATCCTCTACGGTTACGAGCAGTTGCGCTTCAACGCCAACAATCCCGACATGTTCCCCGACAAGTACTCCTACATGTACGGCACCAATTTCTTCATCAGCTTGACAGTTCGTAAATAAGCTGTCAGCCATCAGCTATCAGCTGTCAGCCGGTTTGCTGATTGCTGATAGCTGACTGCTGAAAGCCAAACAAATTCAACGACAAACAAATAAACACCAAATACAATGAAAAACAGATTATTTAACGCATTTCTTCTTCTTGCCTTAGTGGGGACGATGTTAGCCTCATGCAAGAAAGAGTATCCTCAGCCACCTATCCAAAACCTGCCGATAGGGACGGTTTACACGATTCAAGACATCTTGAACATGTCGCCGGGTACGGTGTTCGATACGGCTTCGGTGTATGGTATCGTCACTGCCGACGAGGTGTCGGGCAACCTTTACAAGATGTGCTTCATTCAAGACCGCGCTACGGGTGCTGCCATCGAGCTGAAATTGAATTCCACTTCGGGTGTCCGCATCGGTGACTCCATCCGTGTCTACCTGAAGGACGTGCTTCTCGAAAAGTACCACAACCTGCCTCAGTTGAGTGGCTTTGGTCCCGATGGTCACATTATCATCCTTGCCAACAACCGTCCTATCGAGCCTGCTATAACGACCATCGCTGGCATCAAGGCTGGACAGTATCTTTGCAAACTGGTGCGTTTGGAAGATGTTCAGTTCACCCAAACAGGAACCTTTGCCGAGAGTTCGGAGTCGGGCAACCGCTACTTGGTGGATGCCACCAGCCCCAACAATGACGACAATTTCGTGGTCCGCACCAGCAACTACGCTAATTTTGCTTACGACAACCTGCCGGAAGGTCCAGGTAGCATGGTGGCCATTGCCACAATTTACAACAGCACGTGGCAGCTTATCATCCGCTCGAAGAATGAGATGGAGTTTGAAAACTGGGATCCTACGCCCACGCCGCCCGCCGTTCCTGGCGAGGTGCAGAGCTTGCCTTACACGCAGTTGTTCTCAACGGGCTTCGGTACCTATATGACTTATAGCGTCATCGACGACAACCATGTCTGGTCGTATGAAAGTTCTTATAGTGTTGTACAGATGACGGGTCACGTTGGTGGCAACCCGGGAGAAAACTACGCCAATGAAGACTGGCTGATTTCATCACCTGTGGCTCTTACGGGTGTGACCGATGCCAAGATGACGATGAAATACCTTGGCCGTTATTTCGACAATATCAACAACGATGTGACGGTTTGGGTGTCGAGCAACTACACTTATGGTGAAAATCCGACGACGGCACAATGGACTCAGCTGCCCGCCAACTTGGTGGAAAGCTCAAGCTGGAGCGATTTCAAGGATATTGAACTTGCTTTGACGGACTTTATCGGCCAAACGGTTACGGTTGCAGTGAAGTATCTCTCGACTGACACGAAGGGTGGCACCATAGAGGTGTCGGCTATCACTGTTGAGGAAGGCACGGCGGGTGGCGATACGCCTCCTGGCCCAGGTCCTGGTGAAGGCGAAGGTAGTGGCACTGCCGACGACCCGTACAATGTGGCCGCTGGTATCTCACAACAAACTACTCAGGAAACAGCTTGGGTACGGGGCTACATTGTTGGTGCTGTGAAAAGCGGAGATGCACATAACTCCGTTACTTCCAACGACGACATTGATTGGGCTGCTCCATTCGGACGCGCTACCAATGTTCTCATTGCTGATGACGCCAGCTGTAACGACATTGCGAGCTGCCTTATTGTGAAGATGCCCGCAGGTTCTGCTCTTCGTACTAAGGTTAACCTTGTTGACCATCCGGACAATCTTGGTAAGGAACTCTTGGTTTATGGTACCTTGAAATATGGCTTTGGACAGCCAGGTGTGGATAGCCCTGGTACAGAATCCGATTTCGTTTTTGAAGGCGGCGATACGCCCACGCCTCCCGATCCGGGAACAGGCATCTTCTCCGAGACCTTCACCAATGGTCAAGGCCAGTTTACGATTCAGGATGTCGAAATTGCAGGGCTTAATTATGTATGGGCTCACATGAGCAACTATAAATGCATGAAAGCAAATGGCTACTATCAAGGTGCTCATGCAACGGAAAGTTGGCTTGTTTCGCCTCAAATTGACTTGACCAATGTCACTTCTGCCACATTGAAGTTTGACCATGCAGTCGCTTTTGCTTCAGCAGAGGGATCGTTCTTTGTCATGGCATCGACTGATTATGCAGGTGATGTGACGACGGCGACATGGACGGAACTGAATATTGGCACTTGGCCAACCCCCAATTCTTCTTGGGTGTTTGAAGGTGCTTCTGCCGATATGAGCAGCTTTGTTGGCCAAAATGTGACCATTGCTTTCAAGTATACCAGCACAACGAGTGTTTGTCCCGCTTGGGAAGTGAAGAATGTTGTGGTGGAATAGTTGAAACCGCTTGATGAATAAAAAGCCTGCCACTCCCAGGAGGAATGTGGCGGGCTTTTTTTGTCGCTTTCGTCGCCCGTTTGCAATTTTCAACTATCTTTGCACGTTGAAAGAGAAACGATTTTGACCATGTCAGAGAATTTAGTGATCATACCCACCTATAAGGAGAAGGAGAATATCGAGAACATCATCCGCTATGTCTTCAACCTGCCGATGGCTTTCGATATCCTCATTATCGACGACAACAGCCCCGACGGCACCGCCGACATCGTGAAGACGTTGATGACGGAGTTCAGCGACCGCCTGTTTATGATACAGCGGGCGGGTAAGTTGGGCCTCGGCACGGCGTATATCACGGGCTTCAAGTGGGCTTTGGAGCGCAACTATCAGTATGTCTTCGAGATGGATGCCGACTTCTCCCATAACCCCGACGACTTGGCACGCCTCCACGATGCCTGCGCCAACGGTGCCGACCTTGCGATAGGCTCGCGCTATAAGACGGGTGTCAATGTGGTGAACTGGCCCATGGGTCGCGTGCTGATGTCGTATTACGCTTCGGCATACGTGCGTTTCGTCACAAGGATGCAGGTGCGCGACACCACGGCAGGCTTCGTGTGCTACACGCGCAAGGTGCTCGAGACCATCGACTTGGACAGAATCAAGTTTGTGGGCTATGCCTTCCAAATCGAGATGAAATACACCGCTTGGAAGCTTGGCTTCAAGATTGAGGAGGTGCCGATTATCTTCACAGACCGCCGTGAGGGACAGTCGAAGATGAGCAAGGGCATCTTCCGCGAGGCGGTGTTTGGTGTTATCAACCTGCGCTGGCGTGGTCTGACGGGTAAAATCAAACCAAAGAGGAACTGATGAACTATTATATCAAAAATGCGACACTTGTCAACGAGGGGAAGACCTTCGTGGCAAGTGTTTTTGTTTCCGACGGCAAGATTGCCAAGATTGTTTGCGATAATCAGGTCCCTGAACTTGTCAAGGGGCCGGTTTCTTCGGCGCAAGTCATTGACGGCACAGGCAAATACCTCATCCCTGGCATCATCGACGAGCATGTGCATTTCCGTGAGCCAGGTCTGACGCACAAGGCGGATATCTACACCGAAAGCCGTGCAGCAGTGGCAGGTGGCGTGACCTCTTTCATGGATATGCCCAACACCAATCCGCAGACGACGACTCAAGAGCTGCTGCAACATAAGTTTGACCTTGCTGCTGAGAAGTCTTTGGCTAACTTTTCCTTCTATTTGGGTGCAACCAACGACAACCTCGGTGAAGTCATTAAGACCGACCCGAAGACGGTGTGCGGTATTAAGCTCTTCATGGGTTCCAGTACGGGCAATATGCTTGTGGACAAGAACGAGGTCTTGGTGCGCCTTTTCAGGGAGTCGCCTTGCCTCATCGCAGCTCATTGCGAGGATGAACAAATTATCCATGCCAACACGGTGTGCAGCAAAGACTTGGCCTCGAAAGGCGAAGTTGTCCTCGATGCGGGCATCCATCCTTTTATCCGCACGGCTGAAGCTTGCTACCGTTCTTCTTCCAAAGCTGTCGATATGGCCGAAAAGTTTGGCGGACGGCTGCATGTGCTACATATCTCCACCAAGGCGGAGTTGGGCTTGTTTAAGAATAACATCCCGCTGAAGGATAAAAAGATAACGGCTGAGACTTGTCCCCATTACCTCTGGTTTGACGACCGCGACTATGAGAAGAAAAGTTTCGGCATCAAGTGCAATCCTGCCATCAAGTCGCACCGCGACAAAGAAGCATTGCTCCAAGCTTTGCGTGATGGTCTGATTGACACCATTGGCACCGACCATGCACCACATCTGTTTGCGGAAAAGATGACCGACGATTATTTCACGAGCAAATCGGGCTTTCCGTCCGTCCAACATTCGCTCGACATCATGGTGAACGTGATGGGGAAGGAATGTCTGCCGTTATTGGTAACACTGATGTGTCACAACCCTGCTATCTTGTACCGCATTGATCGTCGTGGTTATATTCGCGAAGGCTATCACGCCGACTTGGCGCTCGTCGACCTCGACACGACCAAAGCAATTCGCAATGCGGGTGAATATTCCAAATGCGGTTGGACACCATACGACGGTCTTCACACACAATGTACTGTGACGCATACTTTTGTGAACGGCAACTTGGTCTTTGAAAACGGTATCTTCCACGAGGAAAATAGGGGAGAAAGACTGTTGTTTAATAGATAAATGTAGGACTGTCACATCGTGGTAGCAGCTAAAACCGATAAAAAAACCATCAAAATGAAAAAGATATTCCTGTTATTATTCATGGCCTTTGCATTGGCATCCTGCTCAAACCAACTGACCGAGAAAGTGATGGCAACCTACCCTGACGGCACAACGAAAGTCGTTCATTATTACGATAAGAACGACCAATGCGTGAAGGAGTCCGAGTATTACCAAACGGGTCAGGTGAAGATGGAAGGTGGCATGAAAAACGGCAAGATGGAAGGGGAGTGGACCGCTTATTTCATCGACGGTCGTGTGCAGAGTCATGGCTTTTTCGAGAATGGCAAACGCACTGGCGCGGCAGAAGTGTATTATTCCAACGGCAACAAGTACGAAGAAGGCTCCTACAAGGAAGGTAAGCACGTCGGAAATTGGAAATTCTACGACGAGCAGGGCAACCTCATCAAGGAAGTCGATTACGGCGAAGGCGAATAAGCCTTATTTCTTTTTGTCTTTCCAGCTGTACAGGTTGATTCCAAAAGTGAACTCGGCATAGTCGATGACGACTTCGTGGACTTTCATGAACGACCCGACGAACATGTTGTGGTTCTTGCCCAAGTAATACTTAAATCCCAAGCGCCCGTAGAAGGTGCGGTAGCAAGGTGGCAGGTAGGTATTTTCGAAGTTGCTCTCTGAGGACTCGGCCAAGCCCCAAGTCTTCTTTTGGTCAGTGCCATAGTAGATGCCATGCCAGAGGTAATAGGCACCGCCGAGGCAGAAGGCGAAGCGGTTGAAGTTGATTTCGAACATCACCGAGGGTGCAAGATGAAGGCCACGGGCAAAGCTGTATTCCATCAGCGGGATGGCATCGTCGCCAGTGAAATGTCCATCTCCATCATTGAATAATTGTTGAGCTTTATCGTACATGCGCTTCGTCTCGCCGGTCCAGCCGAAGTCCAAGGCCACGTCATAGCTGAACTTGGGGTGGAACTGACGGTGCACGCCGATTTGGATGACGTTGGCGAAATAATAAGGACGCTCGTTGGGCATGTCGTCGACCATAGTGCCGTCGGCGGTCTGGTAACACCTCATCGATTCGTTGGTCTGCAAGAGGCCTACCGACCCGGTGGCGAAGATGGCTGTGCTTTTCTCGAACTTCGGGCGCGGCTTTTCCTTGGGGACAAGCTCGGGCCGACCCAAAGGATGGTAACGTAGTCCCACCACCCAGCTGAACACGTTGATGCCGCAGTTCGGCAGACGCAGTGCTGCATTCGATGAATGTGAGAATTGGTAGCGTAATGTGATGTCGAAGTTGTCCTCGATCATAAAAGTCGGGCCGACATCAATGGCGAGGTGGACATTGGCCACGGAGCCGATGAATTCGTCGCCGTGTTTGGTCCAAAACGAGAAACCGCCCATGATGTCGTAGTCGAGCGACCAGTGTTTGCCACGATAGAAATGTCCGTTGATGAAGCCGCCCAACGAGTAGCAGTCGCCAAGGGGACGCCATGTCTCTCTTTCGTAGCCCAAATCGTCGCGGTCGACAAATCTGATGCTGTCGACGTTGTTCTTTTCGAAGCGCAGGAAGGCACCATAGGAGAGGAAGTTGAAGTCACGCTCCCATTTCAGGCGACCGTCGGTTTGCCGGCCAATGCGCAGGTCAACGCCATATTGCGGTAGTACTTTCATGTAGGCGTGACGCTCTTCAAAAGGAAAATACTTGCCTAAGCGGCCGTCCACTTCAAAGTAGGTGCGGCTGTCGAAACTGAAAAACGACTCTTGTGCCATGACGCTTTTCGAATAGGTCATAGCGGCTAAGATGACGACAAGCAATAATGCCTTGCTTGAAGAAAAGGGTTTCATAAAAATGGTAAATGGTTGGTTTGTAGCTGGTTGTGTCTATTTGTTGGCTTTCTCCTCGTCGTTGTTGTACCAATCAAGATAAGCCTGGGTGAAATCGCGGCCCGATTCAACAAGGGCTTGTTTTTTTTGGTCGGAAATATCGAAATCGGTTGCTCCGATGCCAAGCGAGTCAATGTAGATGGTGCGCTGCCAGTCGTCGCTATGCAGGTGCACGTTTTTCTGGAAATCGATAAGCGTAGTGACCAGGGCCTTGGTATAGGTAAATAGGCTCTTGATTTCTTTCGTTGAAGGGGTGGCGTTGGGGTCGAGGTAAGTAATGATTTCTTCCTGGCCATCCAAACGGAATCCTAAAGTCTCCTTGTTGTAGACATATTCGTTGACTTGACTGATACTTCTCGTCTTTCTGCTTTTCTCCTTCATTTTCTCGTTGATTTTTTTGTAGTAATCAGTCTTTCGGGCATTCTCCTGGTCAAAGAGATAGTTGTTGCGGTCGAATACCTTGATGGCATAGTTGTCCAAAAGGCCACCGTCGACATAGACGTGGTCGTTGCCGTCCATCCCTTTCACAGCCGCGAAAAACAATGGTATCGACATGGAGATGCGAGCAGCATCGGCAATCTTCACGTTGGGGGTGAGGGCAGCGCTGAACACCTTGGAATAACCCGTTGAGAGGTCGGAACCCATCAAGTAAATGTCCCTGTATTTCTTTTCATCAGCGAGTTCTTTGAAGGTGATTTCTCCGTTGCTGGTCTTTTTTTCTATGTAGCTGGCCATAAGGTCGCGGAAGAAGTCTCCTTTGTACCAGCCGTAGTCAGAGATGAAACGTTTCGTGTCGCGCACAAAGCCCCACGAGCTGTCCATGAAGTTTCGGAAATTGATTTCCCAAAGGATGTCACCAATCTCTTTAGCGGTGTAACCCAATCCGACGAGAACGGCTACCATGGCACCGGCTGAAGTGCCAGCCACGCGCTCAATGTCCTCGAGGATGCCTTCTTCGTCAAGCTTCTCCAAGGCACCCACGTAGGCAATACCTTTCACGCCGCCGCCTTCAAAGACGAGGTTTTTGAAGTGATACTTTGGGGCGCTCTTAGCGGTCTTTGAATTGCTTTCGTTACTTTTCATGATAGTCTTGATTTTATTGACTTGTCTGCTCATAGTGTATTGGTTTTGTTTTATTCCATGATCCAGCTGGTGCCTTCCTTGCCGTCCTTCAGGGTAATGTGCAGCTTGGCGAGTTCATCGCGGATCTTGTCGCTGGTGGCCCAGTCCTTATTGGCGCGGGCGGTCTTGCGGATGTCGATGATGGTCTGCATCAGACCGTCGACAACGGCACCGCTGCCTTCGGAAGCGTTGCTTTCCACCAAGCCCAAAATGTCGAAGACGAATTCCTGGAACAACTTGTTGAGCATGACCAGATCCTCGTTGTTGATTTGTGCCTTGCCGTCTTTCACGGTGTTCACGATACGTACCGCCTCAAACAGATTAGCGATGACGATAGGACTGTTGAAGTCGTCGTTCATGGCATCGTAGCAGGCGTCGACAATCTTTTGGATGTCAAGATTGGCGGCACCTTCTGTGGCTTTCAGGCCTTTGGCGGCTTTCACGGCTTCCATCAGACGGTTGTAACCCTTTTCGGCAGCTTGCAGGGCTTCGTTGCTGAAATCGACGGTGGAACGATAGTGGGCCTGCAGGATGAAGAAACGGATAGTCATCGGACTGTAGGCCTGTGCCAGCATCTCTTCGCCCGTCTTGGGGTTGATGTGGCTGCCGTTGAAGAACTCGTCGAGGGTGATGAAGTTGCCTAACGACTTGCCCATCTTCTGCCCGCCTATGGTAATCATGTTGTTGTGCATCCAGTAGGTGACAGGTTGTTTGCCGTTGGCGGCCACGCTTTGCGCAATCTCCGACTCGTGGTGGGGGAACATGAGGTCCATGCCGCCGCCGTGGATGTCGAAGGTCTCACCAAGATACTTGCAACCCATGGCCGAGCACTCCATGTGCCAGCCCGGGAAGCCGTCGCTCCAAGGCGAAGGCCAGCGCATGATGTGCTTGGGTTCGGCCTTTTTCCATAAAGCGAAGTCGACGGGGTTGTGTTTCTCCTCTTGACCACTCAGCTCGCGTGTGGTGTTGAGCATCTCCTCGAAGTTGCGTCCCGAGAGGATGCCGTAGGGGTGCTCCTTATTATATTTTTCGATGTCGAAATACACCGAGCCGTTCTCCACATAGGCATATCCGTGGTCGAGTATTTTCTGCACCATGGCGATTTGCTCGATGATGTGACCTGAGGCGTGAGGCTCAATGGACGGGCGCAGCACATTCAGCTTGTCCATGGCGGCGTGATAGCGGTTGGTGTAGTATTGAGCCACCTCCATGGGTTCGAGATTCTCGATGCGGGCTTTCTTGGCGATTTTGTCCTCACCTTCGTCGGCATCATGTTCCAAATGGCCCACATCAGTGATGTTGCGTACATAGCGCACTTTATAGCCGAGGTGTTTCAAATATCTGAAAACCAAGTCGAAAGTGATAGCCGGTCTCGCATGACCGAGGTGTGCATCGCCATAGACGGTGGGACCGCAGACATACATGCCCACATGCGGGGCATTCAAGGGTTTAAAAGGTTGCTTGCAGCGCGAAAGGCTGTTATAAATGTATAGGGCGTTGTTCATAATTAATATGATGGTTTGATTTGGTTGCAAAAGTACAAAATATTGTCGTGAAAGAAGAAAATGTGTGAAAAATAAAATTCGATTTTTTGCGAATTTTCCAAAATAATGTCTATTTTTGCGGCATGAAAGTCACATTTGAACAGACATATTTGAAGGAATTATATGAACAAGGCAAGACCAGTGACAAAAAGCATCGGTTCCAACCAGATATTGTCAAAAGGTACCAGCAACGAATTAAAACCTTGGTCAGTTCGCCGCGCATCGAAACGCTTTACCAAATCAAGTCGTTGAACTATGAGGTATTGAGCGGTGACAAGGCAGGGATTTCCTCGATACGGGTCAACGACAAGTATCGTATTGAGTTTACCGTCAATATGGCTGAAGAGCCTCTTGTGATTATTTGTAACGTTTTGGAATTGTCAAACCACTATAAATGAAAATACTATGATTACAATGCAAAATATTGACCCTCAAATGATTGCCAACAATTTGATGCCATCAGAACCTGTGCATCCAGGGCCATTGTTGAAGGAAGAGATTGAATATCGTGGAATTACTCAGAAGCAGTTGGCGCAGCAGATGGGTGTCTCCTATTCGGTGTTGAATGAGATTCTCAATGGTAAGCGTCCTGTTTCGATTGAATATGCCCTCTATTTGGAGGCTGTGTTAGGCATCGATGCGCAATTGTGGATTCAGATGCAGGCGGACTATAATCTTCAAGTCGCCAAAACTGACAGAAAAATAAATCGCCATCTTCTCGAAATCAGGAAGATTGCGGCGGCGTTTTGATACTGTAAAACTGATTAATCATGACCACTTCCATTTTCCGACTTGATGAAATCCGTTGCAATGAAACTGAATCGCCGAGTTATCTTGAAGCAATCACTTCTGTTCGTGGACATTTCTCATCTCTTGAAAAGGCTGTTGCAGCAATGAAGCGAAATGCTTCGGAAACATATGTCTCCGAGGAGATTTATGCGTATTTGATAAAAGAAATTGCCATTGACGGCAATCTTGGCGATGTAGACTGGTTAAGTGTCAGGTCGTACGACCCATCAGGAAATCTGCTTGAGGAATGCCTTCAAGACTACAATCTTGTTAACCAGTATTATGGGCGCAACAAAGAAGATATTCATTTCAAAGTTGGTGACATAGTAGAAGCCTTGTGCTATAATAGAATTGATTTCGGGATTATCGCCGCGTTGCCCCCAATGCCAGAAGACCATTTCCCAGTGCTTGATGCCATGGACGATAGTTATCTAATCTTGCCAATTTCGGAAGACCCAGATGTTCATCTTCATATTCCTCCTACCCATGTGTTTAAGTTAAGTCACTTCATTTCAGAAGAAAATCGCATTGGCCTTATTAAAAAACTAAAGTCATGATTTTTAAAGTTAATCTTGACGAATTAAACCCGTTTGCCGACCAAACTTTAAGAGATTATCAGTCAGAGGCAAAAAAGAAGATTTACGATTTTTGGAGAACAAAACGGAGTGTTATGCTTCAGATGCCTACGGGTACTGGCAAAACACGTCTTTTTGTTTCCATTGCGAAGGATTTCCACAATTGGGCGATACAGCATAAAACTGCCGTCAAAATACTGATATTGGCTCATCGCCATGAACTCATTGACCAAATAGACACTCATCTTGGGCTGAAATATGGATTGGCTCATGGGATCATTATGGCTAAAAGTTTGGAACAAAAGAAATATCCAGTTCAAATCGGTTCTGTTCCAACGTTAACCAGAAGAATTGAAAAATGGTCGGACAAACAATTTGATATTATCATCGTTGATGAGGCGCATCATATCAAGGCTGATAGTTACAAGAAAATCATAAACGCCTATCCTAATGCCAAAATCCTTGGCGTTACTGCTACACCATATAGAATGAACGGGGAAGGCTTTGTGGAAGAATTTGAAGAGTTAATAGTTTCTGAACCAATTAGTTCATTTATCAGAAAAGGCTATTTGTCAGATTATGAGTATTATTCAATTCGCCCAGACTCTGATATTCAGAATCAAATCAACAGCATCAATCAGTTCGACATAGACGGCGACTATCTTGAATCAGCGATGGTTTCTGTGATGGATACGGAAAAAGTTAGGGCTAGGATTGTGGAAACTTATTTAAAATATGCCAAAGGGAAAAAAGGAATTGTGTACGCTATTACTAAAGGTCATAACTTGCATATTTGTAATAGTTTCAAAAAAGTTGGCATAAGGGCTGCCGCCATTGACTGTGATACGAAACCCGAAGAAAGAGAAAGGCTGGTGAACGAGTTTAAGGAAGGTAAAATAGATGTTCTTTGTAATGTCAACATCTTTAATGAAGGTTTTGATTGTCCTGATGTTGAATTCGTACAATTGACTCGCCCGACAATGTCTCTTTCCATGTATTTGCAACAAGTTGGAAGAGGTTTGCGACCAGCGCAAGGCAAGGAGAAAGTAATCATCTTGGACAACGTTGGTCAATACAATAAATTCGGTTTTCCCTCAGTCAATAGAAATTGGATGATGTATTTCGTGGGAAAAGATGAAATCGAACCAGACCCAATTCATTTAGGAGATGGTCATGGAATTACTTTTATGGATGAAATCGAAGAAGGTGACGAACAAGTAGATTTGCTATTTTCATCAAGGGAGAATGATGAAATGACCGATACGAAAGTTAGTATTACTGATAATAATCAACAAGCAATTATGTCAATTGAAGAAATCGAAAAGGAAATCGAAATTCTGAAGAAATATGGATACGAGATTCCAAAAGAACTTTTGAAAGAGAAAGAAAGGCTGGAAAGCTTATCCAATTTTGAGAAGAGAGCCACTGAAATAATTCAGGATTTAATAAGAAAATATGACATTCGTCGAAATGCAGCCATTCAATTGAAACCTCAAGGCGGCTCATCATTCAAATATGCTCCTCGTATCTTGAAGGACAGGTCTATTGAAGAAATTAGCAATGAAATAAGCGTTTTGGAAAAATATGGTTATAGAATTCCAGAAACATTATTGCAAGAAAGGAACAAAGTGCAGAATGAAGAACTGTTTAAACAAGAGTCGGTCTCTATCCTTATACAATTGATGTGTGAATTGAGCTATTACCACAATATAGAAATACTTGTGGAAAAAGATGCAATAAGATTTATTATTGAAGAAGCTGTTGTTAAACCATCAGAAAGAAAAACAGAAAAACCTAATCATAAAGTTTTCGACAAACACAACTGGACTTCATTGCAAGATGTAAATGTTGGTGATGAGATCGTAGGAATAGGCGTGGTTTCTGAAAAGTATTCTCGGGGCGCATTGTATCCCAATAGTGCCGCTATGGTTGTCATTAACGGGAAAAAGTGGGCTAGTCCGCTCATTAAAGATTTTCTTGGTATACCAAGAGCACAGAAAAAACAGGGTGGACGTGCTTGAACGTCGATGATGACGTTCTCTTATGCCTCCTCTCTTGATCATGTCTCTGAGGACAGTTTTTCAGTAGCT
>CALEMB010000006.1 GCA_937902805.1 uncultured Bacteroidales bacterium
AGTAGTTCGCCGCCCACCCACAACGGAGACCCCGTCAGCACATGCTGGCGGGGTCGTCTGTTTTTAGGCGGTAGGATTATGGTTACCCAAAAAATTCTTCCTTGAAATTTACGAAACAAACCCGCTTCTGCGCACGGGTCAATGCGGTGTAAAGCCATCGCAAATCCTCCACTTCTAGCGTTTCCTTGAGGTTCAGCAAGGAATCGATGAAAACGGTGTTCCATTGCCCGCCTTGGGTCTTGTGGCAGGTAAGGGCGTAGGCAAACTTCACTTGTAAGGCATTGAACCAGGGGCTTTTCTTCATTTCCTTGTAACGGTCCCTGCAGTTCGGGATGTCCATGTAATCTTCTTCTATGGCACTGAACAAACGCTTGCTTTCCTCTTCTGTCAGCGAGGCACTATTGCTGTTTAAGGTGTCTAATAGAATCTTCACTTCAAGGTTGGGTGCATCTGGATAGTCGGTGAAGCTCAGTTCCACATCGGCGAAACGGAAGCCGTACATCTCGTCGAAATGCTTGATTTTCCGTATCTCAGCCATGTCGCCGTTGGCGATGAAACTGATGGCATCATTGCCGTCGGCCCAAAAGTAGTTGTTTTTCACCACCATCAATTTGTCGCCTGTGGCAATCTCGCCTTCTATGTTAAGGATGCGACCTCGGATGGCTTGATTGAACATGTTGGCCCGTTTGTTCGACTTGCAGACGATGACGGCCTCGTTATCGGAACTATTGGCAAAGACATTGTAAAGCATTTCCTCAAAGGTCTCAGGCGCAATCCTTTCAATGTCATTAAAGCCGTCAATATGGAAGATCGGAAGATGATATTCGTAAAGCCTTTCACCGAGCAACTGCCTAATATCAGTGGCGTTATATAGTATTCCTGATTCCAAAGCCTGACGTTTGACCTCGGTGAGTTCGTAAGTTGCGGCGGTGATAGGGAACTCCGATTTCAGATAATTGCAGTTCAGTGCTGGGCTTTCAGAACTCTCAACAGGCGGCAACTGAGCTGTGTCTCCAATGAGCAGCAATCGACATTGCTCACCGCTGAAGACATAGCTTAAAAGGTCGTCGAGCAGACTATTGCCGCCAAATTCCCTTTGTTCTCCTATCATTGAGGCTTCGTCGACGATAAAAAGCGTGTTTTTCGACTTGTTTTCAGCTCTGGCGATGTGTATGCTGCCATCAGGGAAAGCTTTAGCCTGATAGATTCTTCGATGAATGGTGGAGGCAGGCTGTCCCGTGTAGCTGCTAAGCACCTTGGCGGCGCGTCCCGTGGGTGCCATCAGCACATATCTCATCCCGATGGACGGCAGGGTCTTCACTAACGCCTTCACCAAAGAGGTCTTGCCAGTACCTGCATAACCTCTTAAAACATAGGTGGGATTTTCTTTTTGCGAAAGCAAGAAAGCCGATAGGTGATAAAGCACAATGGATTGCCCTTCGGTGGGTTCGAAGCCGAAGGATTGGATGAGTTGCCCGAATAAGTCTTGCCTGCCCATCGCGTTGATTATCAGAAAGGATAGCCGATGCCCAGCTGCATCCTTATGTTATTGCCTTTGCCAAAACGCCAGTAGTTGCCGGTTTCGTCGGGGTAAGGATTGCGCATGGCATAGGCGAAATCAAGGCGGATGATGAGGAATGAAACGTCTATTCTGATACCGACGCCCGCATCAAGGGCAATTTGTTTGTAAAACTTGTTGAACAGATCGAGATCGGAAGAGCGGTTCAGCAGGAATGCCGAGACCGATCT
>CALEMB010000007.1 GCA_937902805.1 uncultured Bacteroidales bacterium
TATATCAAGTATGCTGGGATATGCAAGATACCATAACCCGGCAACGCGAAATTGATGGCATCATAGAGGCCAGTAAGATGACCCTATGCGATAATTTGTTCATTATCACACATGACAAGGAAGACATTATCATACAGGACGGAAAGACCATTAATATTATTCCAGCTTGGAAGTGGATGATGGAATAAAACAGTGTCTTACAGATTCCTTTCCCTCCATTGCTGGCTGAACGACTTGGAGGCAAACTCCGGCATGGGACGGTCGCCAAAAATCGGGCCCAAGAGACGTTTCAGTTCCAGCTTCTTCAAAAACAGCGGACCATCCATCTTTTTGCGTGACTTGCAGTGCCAAATCATAGCTTTTACCAAAGCATCGTATCTAGAATTACCCGTTTTTTCTGTGATGGCGAGGTGCCTGTTCTCGATGATCAAGTCATCCAACGGGATTTTCACGGGACAAATTTCAACACATTTGCCGCAAAGCGAACATGCCGCATTCAGGTGGTTGTATTCCTCAAGGCCTTCCATCAAAGGTGTCATCACCGTGCCCACCGGACCAATATGCTTGGTGCCGTAGGAATAGCCTCCAATGTTTTTATACACCGGGCACACGCTCACGCAAGCGCCACAATGGATGCACGACATCACCTTGCGCTGCTTTTCGTGCGACAATAAAGAAGAGCGGTTGTTGTCAAGCAGGATGACATACATCTGTTCGGGGCCATTGCCTGTCTTGGCTGGACCAAAGGTGATGGTATTGCAAGCCGCCATGCTTTGTCCAGAGGCATGCAGCGACAACAAAGGCAGCAGCACACTTAAGTCGTCGATAGTGGGAATCATTTTGTCAATGCCCGCCATCACAATATGGATCTTTGCCGAAGAAGAGGATTTCAGGATATTGCCTTCGTTTTCAGTAAGCACCACGCCGCCTGACTCGGAAAGCAAGAAATTGGCACCCGTAATACAAATAGGAGCGTCTTTGCTTTCAATACCCACCTCATGGCGTACAAAATTCACCATCTGCTTTACGGAACTGTCGGCTTTCAACTTGAAATGCTCCGTTAAAATGGCGTTGTTTTCCTCCTTGGAGAGGTGTATCGATGGCGAAAGCGGATGATAGGGTTTCTGCTTGGCGGCATGCAACACGAAACGCCCGATCTCCGTCTCCACTATGCGGATATTTTTACGCTCAAGAAAACCATTCAACTCAATCTCATCAAGAATGGTGGAGTTGGAACGCGTGATGGCATTGGCTTTTTCCTTACAAATCAAGTCGAAGATCATCGTCAAGGCATCGTCGGCATTACGGGCCCACAATACCTTGCCGCCATTGTCGGTGAAATGCGTCTCAAAATCGACCAGCAGCTTTTCTAAGTTCAATAGTGACTTGTTGCGCAAGGTATAGGCGCGCTGTTTTTCAAGGTCGAGGTTACGATAGTTTTCCTTGCCTTTGGCAAAGCTCTGCTCGTAACAACCAGTGCTGTAGTTGATTTTCTGCCAGTGCTCCTCGTTGAAAGCCACCTCGCAGCCTCGTTTGAATATGGTTTGGGGATCACTCATAGTGTTACGGGTTCTATCTTCTCCACTCTTCTCTTATGGCGGCCACCTTCAAAATCGGTGTTCAGGAACGCTTGCACCATCTCCCAAGCCAGTTCATTGGGGATGAAACGACCAGGCAAAGAAAGAATATTGGCATCATTGTGCTGACGGGCCAATTTAGCTAGTTCCACATTCCAACACAAGGCAGCACGTACATTATGGTGGTGGTTCGCCGTCATCTGGGCACCGTTGCCACTACCACAGAGAATGATACCAAGAGGATACTTTCCCGTCTCAATAGCCGATGCCAAGGGATGAATCATGTCGGGATAATCAACGCTCTCGGGACTATAACAGCCGTAATCGTTGACTTCATAACCGGCTTCCGTCAGTTTTTCAATCAAAAATTGCTTCATTTCGAAGCCACCATGATCGCTTGCAATGGGGATGATGTGTTCCATTTTTCCGCTGTTGATAAAAGATGTCGCAAAATTAAGCATTTTCATTTTTCCGTATCTTTATATTCCACTATTTCTGAACTACTTATCCGCTTAACCTATCTCAATATTTTTGAAATAAATATCTTATAATCAATACCTTTTGAGTTATCAACAGAAAATTTGTTGATAACTTTTTCATTCGGGTGTATAAAAACTGGGTCTTTTTTAATCAACAGAAAGCAACCCAAAAAAGAGGTAAAATTCAACATCATTTCAAAAAAATTGACCTCGTTTTAGCCATTTTTTCATTTTTCAACGATTAAGTGAAAAAGGGTAGATAGGTCTGAAAAAGAAACCTTTGATGTTTTCCAAAATGCGCATCTCAAACTTAAAACCATTAATGCAAGAACTTTATTGAAAAGTTTTCAACCAATTCACAAGCATATCAACATCCGTACATTTCTTTTAAAATTAATCTTTAAAAACTAAAAAAATGGAATATTGATAATTTGACGTGTTGATAACTTCGGGACGGATTTTGCGATTTGAAAAATGGGTGTCTGTAATCCAACTAAAATGCCTATTTTTGCAACGTAATGAAACGGATATTAAACGTTATATGTTTGGTTTTCATGGTCTTGTGTTTCAGTTATGAGATGTTCTCCCAGACTGGATACCAGACCTTTACCTATCCTAGCGGTCAAGTGGCGAGTGAGGGAATGCTGCGCGATGGTCGTCCAGATGGGCTATGGAAGACCTATTATGAGAGTGGTCAACTGAAGTCTATCGGCAAGCGCACTGACTTCCTTTTGGACAGCACTTGGGTGTTTTTCTCTGAAGTTGGTGACACTTCTTTGATTGTCAACTATAAGAGGGATTTGAAAAATGGTCCCCGCTTTACCTTTGGTAAAGACGACATTGTCATGGAGCCTTTTGTGAATGATGTGAGACAAGGTGAAGGTAAGAGATACGACTTGAAGCGGCATCTCATCCAGACGGTTGCCTATAAAAACGGTGTGGAAGAAGGCATCTCGCCTGTTTTTGATACCACTGGACTGTTATGTGAAATTATTACCTATAAAAAAGGGTTTGTAATGACGCGCGAAGCTATTAATAGGTATGACCGTGAAGCCAAAAAACATGGATATTGGAAGACGTTCTTCGACGATTGGAGTGTGCGCACCGAATGTTATTATCGCCATGGTATGCGTGATGGGTTCTATAAGGAATATGACGAGAAGGGCAACTTGAAGAAAATCACCAAGTATGTCAACGATGTGGAACAAGTGTTGGAAAGCGACATGAAACCGCTCGTTGTGCAGCATGAATATTATCCCAACGGTAAAGTGAAGCGCGAAGCCTCTTTCCGTGATGGCAAGCGTGAAGGTGTCTGGCGTGAGTTCGACGAACAAGGTAATGTGCTCAACTCCCAAACTTATCAGAAAGGTGTTTTGGTAGGACAAGGCATCGTTGACACAGACGGCAAAAGACGTGGATTATACAAGGAATTTTATCCTGACAGCACCTTGCGCGCAGAAGGTGTTTTCGTAGAGGGTCAACGCTCAGGTGAATGGAAGTTCTACTATCATAATGGCCAAGTTCAAGAAATAGGTTTTTACAATGAAGGTCAGCCTGATGGCATTTGGACTTGGTACTACGAAAACGGACAAAAACAGATTGAAGAACAGTTCTTTAAGGGCACTCCGAATGGATCTTACAAAGAATACGACTCAAGAGGTAACACCATTGTCACAGGTACTTATTTCGATGGCATGAAAAATGGCAAGTGGATAGAGGAAATTGGTGATATGCGCACCCAAGGTGAGTACCGCAACGACAAACAAGTAGGGGAGTGGGTGTCGTATTACGACAATGACAAGTTGGCTTTTAAAGGCACTTTCAATGCAGGTTATCCCGATGGTGAGCATTTCTTTTACTATCAAAACGGAAGACTGCGTGAAATCCAGAAATACACCGCTGGCGTGAAGCATGGTGACTGGAAGAAATATCTCGACACAGGCGAATTATATTTCACTGTCACTTATGATCAAGGTAAGGAAGTGAAATACGATGGCGAGGCTTTGGATGACAACGAAATCATTAAAGAATGAAGCAGATACCTTATTTACATCCAGGCTCGAAAATTGGCATAGTCGCACCAGCACGCAGGGTGACGCCTGAAGAGATGCAATATGCCATAGATTGGCTGAAAGAACATGGTTTTGAACCTGTTTATGATGATAAGCTGTTTGCCGAGCATCATATTTTCGCTGGAAATGATGATTTTCGTGCAGCTGTGTTTCAGGAATACCTCGATAATAAACAAATAGATGCCATTTGGTTTGCCCGAGGCGGTTATGGAAGCATCCGAATCATCGACAAATTGGATTTCACCCAATTTTTGCAGCATCCGAAATGGCTCATGGGTTTCAGTGACACGACAGTGCTTCATGGCAAACTGAATCGTTTGGGTATGCCAAGTCTTCATTCACCGATGCCTTTCTATTTCGCCAACAAGACTCCAGAAGCCAAACAATCATTATATGATGCTTTGACAGGTAAAGCTTTGCATTATGAGTTTCCAGCGCATCCACTGAACCGAATAGGGCAAATGGAAGGAGAAATTGTAGGCGGCAACTTGTCTGTCTTGATGGGCATGAACGGCTCCGACATTTTCCCTGAAACGGACGGAAAAATATTGTTTATCGAAGAGGTGGATGAATATATTTATCACATTGACAGGATGATGCGTGCCTTGAAACGCGCTGGAAAGTTAGCACATCTGAAAGGACTCATCGTAGGCGGTTTGACGCAAATCCATGACAACACGCATCCCTTTGGTCAAACGGTCGAAGAAGTGATTGCTGAAGTGGTTTCAGAATATGATTATCCTGTTTGTTTTGGTTTCCCTACAGGTCATTTTGATGATAACCGTGTGATAGTGTTGGGCGAAAATATGAAAATCACTTTTCCTTCGCAATCCGATTCATCTCATTCAGGATGTGTTTCAAGTTTTCAGGCTTGGTGAGGTTAAGCCAGTCGCAGAAGGTGATGCCCATGTATTTCGCTGTCTTTTTCCACAAGCCTTTATGGTCTTTCTTGAGCGAGAAAATGTAAGAATTACTGGTGCCTAGAAGCACTTCCTTCAACGCGCAGACCTTATAGACAATCTCGTTATAAAGACTTTCGCTGGTTACACCGGTCTTGCACTCAATGACGAACAATTTATTGGCCTTCATGAAGCACACATCCAACTCGTTGTTGTGCTTGATGATACCATTAGAGATATGCACACCCATGGCAATGTCGTCGGGTTGCAGCACGTTTTTGATTAAGGCATAGACATATTCCTCAAACCAACCACCTGTCAAATATTCTATTTCATAGCTTTGCAGTGAGCCTGGTCTTTCGGGTTCAAAGCCAATGTAATGCAAGAACTTGCTCAAATTCGGGATGGGGGTCATAAAATCCTTGTGCGGGTTCTCCACTTCTGAAATAATGAGGAACTTCCAACTGCGGTATTTCTGACGCAGGATCTCCATCACCTGATAATCGCCTTGGCCGAACATATTTTGCGAAAACATGGTGAAAAGATGCTGTGAGAAAGTCGTTTCTTTCACTTGTTTACGGGGTTCGTCTATGTCGCTTTGCAATCCAAAAAGGCCGAAATACTCCTTCAAGCTCATGCGATGCTTGATGGGGAAGATTTCATCGTCGTCGTCATAGATGCTGTTGTCGAAAATGGTCTTTACAACTTGGTTCTCACGGGTTTGAGTGTAGAAAAACAAGGTATTGAACTCTTCAAAAACATGCTGCACCGACAAGGTCATATAACGGTTGCCGCCAGCTAAATTGAGATAATATTGCTTGTCCTGTACCAAATTGCTCTTGATGGTGCGACAGATGCGCTCATAAAGTAAATTGTCTTGGTAACGGTTGATGATGATTCTCTTTACAAGTGCTTCATCAATTTTCAGCTGTTGGATAAGCAAATCAATGCTGTCGGCATCCTCTGCCGTGGAGATACAAAGCAACTCGTCGCCGTCTTCATAATATTCCTTCGTAAAAAGGTAAGTCGGCATCGGGTTGATTTTGTCTATGATGTTGACGATAGTTTTTGACATGGTGCTATAATTTTAATGGTTATTCAATGACAACCTTTCGTGTGGTGTTACCTATTTTTACAAAATAAAGGCCTTGCGGCAATGCTATGTTTTCTTTGCCGTCGATTTCACGGCTGAATAAGGTCTGCCCGAGGGCATTCGTAATGGTCATCCTTCCTTTGCCTTCCACTATGAAACGACCTTGGGCGGGATTGGGCCACACTTCAAAAGCTGAAGCTGTAGTTTCGTCTACATCGTCCACGTCGATAAATGGAATAAAAGTGACTAAGCCAAATTCGGTGTCGTCGTATTGATGGAAAATATGTTCCTCAATTTCATTGGCATTGCTGGTGCCCCAATTGTTGCCGACAGCCATGATGTTGCAAGGAGAGTTGTCGTAAAGGTCATAAATCACGCCTCCGTTGCCATTGTCATGGATTTGATTGTTGCCCCAGTCGTCCTCAGTGCCAAGGTTAACGTCAGCGGCATTAATGACAGTGATGCCCCATAAGTTTCCTGTAATCACATTGTTGCGAATGAAAGCTTTGTTGTTTCCGTTTATTCCATAAATACGGATGCCGCTACCGCCGTTCATGGGGTTGTCCTCATGATTATTGTTGATAAACTGGTTGTTGGTGATTACCGAGGAAATGGTGTATCCCTGTTGGTTGTAACCATAGCGGCCTTCTTTGATGATATTGTCTTTAATCAAAACCTTGGTTGACCCTGTTTCCATAAGATCGGCGATGGAAATGCCACCAGCATGCCATGTTGCATACGTGCCATCGATTTCATTGCCGACAATGAAAATGGTGTCTTCGTTGCCTGGACCTAAGTTGATTTGAGGATTGTTGCTGCTATTCACATTGGAGTCGAATTGGCAATTCAAAATCCTTGGTGAGCCTTGTCCGTTGGCAGGTGAGCCAATGGCAGGGCCTTCATTGAGGAGGAAGTAACAATCTTCAATCAAAGGATTGCAGTTCATGAAGTTGATGACAGAACTGCAATAGTCACGGGTGAAATATACAAACTTGCAGTCGATGAAGTCCACATCCGATTCAATTACTTGAATACCTGCACCATCGCTAAAATACAGCGTTTTAAGCATACAGTCGGTAGCGTTTTCAAATCTGATGCTGAAATGCTCCGTCATGGTGCCGTAGAATTTCACCCTTTCCGTATTCGTACATGTTACGGATCCGTTGATGGTGAGAAGCACATTTCCGGCATCGATTTTCGAGACTTGATGGTCGATTTTCAACACATCGTTGGCAGAAATGGTGAGGTCACTATTGATTGAAAAAACGGTTCCTGTATTGGTGACGACACCATCGGAGACGGCTACCAAATCAGGCAAGGTGTAGGTGGTGCCATTACCTGGACTCACCCATTGGGCATTCAGCATCGGAATTAATCCGAGAAACAAGGCTAAAATCAAGGTTTCTTTTTTCATTTTTGGAAATTTTACAAACTATAAGCAAAACTACGATTTTTTACTTTAGAAAAACGAAAATGAGTGTCATTTTTTACTTTCAAAAGTAAAAAAGGCAGCCGAAGCCGCCTTCTTTTGAACCAATGATATCTAATATCACTTCTTAATCGCTGCAATGCCAGGCAATTCTTTGCCTTCAATGGCTTCGAGCAGGGCACCGCCGCCAGTGGAGACGTAGGAAACTTGGTCGGCCAAACCGAACTTGTTGATGCAAGCTACAGAGTCGCCACCACCGATAAGCGAAAAAGCACCATTCTTGGTAGCTGCTGCAATAGCTTCAGCGATGGCCTTGGAACCCACGGCAAAGGTGTCGAACTCAAACACACCACAAGGACCGTTCCACAAAATGGTCTTCGAGCCTTTGATGACGTTGGCGAACAACTCACGAGTCTTGGGACCGATATCCATACCTTCCCAACCATCGGGGATGTCCATCGGGTCAACCACTTGAGTGTCGGCATCATTGGCAAACTTGTTACCCACCACGCAGTCTTCAGCCAATACGAGTTTCACGCCTTTTTCCTTGGCTTTGGCGAGGATGTCGAGAGCAAGGTCGAGTTTGTCTTCTTCGCAGATGGAGTTGCCAATCTTGCCACCCAAGGCGCGCTTGAAGGTGTAGGTCATGCCACCGCAAAGGATGAGGTTGTCGACCTTGGTGAGCAGGTTCTCGATGATTTCGATCTTTGTGGAAACCTTAGAGCCACCCATGATGGCGGTGAAAGGATGTTGGATTTCGTTCATCACCTTATTGACGGCAGCCACTTCTTTACCCATCAGGTAGCCAAACATCTTATGGTCGGCATCGAAGTAGTCAGCAATCAAAGCGGTGGAAGCATGGGCGCGGTGGGCGGTGCCAAAGGCATCGTTGATATAATACTCGCCATAGCCAGCCAATATCTTGGTAAACTCCTTCTGCGAGGCCTTAATGGCTTTCTTGGCATCGTCGTAGCCTTCTTCGCCTTTCTCGATGCCACGCGGTTTGCCTTCTTCCTCGGCATAGAAGCGGAGATTTTCGAGCACCAGCACTTCACCGGGTTTCATGGCAGCCACTTGATTGGCGGCTTTCATGCAGTCGTCAGCAAACTGGACGGGACGGCCCAGCAGTTCTTCCAAATGCTTGATAATCGGTTTGATAGAAAACTTCGGGTCGGGGTTCTTTTTCGGGCGACCGAGGTGAGACATCAGCACGACCATGCCCTTGTCATTCAAAACCTTGTTGATGGTCGGCAGGGCGGCACGCATACGGGTGTCGTCAGTGATGTTGAAATTGTCGTCCAACGGGACATTAAAATCGACGCGGATAACCACGCGCTTGTTTTCAAAATTGACTTGATCGATGTTTACCATGGTATTTGTTTTTTAAGATGATTATTTCTTTGAATTTTTCTTGAAACGACTTTTCTTTGTCTTTGGAGTTTGGGTTAAATCCTTAGGAATCACCATATTGATGGCCTTGGGAAGGACCTCGAAATCGAAGGGTGAATTATTGAGGTTTTCACCTTCGGTTTCCACCTTTAACGAATGTGGCGGAATGGAAACAATGTGGATTTTCTTCCCTCTAAAAGTCTTCACTTCATCGATTTTATTGATGAAAGTACCGTCGTAGACATTTTTTACGTTGGCAGCAAATTTGAACATGGAGACTTTTTTGATAACCGTGACATCAAGCAAACCATCATCGGGGATGGCTTTGGGCATGGTCATCATGCCACCGCCATTGAAACGTCCATTGCCGATGGAAAGGTTGAGGATATAGTCATCGAATACAAGCTCATCATCGATGGTGAGTTGGATACGGGTGACTTTGTATGTCCAAATACATTTCACCAAACTGATCAGATAACGAATGGTGCCTCCTTTACCTTGTTGCTTCATGCGGTTGGTGGAGTGACACACCATCTCGTCGAGTCCGGTTCCAGCGGCATTGAGAAAATATCTGATACGTGAATTGCCGTCGTCATAATAGGTCAACTTGCCGATGTCATGTGCAAAAGTATGTCCTGCCTTGATGATTTTGACGACTTCATCATATTCCAAAGGGATGTTGAAAGTACGGCGCCAGTCATTGCCCGTTCCGATGGGAAGTGTCGCCATGATGATGTCAGTGGTAGGCACCACGTCTTGGGTAAAAATGCCGTTGATGACCTCGTTGTTGGTGCCGTCGCCTCCCACAGAGATGAACTTACGGTAGCCTTTTTCAACGATGGCATTACGGACGATTTCAATAGCATGTCGGGGATATTCTGTCAGTATATCATCGAACTCAATGCCCTCATCGACAAGGATTTGCCTTATCATCGGCCAGTCCTTTCCAGATTTGCCGACCGAGGCTTTTGGGTTAACGACGACCAACCATTTGCTGTTTTCTTCGGTCATAAAAAAGTTGTCGGTTTTGGGGGTCAAAGATAGTAAAAAAATGATTTGACAAATTAAAAGTGCCTTCTTTATAGGATTATTGTTGTCATTTAGTAAATAAAGATCCCCATTTATAATAAAGAAGAGTCTCGTAACAAATAATTTACTATTTTTGCACCCTCTTTTATAATAAAGAATTTTTATATGATTACACTTAATGATAGAATCACTCTTGAAGACGTCGAGAAAGTCCTTTATTCTGGCGAAAGAATACAGGTTTCTTCGTCATGGATGGATCGCGTAGAGGCATGCTATCGTTTCTTGGAGAAATTCGCAGCAGAGAAAGTCATCTATGGCATCAATACGGGTTTCGGCCCTATGGCACAGTGGCGTGTTGATGACAAGTATCTGACAGATTTACAATATAATATCATCCGTAGTCATTCCACAGGTGCTGGCGAGCCTTTAGGTGACGTCTATGTGAAGTCGGCCATGATTGCCCGTTTGGGAACGGTGCTGCAATGTCGCTCTGGCGTGCATACCGATGTGGTGAAACTGCTTGTGGAGTTCATCAACCATGAAATCTATCCTTTCATCCCCATGCATGGCAGCGTAGGTGCCAGTGGCGACTTGGTGCAATTGGCCCATATCGCCCTGTGCCTTATTGGTGAAGGCGAGGTCCACTACAAAGGTGAGTGGCGCAATGCTGGCGAGGTGATGAAAAAACTCGGCTTGACACCGTTGAAGATGCACATTCGTGAAGGTCTCTCCATCACCAATGGCACTTCCGTGATGACGGGCATCAGCGTGATCAACCAGTTCCATGCCGAGACTTTGCTGGATTGGGCTACCTTGGCAGCAGTATGGATGAACGAAATAGCCGCCTCGTTTGATGACTACATGTCGGAAGGCGAGAACAACTGCCGTCGTCACGAAGGTCAACAGGTGATGGCACGCCGCATGAGAGAACTTTCCGAAGGCTCGCAATGCCTAAAGAAACGCGCCCATGAACTCTACGATTACGGCCACTCTGATGTGAAGGTGTTCGAACACAAAGTGCAGGCCTATTATTCCCTGCGCTGCACGCCGCAAATCCTCGGTCCTATCTATGACACGTTGAAATACACGCGCCAAATCCTTGAAGACGAACTCAACTCGGCTTGTGACAACCCCATCGTCGACCCCGAAACGGAATACGTCTACCATGGCGGCAACTTCCACGGAGACTATATCTCGCTGGAAGAAGACAAGGTGAAGATTGCCCTTGTGCGCCTTTGCATGACGGCAGAGCGTCAGTTGAACTACCTCTTCCACGATCGTATCAACGGCATTCTGCCGCCGTTCCTCAACCTCGGAACGTTGGGACTGAACTACGGCATGCAAGCCTGCCAGTTCACCGCTACTTCGACGACTGCCGAATGTCAGACTTTGGCCATGCCTAACTATGTGCACAGCATCCCGAATAACAACGACAACCAGGACATTGTCAGCATGGGTACCAACACAGCTCTGCTTTGCAAGCAAGTGGTGGAGAACTGCTTCCAGGTGATGGCCATCCAATACATCGCTTTGGCGCAGGCCACCGACTGCCTGAAGATTGCAGACAAGCTGAGTCCCACCTCGCGCAAGGTGTACGACAAGGTACGCGAAATCATCCCGCTGTTTGTTGAGGACACGCCGTTCTACAAGGAAATTGCCGAAGTAGAGAACTATCTGAAAACTAATCCTTTGAAATTAAAATAATGAAATACGCACTTATCACGGGCGCTTCTCGCGGTTTGGGCAAAGCCATTGCCATACGCCTGGCAAAAGATGGTTTTGCCGTTATCATCAACTACCAATCAAACAAAGAAGCCGCAGAAGATACATTAAAACAAGTTCAAGAAAATGGTGGCACAGGCGAGCTATTGCCATTCAATGTTGCCGACCCGCAAGCCATCGAAACGGCCTTGACGTCATGGTCGGAGGCACACCCTGACGACTATATCTCCGTGTTGGTCAATAATGCTGGCATTCGTCAAGACAACTTGATGATTTTCTTGCAGGAAGACCAATGGAAAGGGGTGTTGGATACCACTTTGAACGGTTTCTTCTATATCACACGTCGTGTGATAAAAGACATGATGACACATCGCAATGGCCGTATCATCAACATGGCTTCACTGTCAGGACTGAAAGGTCTGCCTGGCCAAACCAACTATTCCGCTGCCAAAGCCGCTCTTATCGGAGCCACAAAGGCCTTGGCACAGGAAGTGGCAGCCCGAAAGGTGACCGTCAACGCCATAGCACCGGGTTTCATTGCTTCCGATATGACCAAAGGACTTGATGAGGCCGAGCTGAAGAAACTCATCCCGCTGGGACGTTTCGGCAAGCCTGAAGAAGTGGCCGCTTTAACCTCCTTCCTCGCCTCTGATGAGTCGGCATACATCACAGGACAAGTAATCTCCATCAACGGAGGGTTATACACATAAATTTTGAAATATGACTAGAAGAGTTGTAGTTACGGGCATGGGCATTTGGTCCTGCCTTGGAAAAAACAAAGAAGAAGTTGCGGTCTCATTGCGAGAAGGCCGTTCAGGTATCGGCATAGAACCCGAGAGAATTGGATACGGCTATCGTTCCACTTTGGTGGGCTTGGTTGAAAAACCGCAACTGAAAGGTCTTCTTGACCGTAAACTTAGAATGTATTTGGCTGAAGAAGGCGAGTATGCTTTCATGGCCACACGAGAAGCTTTCACACAAGCTGGTGTCGACGATGCTTACCTGCTTGAAAACGAAGTAGGTGTGCTGTTTGGTAACGACTCGTCGGCTAAGGCAACCATCGAATCACATGAGACCATCTTGGAAAGGAAAGATACCACCCTCGTCGGCTCATCGGCCATTTTCCAGTCGATGAACTCCACTGTGACGATGAACCTTTCCACCATATTCCACCTGAAAGGAATTAATATGACCATCAGTGCGGCCTGTGCCAGTGGATCCCACGCCATCGGTTTTGGTGCTATGCTCATCCGTAATGGTTTGCAGGACATGGTATTATGTGGAGGAGCACAGGAAACCAACTACCTCTCTATGGCTAGTTTTGACGGCATCAGCGCCTTCTCGACGCGTATGGATGCGCCGACCAAAGCCTCGCGTCCTTTCGACCGCGACCGCGACGGTCTCGTGCCCAGCGGTGGTGCCGCTGCCTTGGTGCTTGAGGACTACGACCACGCTGTGGCCCGTGGCGCTACCATCTTGGCAGAAGTCTGTGGTTATGGTTTCTCGTCGAATGGCGAAAGCCACATCTCACAACCCAGCGAGGATGGCTGTTATCGTGCCATGACCCGTGCCATGAAAGAAGCAGGTGTAAAGGCTGATGATATCGATTATGTCAACGCCCATGCCACTTCCACGCCACAAGGCGACATGTTTGAGGCTTTGGCGCTGAGAAGACTCTTTGAAACGAACCAGACACCTATTTCCTCGACCAAGTCCATGACGGGTCATGAGTGTTGGATGGCGGGTGCCAGTGAGATTGTGTATAGCATCCTCATGATGCAAGGCGGCTTCATCGCACCGAACATCAACTTTGAAAACCCTGATGAGTACTCAAAAGGACTGAATATCGTCAACACAACGACAAACAAAGAACTGAAAACCATACTTTCCAACTCCTTCGGTTTTGGTGGAACCAATAGTGCACTAGTAATCAAAAAAATCTAAGTTCAACAATAAAAACACACAGCTATGAAACGATTATTCTTAATGGCATTCGTGACCCTGTTTGCTACAGTTGCAATTGCAGGAAACCCTATCAAGGTTATCAGTGGAAATAAGAAGTTCTTCAAAAACGCAGAAGGAAATGTCCTTCTGGAAATCAAGTACGATGGCGCTTCCTTCGATGGTAAGATGCCTTTGACTGAAAAATACCCGGATGTTGATGCCAAGACAATCATTTCATACAATGGTTTTATTGAGGAGTTCAGCGAACGCAATGATGATCTGACATTCGTTAAGAATGAAGCCGAGGCAAATTACAAGATAACCATCCAAGTGACAAAAGTGGATGAGTTTTTCAATGTAATGGGATTTATTCCCGGTCCCTGCATACGTGTTTGGGGCACCTTGACTGTTACCGATGTCAAAACTGGCGAATCCTTGTTGGTCGTTGATATTGATGAAATCGATGGAGGTTCTGCTCCTACGACCGATCGAGCTTTCAACGACACCTTTGGAGAACTAGGAGAAAAAATTGCCAAACTAAAGTAATCTAACTAACAACTATTAAACATGTACCTTACACCTATATTAAAAGAGGCATACAGCAAAGAGCATCTGTCAGCTAGTGAGGCACAAACCAAAGCGGAGTGGATTGCTTGGGGACCTATCGTTTTCCAGGTGAGCCGCTTGATGAAGAAATTCGGTATCTTTGAGATGCTGCGCAACAGCGACGACGGCATGACCGAAGCTGAGTTGGCCCAGAAAGCCAACATCAGCGGCTATGCCGCCAAGGTGTTGCTGGAGGCAAGCTTGTGCATTGGCACGGTGCTGATCGACCCCGAAACGGACCGCTACACGCTGAGCAAGACAGGTTGGTGCTTCATCACAGACCACGCGACCGACGTCAACACTGAGTTCAACCACGACGTGAACTACGAAGGCTGGTTCCATCTTGAGGAAAGCCTGAAAGAGGGCCGTCCTGTCGGTCTTGAACACTTCGGGCCGTGGCCTACCGTGTATGAAGGTCTCTCACAGTTGCCGCCTCAGGTGCAAAAAAGCTGGTTCGGGTTTGACCATTTCTACAGCGACAACTCGTTCCAACAAGCCCTCGAAATCGTGTTTGCCAACAAACCCAAGACCTTGCTCGACGTGGGTGGCAATACTGGCCGTTGGGCTTTGCAGTGTGTAGGGTATGACAAGGACGTTCAGGTGACCATCGTGGATTTGCCTCAACAGCTGGAGATGATGCGTCGTAACACGGCGGACAAACCGGGTGCCGACCGCATCGACGGCTATGGCATGAACCTCTTGGATGCCTCGAAGCCCTTCCCGACGGACAAGCATTATGATGCCATTTGGATGAGCCAGTTCCTCGATTGTTTCGGTGAAGACGAAATCGTCAGTATCGTGAGCCGTGCCGCCAAGATTATGGACGAAAATAGCCGTCTCTATATCATGGAGACCTTATGGGATCGTCAACGTTTTGAAACGGCCGCATTCTGCCTCACAATGACGAGTTTGTATTTCACCGCTATCGCCAACGGCAACAGCAAAATGTACCACAGCGACGACATGACAAGACTGGTTGAAAAGGCTGGTTTACAAGTGGAAACCATTCACGACAACCTTGGCTTAGGCCATAGCATCATGGTTTGCAAGAAGTTAGGAGTATAGCGTTAGAAATAAGGCTGTCACATCGTGGCAGCCGAACAGCAACAAAAGCAACAATTAAGTAAAACGAAGTTAATCAACAATTAAACATTAAACAATTAAAAACCCACACAAATGAACAGACAAGAAATAGAAGCAAAAGTCAAAGAGTTTTTAGTAGACGATCTTGAACTTGATGAAGCAAAAATCAACTCTGATGCCCGTCTGAAAGAAGACATTGGTATCGACAGTCTCGATTTCGTGGATATCGTTGTCATCGTCGAGAAGAAGTTCGGCTTCAAGATCAAGACGGAAGATATGGCTAAGATTAAGACCTTCAGCCAGTTCTGCGAATACATCGAAAGCAAGATCGCCTGATTATTGAATGGCAGATGTCCTGCAACATAACGAGTGGTCAGGAAAAACGGATGGACAGCCATGGATGCAACGCTCGCTCATTGCTATGTTCAGAGTGTTGCCTCTTTGGCTGCTCTATAGCGTAATGGCATTGGTAGTACCTTTCTACATGCTATTCAGCAGGAAAGGCTACCAAGCCATGTATCGTTTTTTCCATGAGAGGATGGGTTATGGTTGTTGGAAGTCGTTTTGGTCGGTGTATGCCAACCATTTTCGCTTTGGCCAGATCATCCTGGACCGTTTCGGTGTTTATGCAGGTAAGAAATACCATTTTGAAATAGAGGGTTTTCCGCTGATAGAAGAATTGGAAATGCATTCCCAGGGTTTCATGATGCTGAGCAGCCACGTAGGCAACTACGAAATTGCAGGTTATTCGTTGAAACCTAAAAGAAAGAAATTTAACGCATTGGTGTATGCTGGGGAGACCGCTACGGTGATGGAGAACCGCCAACGTGTATTGTCGCTCAACAACATTCAACTGATAGCCGTCAAGGAAGACCTCTCACACCTCTTCGCTTTGAATGCCGCCTTGGACAATGGCGATATTGTGAGCATGCCCGCTGACCGCATCTTTGGTTCGCAGAAAAATATTGAATGCCAGTTTTTTGGATCAAAAGCCAAATTCCCTATGGGTGGTTTCGCCATGGCAGTGCAAAAAGAAGTCGCTGTGTTGGCGGTCTTCGTGATGAAAGAAAGCATGAAGACATATCACATGTTTATTAGGGAAATAAAATGCGACCGTCAAGCTAATAAGCGTGAACAGATGGCACAACTTGCTCAGAGTTTCGCTGTGCAGTTGGAAGACATCGTGCGCCGCTATCCGACACAGTGGTTCAACTATTTTGATTTTTGGAAATAATGCAATCTTATAAAGACATACCGATAAAGGAATTGATACCACAACGCCCACCGTTTGTGATGATTGACAAGATGTTGTCGTTCGACAAGAATGTTACAGAGACCCAGTTGGAGATCCGTGCCGACAATATCTTCTGCAAAGACGGCAGGTTGATGGCCGAGGGCTTGATGGAAAACATAGCCCAAACCTGTGCCGCTCGCATAGGTTATGTTAGTCTCTCCAAAAATGAGGCAGTGAAAATCGGTGTCATAGGATCGGTTAGCAACTATGAGGTTTTCCGCTTGCCAAAAGTTGGAGAGGTCATCATCACGTCGGTAGAGGTGATAGAGGAATTGCTCCAAATCACACTAGTGAAGGCCGTCGTCAAATGCGGTGACGAGACACTAGCGCAAGCCACCATGAAAATTGCATTGATGGACGAAGATTCACAAGACTGAACGCCATGGAAAACGAAAAGATATTGTCAATCACAAAGCCTTTTGAGGTCCGCTTCAGCGAGGTGGACTCAATGGGAGTGGTGTGGCACGGCCATTACGCCTTCTATTTCGAGGATGCCCGCGAGGCCTTTGGCGCAAAGTATAATTTAGAATACTTGATGATGTACGACAAGGGTTTTTATGAGCCTATTGTTGAGCTTACGTTCAAGTACAAACAACCTGTGGTTTACGGAATGAAGCCTGAAATTACCATCACCTACTGTCCATGTGATGCGGCAAAAATCATTTTCGACTACGAAATCCGTGACAGTGAGACGGGTGAAGTTATGGTGACGGGCCATTCCGTACAGGTCTTCATGGATGCGAAGAGCCATCGACTTATGTTGACGAGCCCCGACTTCTATGAAGAATGGAAACAAAGATGGGGGGTAAACAGATGATCGTCAAAGTGTCGGACAATATCATTTCGCCTTTGGGCATAAGCTCGACCGACAACTATGCAGCGGTGAAGGCTGGACGTTCCGAGCTGAAGCGTCGCGACGGTCTGTGGCAGCTGCCCGAGCCTTTCACGGCCTCTTTGATGGACCATGAAGCGGTGAATAAAATTGCGGCACAACAACAGATTGACGACACATACACCTTCTTTGAGAAGATGATTATTCTGTCGGCAGCCAAGGCATTGGAACAAACCCCTATAGACCCTGCTTCAGAGAAGGTATTATTCATCCTTTCCACCACCAAAGGCAATGTCTTCCTTTTGGACAAACGTGAGAAAGGTTTCCCTTCAGAGCGCGTGCGTTTGGGCGTTGCGGCAAGGCAGATGAGCGAGTATTTCCATAATCCCAATACACCGATAGTGGTGTCAAATGCGTGCATTTCGGGTGTGTGCGCCCAGATACAAGCTATGCGCGAATTAGAAAACGGCCATTTCGACTATGTCGTGACGGTGGGTGCCGATGTACAGTCGCCCTTCATTGTTTCCGGCTTCCAATCATTCAAGGCCTTGTCGGTGGAACCCTGCAAGCCTTTTGACGCCAACCGCACGGGTCTCAACCTTGGCGATGCCGCTGCGACCATTATTTACACCAAAAAAGACAGCATAACCGATAATGATTGGGTGGCTTGTCGTGGTGCCATCCGCAACGACGCCAACCACATCAGTGGCCCTTCACGTACAGGTGAAGGCAGCTACCGCGCTTTGCGTGCTGTCCTGGGTGACTTGAATCCTGAAAAATTAGCTTTTATCAACACCCACGGCACAGCAACCCCGTATAACGATGAGATGGAATCCTTCGCCATCGAAAGGGCGGGTCTGGCACAAATACCCGTAAATGGTTTGAAAGGCTATTATGGTCACACCATGGGTGCCGCTGGCATCTTGGAGACCATCCTTTCAATGCAAGCTGTTGACGACAATAATATATTGGCTACCAAAGGCTTTGAAACTATCGGTGTCACACATCCTTTGGTGCTTTCCAATGAAAACAAACCCACCGACAAAAAGGCTTTCATCAAGTTGCTGTCGGGTTTTGGTGGCTGCAATGCCGCTTTGCTGATGGCGAAAGGAGGTGTGTCATGATGAGACACGAGGTTCATATTACGCCCAACGAAGTGAGAGTCAATGGCAAAGAGTTAAGCCACAAAGAAACGGGTAATGCTCTTTTGACAGAACTTTATCGTGCCTATGTGGGCGATTATCCGAAGTTCTTCAAGATGGACACGCTGAGCAAGTTGGGTTTTGTGGCTTCCGAGTTGTTGCTACAAGCTGAAGGTGCCCCACGTTTCGAGCCACGTGAGGACCGTGCTGTGGTGTTCTTCAACCGTAGCGCTTCCTTGCAAGCTGATACTGCTTACCAAGAGACCATACAAGACCCGGACAATTTCTATCCCAGCCCTGCGGCCTTCGTTTACACCTTGCCCAACATCGTGACGGGTGAAATCGCCATCCGCAACAAGTATTATGGCGAAACCTCTTTCATCGTCATGGAGCAGGATGACGAAAGCATCATGGCACGGGAATTGCAAAACGCCTTCCTCGACCCGATGACGAAAAGCATCCTTGGTGGCTGGCTCGATTGCACCGACCAGAATCACTTTGAAGCAAAACTTTATATCATCTTTGAATCTTGAATCATTAAATACATTTTTATGGACGAATTGATTTATACTTTGAAACAACAAATCATCGAGGCTTTGAACCTTGAAGACATGACCCCTGAAGACATCGATGAGAACGCTGCGCTGTTTGGTGAGGGCCTCGGCCTCGATTCCATAGACACACTCGAACTCATCGTGTTGATGGAAAAGAACTACGGCATCAAGCTGACTGATCCGTCGCAAGGCAAGGCCATCTTCAAATCCGTGGCTGTGATGGCTGATTTCATCCAGAAGAACCGCACGAAATAAACGATGAAGCCGATTCTGATTACGGGAACGGGAGTTGTTTCAGCGATAGGTTTGGGCAAGGCTGAAACCTTGGAGGCTTTGCTGAATGGTCGTTCTGGTGTGGGTCCGCTGCAATACCTCAAGACGGGGCACAAGGAGTTTCCCGTCGGTGAAGTGAAGCTGACCGATGCCGAGATGCGTTCGCGTCTCGGCATTGCCGACAATGCCATCACCACACGCACCGCGCTGATGGGGATGCTGGCTTTGGAAGAGGCGCTGCAAGATGCAGGACTGACTTCGGAAATGCTTCCCAATGTAGGCTTCATTTCGGGCACCACGGTGGGCGGCATGGACATGACCGAGCAGTTCTATCTTGATTATATCAATAGCGAGGCGCATAAGGAATACATCGCCACTCACGACTGTGGCACCTGCACAGAGATGACGACCAGTCGTTTTGGGAAGTTCGCCTTTGTGACGACTTTATCCACAGCCTGTTCTTCAGCTGCAAATGCCATTATATTGGGTGCCAATATGATACGCTGTGGCGAGGCCGACATCGTTGTGGTGGGTGGCAGTGAGTGCATCACCAAGTTCCACCTCAACGGCTTCAACTCGCTGATGATTCTCGACACAGCCCCTTGTCGTCCCTTTGATGCCACTCGCAATGGCCTCAATTTAGGCGAAGGAGCGGCCTATCTCGTATTGGAATCGGAAGAAAGTGCTCAACGCCGCGGCGTGAAGGCACAAGCCCTGCTCTCGGGCTATGGCAACGCTTGCGACGCTTTCCATCAGACGGCCTCGTCGTCCAATGGCGAAGGCGCCTACCGCGCCATGAAAGAGGCTCTGGAGCTGGCCGGAATACAGCCCTCAGAAATCGACTACATCAATGCGCATGGCACAGGCACGCCCAACAACGATGCCAGCGAAAGTCACGCCATGATACGACTGTTCGGTGAAAACGTACCGCCTGTTTCGTCGACGAAACCTTTCACGGGACACACGACAAGTGCCTCGGGTTCCATAGAGGCGGTATTCTGCATCCTGGCTTTGCAGCAGGGATTCTTGCCTGTCAACTTGAACTGGTCGCAAGCCATGGAAGACGGTATCGTACCGGTGTCGCAACCGACAAAGAAGGAATTGAAGCATGTTTTGTGCAATGCTTTTGGCTTCGGTGGAAACGACTCATCGTTGTTAATTTCAAGTGCCAAGGTCCCTGAGCTCGTCGAAGGGCCGACCATGAATGACGGCGTTTCGACAGGCTCAACGACCTGCTATATTTTGTCCGCCAAGCAAATCTCTCCCCAGCAGCCGCTGAATGAAGACTGGATGCAAGAACCTGTGGTATATGATGCACCCTTTGTCAGGTCTATCGATCCGAGCTATAAAGAATATATCTCGCCTATTGAGGCGCGTCGCTTGGGCAAAATCCTGAAACGTGCCGTGGCGACTTCAAAAGAGGCCTTGAATGCTTCTGGGTTGGACACCGTTGATGCCATTATCACCGGGACGGGCTATGGCTGCCTTGAAAATACCGAGCTTTTCCTTGACGCCTTGTCAAACAATGGTGAGCAACTGCTGAAGCCTACCTATTTCATGCAGTCGACGCACAACACCATCAGCTCGTTGGTAGCCATCCAGAACAAAAACCACAGCTACAATGTCACATACGCCCACAAAGACATCTCCTTCGACAGTGCTTTGCAGGATGCCTGGTTGCAGTTCCGTCTCGGCAAGATAAACTCAGCCTTGGTGGGCGGTCACGACGAGATGACGGAAACCTTCTATCATATCCTGAAAAAAGGCGATGTAATAGGTCAAGACGATGAGCTTTGTGGCGAAGCCGCTGTTGCTGTCACACTGGCTTCTGTCAGTCATTGCGAGGAGTCACAGCGAGGCAATCTGACTGCCGCTTTGCGTCATTGCGAGGAGGAACGACGAAGCAATCCAGAGTTACAACCTCTATGCAAATTATCAGGCTTCCAGATGCTCCATCAGCCTGCAATGAACACCTTAATGGATACCGTCGCAAAGCTGCTGCAATCCGCAGGAAAAAGCCTTGACGATGTGGATTATATCCTTACCGGTATCAGTGGCCACCACAAGCAAGACGAGGCTTATTTGCAAGAAGCCAAGACCCTCTTTGGAGCCAAGCCCTTGCTGAAATTCAAGCATTTGTTTGGTGAGAGCTTCTCTTCGTCCGGCATCGGCTTGTATGTGGCGGCGCATTGCCTGAAGGCAGGTCGTGTGCCAAGCACCTTGTTTGTGGATCCTAAGGAAGTCAGCGACAAGCAGCCCAAGTGCATGTTGCTATACAACCGTTCCGACGGAAAGAATGTATCATTAACCTTATTGGAGGCATAATCATGTGGAGATTGATGGGTTTGGTGGCTTTACAGACGCTCTTCCTCTCGGGAGGCCAGGTGTTGCTCAAATTGGCATTGCAGCAGTTGGGCAAATTTGAATGGACTTGGGCCTATTTCAAAAGCGTGCTCACCGACTGGTGGCTTTTGGCCTGTGGCATCAGCTTCGGTTTTGCAACGGTGCTTTGGCTCTATATCCTCAAAAAGTTCCCTTTCAGCCAAGCCTATCCTTTGACCAGTCTTTCCTTTGTCTTTGGCATGATTGCCGCTTGGCTCGTCTTTGGCGAGAACATTCCCTTCTCGCGTTGGATTGGCCTGGTTCTTGTAGTGTTGGGGTGTTTCCTAATCATGAAATGAGATGAAAAGACTGTGGTTATTCGTTTTGTTTGTGGCCTTAGGCTTGTTCGCCACGGCACAAACGCCGCTTTCTGAAGCACAGAGCAATGAAATAATGGCTTCGCTGACAGAAACAGCCTCTTCCATGCAGACGATGCAATGCCGCTTCGTGCAGAGTAAGACTATGTCCATGCTTGCCGAGCCCTCGGTGTCGGAAGGCAAGATGTATTTCGCCTCGCCCGATCGCCTGCGTTGGGAGTATGTCAAGCCTTATGCTTTTGCTTTGGTGGTCAACGGAGAGCGCATCGTCAAGGTAACGGATGGCCAAGCCGAGGCCATGGACGGCAACTCGGGAAGAATGTACCAAGGTGTCACAAGCATGATCATGGGCAGCGCCTCGGGCAAGAAATTGTTTGATGCCACGACGTTTGACATCGTGCTCTACGACGACGGTGCCTGTTGGAAAGCCGAGATGACCCCCAAGCACCGCGACATGAAACGGATGTTCAGCCAACTAGTGTTCCATTTCGACAAAAAGACCCAAGTCATCGACCATGTGGAGTTTTTGGATCCCAAAGGCGATAACACGGTGATTCGGTTTGAAGAGATTCGGCTGAACGAGAAAATAGGGGAAGAACAGTTCCAGTAAGGTTCAAAAATCAAAAGTTAGTGGTCGGAATCGCACTTTTTTCTTTACCCTTCCTTTAGTGTTCCTTTGGTCTCCTTGCTTAAATTTTTCCATCCACATCATTCACTCGCCTTTCCCAAGGGGATGCCATACTGTTGCCATAGTGTAGCCATACTTTAAGTATGGAAAAAGTATGGATAGAGTATAGCTATAGTATGGGTAGAGTATGGCTACACCTTACCAAGTCCTTGCCAAGTCCTTTCCAACACCTTGGGTAGAACTTGCGAAAACGGGAGGGACGGAGCAAAAAATTGGTTGCAAAATCGGTTTTTGTAGCTTAGGCGTAGCGTAGGCGTAGCATAGGCGAAGCGTAGGCGAAAACAGACAACCGAAATCAGCCGAAAAAATGCCACATAATCGGAGGGCGGCGCTGACCAAAACGGTACACCCATTAGCAGCGGCATAGTCATACAGCGTAGGCAATGCAAAACTGTCAGAGTCGATCTTTTGACAGAGACGATAAGACATAAGCATCCTGTACAAGCGATTGCCAAACAACAATGATGACTTTTTATTACAGGGCCTATAAAAAGCCGGGAGCGGATCTGCAAACAAATAAGTTGGGTTAACTGCTTTCGGCTTTTCTTATTTCAAAAAATGAGTATCTTTGCAAGCAATATGACGCAGGAAAACAAGGACATATTGTTAAGGCTGCTCAAGCAGCATAAGGCGATGGGCATTTCGGATCAAATTGACTTTGAGAAGTCTTATACAGATTCGCTTGTTTCCAATTCTGTAGCTCTTGCTGATTCTGATTATGGCACCGTAATTGACGAGAAAATGGTCGATAAATGGTCGATAAAGCCTTCTTTGGCTGAGAAATTGGTCGATATTTTGGATTTTATAGCCGATAAAGACCAGATTACGACGAAAATCATCGTCACACATTTCGGTGTTAACCCCACCACCGCCAAACGTTACCTTCGTCAGCTTGTCGAGTACGGTTATCTGGAGGCACAAGGGGCTAACAAGAATCGTAGTTATAGCAAGAAGTAATCATAAATCCCAAGCTTTCTCACGCCCCTACGTGGGGGATGACATGCTTCGCGGAGCCTGCGGGAACTTTTTGGTTTTAAAAGTGTCAACTTATTTAGTACACGTCATCTCTCTGTAAACCTAACTGCAACAACTGCAACAAACTGCAACAAAAAGCAACCATTCAATTTGTACACCAATACAAATCAAAGAGTTGTGTCCTTTTTTAAAAATTCATGAAACATTTCATTCAAATCATTCGTAGACCGCAATTTCGCGGTTATACTTTTGCGCCGTCAATGCAACCGAGACCCGGTGCTTGACCCCGTTCTTTGACATCTTGAAAGCGAAAAAAAACAAAATTTCTAACTCCTATGTAAGTCCTACCTAAGTCCTACTTTCCTCCCACCCAAAATGGCCCCTAAAATTGCCCAAAAAACAAAATTTCTAACTCTAACCTAACTCTAACCTAACTCTAACCTAACTCTAACCTAACTCTGACCTAACTCTGACCTAACTCTGACCTCCCAATTCTCAATTTTCAATTTTCAATTCTCAATTGACTTCGTCGAATGCTTCGCATTTTTCAATTTTCAATTCTCAATTGTAGTCAACAGAAGCGTTTTTTTGCCGTGTTGGTTTTTTGTGTATTTTTGCAAATTAATTTGTTTACAATAAAGTTTTGCACCCTATCATGAACTTCTTGGATAACCTTTTTATCACACAATCCATAACGGAAACCGAAGACGGCTTTGAGACCGTAGTACGCTGCAACCCGAACCATGATGTCTATAAAGCGCATTTTCCGGGTAATCCTATTACGCCAGGGGCTTGCATGCTGCAAGAGGCGGGCGTGTTGATGCAGGAGAAAAAGGGTCGCCCCTTGTTTCTGAAAATGGCCAAGAACATCAAATACCTTTCCCTGTTGATTCCTGCCGAAGGCAAAGAGGTCAAATTCATTTTTTCCCGTGTTGTGGAAAACGAGACAGAGTGCAAGGCACAAGTTGTCATTGCCGACGAAGACAATGTCTATACCAAGATGTCACTGACATACAGTTATGAAGCCCTTTGATGCCATAGCGACACAAACCCGAATGCAGCAACTGAAAGTCTGTGTGGTGATGCCGACCTACAACAATGGCGGCACGCTGCGCGATGTGGTTGAACGCACGCTTTCTGTTTGTGTCGATGTCATCGTGGTCAACGACGGCTGTACCGACAGCTCAGCTGAAATCTTGGCTTCCTTTGACGAACGCATCACAGTGGTGGATTATGGCAAGAACCGCGGCAAAGGCTATGCTTTGAAACAAGGTTTCAACAAAGCCAAAGCTATGGGCTTCGATTATGCTTTGACCATCGACAGCGATGGACAGCATTTTCCCGAGGACATACCCCTGTTTGTCGAGGTTTTGGAGCAACACCCTGGTGCCTTGATTGTGGGCAGCCGTAACCTGAATCAGGAAAACATGCCTGGCGGCAATACGTTTGCCAACAAGTTTTCCAATTTTTGGTTCAAGGTACAGACAGGCATCAACCTGCCCGACACGCAAACGGGCTACCGGCTGTATCCTTTGAGGAATATGCCCTGCCTCGCCTTGCTCACCTATCGTTATGAGGCGGAGCTGGAGTTGCTCGTCTTCTCTGCCTGGCGCGGCACCGCTTTGATTCCCATCAAAATCAACGTGTTTTACCCGAAAGGTGAAGAGCGTGTGTCGCATTTCCGCCCGTTTTGGGATTTCTTCCGCATCAGCGTGCTGAACACTATTTTGTGCGTGGTGGCGCTGGTCTATGGCTGGCCTTCACGACTCATCCGAAAAGCAAGGAGGCGACATGAATAAGTTCTTCCTTTCCATCTACGACCGCCTCTCGCGCAACAAGCCGTTATCCATTGCTTTAATGCTGGTTATCACGGCTTTGTGCGTGTTTTCGGCCTTACGTTTAGAGTATAAGGAGAACATTGCCGATTTCTTGCCCACCGACCCTGAAAAGGAAAAATACACCTCCGTCTACAACGACCTCAGCGACCAAGGACAAATCACCGTCATCTTTGCTGCCGACACCACGAAACTCGTTGGTGACGAAGCTCTTGACGCGGTGATGAATGCGATGGATGCCTTTGAGACGAACTGGCAAGCGGAAGATACCGCTTTGTTGGTCAGTGACATGCGTTGCAAAGTTGACGACAGCCAAGTGTTTGACGCCATTGATTTCATCCGTGACCACCAAGCCTTGTTCTTGACCGAAGCCGACTATCACCGCATGGATTCATTGCTGGCTGAACCAGATTATGTGGCTACTTGTATGGGCAACATCAAACGGATTTTGTCAATGCCCACGGTCAGCTTTGTGGTGGATGGCGTGAAAGCCGACCCCTTGAACCTTTATTCTCCCTCGTTGCAGCGCCTCAATGCCCTTAATCCTACACAAGGCTATCGCTTGGAGGATGAATATCTCTTCAACGATCGCGGCGACATGGGCTTTGCCTTCTTCTCCTCGCCATTTTCGGGCAGCGACACCAAAGGCAACGCACGGATTGTGGATATCATCAATAAAGTGATAGAGCAAACCGAGGCCACCTCGCCAGATGTGCATATCTCTGCCGTGGGCGCACCCACCATCGCGGTCACCAACGCGCAGCAAATCAAGAAAGACAGCCTGCTTTCCGTTTCCTTGGCCCTCGTGCTGATTTTCGGCATCCTGATGTTCACTATGGCGCGCAAGCGCAACCTGTTTTGGCTCGGCATCTCCATCCTCTTTGGTTGGGTCTTTGCTTTGGCGGTTATCGCTTTGTTCAAGTCGAGCATTTCCATCATTGTGGTGGGCATCGGCTCGGTCATCGTGGGCATCGCGGTCAATTATCCCTTGCATTACCTCGATCACATCAAGCAGGAGCCCGACAAGCGCGAGGCGTTGAAAGATGTTATCCAGCCTTTGGTGATTGGCAACATCACTACGGTGGCGGCCTTCGCCTGCCTCGTCTTCGTGAAAGCCGAAGCTATGCGCGACTTGGGGCTCTTTGGTGCCTTGATGTTGGTAGGTACCATCCTTTTCGTGATGGTGTTTTTGCCCTTGTTTGCCGTAACGCCCAAGAAGACTAAAAAGCTCTTTGTTGACGACGGTAGGGCTCCTTCCGAGACTTGGCGCAAAATCAAATTGTACGCTTTCTGGCCTTTGGTCATCATCACCTTGATACTCAGTTATTACAGCCAAGACACTGCCTTCGATGCCGACCTGCACAACATCAACTACATGACGCAGCAGCAGGAAAAAGACTTGGATTTGTTGAACGGGTCGCTGCAAAAGGAAGGGGAGACGGACTTGATTTATGTCGTTTCGGAAGGTCAGACCCTGCAAGAGGCTTTGGCCAAGAATGAAACGGTGATGGCCGATTGTCGTAGCTTGCTCTCCGATAGTTTCTCTGCCACGATTTCAGGTCCCGATGGCGTGTTGCCTTCCATTGAAAAACAAAAGGAATCCTTGGCGCTTTGGACGGCGTTTTGGGAAAGACATCCCGAAATCGCTGATGAGGTCAAGCGCGAGGCCATACAAGCGGGCTTCACGGAAAACGCCTTTTTGCCGTTTACTGAAGGAATCACAAAACCATACAAGCCTTTGTCTGAGGACGAGATGGCACCTTTGCAGGCCTTGTGCCAGACTTATACTTTGCAACATGATAGCGTTGCTAGGGTGGTCAATTTCGTGCGGGTGCCTATTGCGGCTTCGGAGGCAGTTAAGGAACGGATACGGCAAGTTATTTTGAGCCATTGTGAAGAACAAGGCGTCGCTTTGCGTCATTGCGAGGAACGAAGCAATCCAGAAATATCGGCCCTTCGACAGGCTCAGGGACCTCAGGTTTCTGACGGTTTTGCTTTCAGCATCAGCGATGTGGGCAACAATTTGGTCACGGCGTTGTCCGATGACTTCGACTACATCCTTTATGTGTGCAGCATCGTCGTGTTTTTCTTCCTCTGCCTCTCGTTTGGGCGTTTGGAGTTATCGTTGCTGGCCTTCCTGCCTTTGACGGTGGGCTGGGCTTGGATTTTGGGCATCATGCATTTGGGAAGCATCAAGTTCAACATCGTGAACATCATTTTGGCCACCTTCATTTTCGGTCAGGGCGACGACTACACGATTTTCATCACAGAGGGCTTGCTCTACGAATACACCTACGGCAAGAGGATGTTGAAAAACTACCGCAACAGTGTCATCCTCAGTGGTATACTGATGTTTATCGGCATAGGCACGCTGATCTTTGCCAAGCATCCGGCCATGCGTTCCTTGGCGGAGGTGGCCATCATCGGCATGGCGACAGTGGTCTTCATGGCTTGTTACCTGCCGCCGTTTGTCTTCAGCTGGCTGACCAAGAAAAGAGGCCAATTGCGCCAAGTGCCGCTGACTTTGAAACGGATGCTTTACACCTTCCTGACTTTCTTGGTGTTTTTCATCGTTACTTTCGTCATCGTCACGCCGTTGACATTGATTTACATGCTGTTGGGACCGAACACTGAGAAGAAGCGCTACCGTTATCACCAGATGCTTGCTTGGGCGATGGGTACAGCCTTGAAGATATTGCCTGGCGTGAAGTTCCACTTGAATAACGAAGTGGGAGAAAATTTTGACAAGCCGACTGTCATTATTTCCAACCATCAGTCTCATCTTGATTTGGTTTGCATGATGATGTTGAATCCCAAGGTGGTGCTGCTGACGACTGACTGGGTGTGGAAAAACCCCATTTATGGCATAATCATCCGCTTTGCTGAGTATTATCCCGTTTCCGACGGCTACGACAAGAATGTAGATCGACTGAAAAGATTGGTGGAGCGAGGATACTCCGTTGTCGTCTTCCCCGAAGGCACGCGCTCAGAAACGGGTGAAATCCTACGTTTCCACAAGGGTGCCTTCCAATTGGCGCAGGCGTTGAATGTTGACATCTTGCCTGTGTTCATCCATGGTGCGAGCCATGTGATGCCCAAAAAGGACTTTGTGCTGCGCGAAGGCCAGCTTTATGTGGAAATCGGACAAAGGATGTTGGCAGAAGAAGTGACTTCCTTAGAAACTCGTGCTTTGGCTACGCAGTTCCACAAATACTATCTTGAGCATTTTGAAGAGATGCGTCGACAGCGCGAGGACACCGAATATGTGCTGCCGTTCGTGCGCTACAAATACATTTACAAAGGCAATGAAAATGAACGTGAGTGCCGTCGCAACCTGAAACGCATCCGCACCCATGCCGCAGAAATCGACGCTTTGGATGGCCAAAGCATTTTGGTGAAGAACAGCGGCATCGGTGAGCTGGCTTGGACCATCGCCTTGGTGCACCGCGACATGCAGGTCTATGCCGTGGAAGCCGACGAAGATAGGTATCTGATGGCCTCACACACCAGTTATATTCCTAACAACTTGCATTTTATCCTCGACAGTCAAGAGCTGCCGAGTTGCAATTATATTATTGACAATCAAACATTTTTACAATGAAGACATGCATTATCATTGGAGGTGGTATAGGTGGCTTAGTTACCGGAGCCTTGTTAACCAAGGAAGGTTATCAAGTGACGGTATTGGAGAAAAATACCATCATTGGAGGAGGCTTGCAGACATTCAAAAGACGTGATGCGCGCTTTCCGACAGGTATGCACATTTTTGGTGGCTTCCAGGAAGGTGGAAGTCAGCGCAAGATTTTTGAGTATCTGGGCATTATGGACAAAATTTCACTTCGGGAGATGGATGAGGACGCTTGCGATGTGGTGACGATAGCCGAAGACAATGCCGTCTATCGTTTGCCTAAAGGGAAGGAAAAGTTCATAGCTTATTTATCTTCGGTTTTTCCAGAAGAAAAAGAAGGCATAAGGGCTTATATTAATCGACTGTATGAAATTACCGAAGAAGTGGATTTGTTCTACTTGCACGAAACACAACCTTATGGTTTGACGAATGTTAGTGACGATTTCAACATTCCTTTTGACAAATTGATGGATCGTTATCTCACCAACCCCAAACTAAAAGGCTTGCTGACATATCTGTGCCCCTTGTATGGTGGCGTCAAAGGTGATTCACCTGTTTTCATGCACGCGCTTCTGGCTGTGCTTCACATTAATGGGACCTGTCAGTTTGTTGGCGAAAGTCAGCAAATGGCAAACGCCTTGAAAGATGTGATAGAGGATGCGGGAGGGAAGGTGCTCTCTCATATTGAAGTGGTGAGAATCAAAGTGGAGGATCATCAAGTAACGGGTGTTGTCACCAAAGACGAAGAAACCTATTGTGCAGACTATTATATTTCGGATGTTCATCCTGAGGTGTTATTGCGCCTTGTTGACGATGGTGCGTTCCCAAAGGTGTTCAAACAACGTGTCTCTTCGGTCTCGGAATCCACGTCCAGCTTTAACGTTTTTGTGAAGTTGAAGAGCAAGACTTTCCCTTATCTTAATCAGGGACATTATTATTTTGAAAACTATGCCGAAGGTTTTGATACCAGTAAGGTACAAGAAGAAAAATGGCCGCGTGGTATCTTTTATTTGACGCCTCCGGTTCAACATCAGGATGATTTTGCTGAGACGATGGTCTTTATTGCCCCCATGGATTTTGACTATGTACGACCTTGGGAAGACACACAATTAGGTCATCGTGGGGAAAGTTACAAAATGTGGAAACAAGCTATGACAAACCGGATCCTTGACCGCATGGAGAAGGTTTATCCTAATCTTCGCGACAGTATCGAGTATTGTACGGCTTCGTCACCGCTCACCATCCGCGATTACTATGGCAACAGACGAGGTTCTTGCTATGGTTTCCAAAAGAATAGCGGCGATTTGATGCTTTCGCAGATGTCGGTCTTTACCAAAGTCAAGAATCTTTTCCTGACAGGTCAAAATGTCAATATCCATGGTCTTTGCGGCGTTTCCTTGACCGCCATTGAAACGGCGGAAGCCTTGGTTGGGCAAAATGTGATTGTGCGTAAGATCAACAATTGTTGTGAAAATCATACATAAAATGAAATATAGAACATTGTTTTTCAGCTTACTAATGCTTTTGTGGGGACAACTTGTCGCTCAAGAAAGCGTTTCTTTGTGGAAAGGTTATGACGTCAACCACGGCAAGCAGGTTACTTTGACGCCTTATCTGGCCGAGAACAACGAGTCGGGTATGGCGATCATCGTGTGTCCTGGCGGCAGCTATTGTTGGCTCGACATGGAGACCGAAGGTGAGGGCGTGGCGCGGTGGCTACAAAGCAACGGCATCTCTGCCTTTGTGTTGCGTTACCGTGCCGTAGGCTTCGGTGCCTATTTTTGGCACCATCGCATCGTCTTTCGAGGCAAGCGCCATCCCGATATGATCACCGATGCGCAGCGTGCCCTGCAATGGGTACGCGAACACGCTGAGGAGTATCATATCAACCCCGAGAAAGTAGGCATGATGGGATTCTCTGCTGGTGGCCATCTGGTGATGTCGACAGCGTGTTTCAGTGATGTCGACTTTTTGAAAGACAATGGAATAAAGACAGAAGTCAGTCTTAAACCGACTTTCGTAGCCCCGATTTACCCTGTGGTGACTATGCGGGAACCCTACGTCCACAAGCGTTCGCGTAGGGCCTTGCTCAGCGAGCAGCGCCAGCACAACCCAACGATGAAAGACTCATTATCGCTGGAACGCCACGTTCCCGCTGATTGTCCGCCTGTCTTCTTGGTCAACTGCGTCGACGACCCCACTGTGGAATATCACAATTCCATGTTGCTTGATTCCGCCCTGACGGCCAATCATGTCAACCACCGTTACATCCAATACCAGACAGGAGGCCACGGCTTCGGTGCTAGCGAGGAAAAGGGAACGGCAGAAAGTCGCCAATGGAAAAACGAGTTTCTTAACTGGATAAAAGAACAAGGATTTTAATCCCCAAAAATATTCAACTATGATTGCCAACGACATAGAATACAAATCCGTAGAAGAAATCAAAGCTTATCAAGAAAACCTGCTTCACGAGGCTTTGGCTTATTTGAAAGCCCATTCGCCGTATTACCAGCGGATGTTCGAAAGCTACGGCATCAATATTGACAAAATCCAGCATATCGAGGATTTGGTGAAGATTCCGTTTACGGAAAAGAAAGATCTTCAGCTGTTCAACGACGAATTCCTTTGCTGTCCGAAGGCCAAAATCATCGACTACATTACCACTTCGGGCACGCTTGGCGACCCTGTCACCTTCGGCTGTACCGAGAAAGACCTGCAACGCTTGGCCTACAACGAGAAGAAATCGTTTGAATGCGCTGGCGTGAAGCCTGGCGACGTGGTACAGCTGATGACCACCCTCGACAAGCGTTTCATGGCGGGGATGGCGTATTTCCTTGGTTTGCGTGAACTTGGCGCCGGCGTCATCCGTGTGGGCAACGGCATCCCCGAATTGCAGTGGGACACCATTCGCCGCATCAAGCCCGACACCATCATGTGTGTGCCTTCCTTTATCCTGAGGTTGATAGAGTATGCCGAGGAGCACGGTTTCGATTATAAGAATAGTAGCATCCGCCGTATCATTGGCATTGGAGAGGGCTTGCGCGACCAAAACTTCGATCTCAACCTTTTGGGCAAGAAAATCAAGGAGAAATGGGATGTACAACTCTTTGCCACCTATTCCTCGACGGAGATGGGAGCCACCTTCTCGGAGTGTGAATACGGTATAGGTGGCCATGTCCACCCCGAACTCATCATCGTGGAAATCATTGGCGAGGATGGCCTTCCTGTTCCCGACGGTCAGCCAGGAGAAATCGTGGTGACGACCTTGGGCGTGGAAGCCATGCCGCTATTGCGTTTCCGAACGGGCGACATCGCTGCCAAGATTATGGAGCAATGCAAGTGTGGGCGTAATTCCTACCGCCTCACGCCGCTTGTGGGTCGCAAGAATAACATGATTAAGCTGAAAGGCACAACCCTTTATCCGCCTGCAATCAACGATGTACTCGACAACTCGGACTTTGTGGAAAACTATGTCATAGAAGTGCGTCAAAGTGAAGCTGGCACCGACGATGTGGTGGTGAAGGTTGGTTTGAAGTACCAGCCCGATTTCGACGTGGTCAAGGTGCTGAAGGACAATTTCCGTTCGCGCATCCGTGTGGCTCCCCAAATCGAAGTGCATCCCGTGGAAGAAATCAGGCAAATCAATTTCCCTGCCAAGAGCCGTAAACCCATTAAATTCATAGACTTAAGAAATAAGTAATGGCTAATTTTGACGACATCAGACCTTTTAACGCGGATGAAATTCCCGCTGCGACACAACGCATGGCCGACAGCGAGGTGATTCCCGCCATTGCGCAATATTTTGGCGTTCCTGCCGAGGCGTTTCGTGAACGCATCCGCAGCATAAAGAACCTAAAGGAATTCCAGCTGGGACTGCTCAAAGAGGTAATCGAGACCTTGCTGGAAAAAACTACCACATCTTTCGATTGGTCGGGTTTGGAGAACATCAGCGAGAAGAAGCCTTATCTTTTCGTCTCCAACCACCGCGACATCGTGCTCGATGCCATGTTTTTGCAATATATCCTGAACGAAGCAGGGCAAAATACCTGTCAAATTACCTTCGGCAGCAACCTGATGTGCCATCCTTTTGTCATAGATTTTGGTAAGGTCAACAAGATGTTCCGCACCGAGCGTGGCGGTACGCCCAAAGAGTTTTACAACAGTATGTTACACATGTCTGAATACATGCGTCATGTCATCACCGAGGAGAACGAATCCGTGTGGATTGCCCAACGCAATGGACGTACCAAGGACGGTAACGATGCCACCGACCCTGCCATTATCAAGATGTTTGGCATGAGCCGCCGCGACGACAGAGAGGTATCGTTGGCCGAGTTGAATATAGTGCCTGTAGCGGTGTCGTACGAATGGGAATCCTGCGACAAACTGAAGACTTTGGAGTTGTATCTGACGCGCAAGAATGGACACTATGAGAAAAAACAAGGTGAAGACCTCAACAGCATCCTGACGGGCATCATGCAGCCCAAGGGTCATGTGCATTTCCATACTTGCCCCGTGGTCAGCGAGGCTGACCTGAAAGCCTTGAATGACTGTCCTTCGGGCGAGTTTTACAAGCGTGTAGCCGAGCTGATGGACAGCCGCATCAATCCCCATTTCTATCTCAACCCCAACAATTATATTGCCCATGATTTGCGAAGCGGAACAACGACCTATGCCGACCATTATACTGCCGAGCAAAAGGAAGCCTTCGTAAAATACATGGATTGGATGAATGAGTATCCCGACATGGACCGTAAAGAGTTGGAAAAGATTTTCTTAGGGATTTATGCCAATCCTGTAAACAATCGATAAAAAAACAAAATAAAGCAGTCCATATTCAAAAAAATAATTATCTTTGCAGTGTTATGGAAGTCGATATCTTAAAATTGAAAAAAGAAATAATAGAAGTTCTAAATCTTGAGGAAATAACACCAGAAGACATAGATGAGAATGCTCCGTTGTTCGGTGTGGAAGGATTAGGGCTCGACTCGATTGATGTATTGGAACTAATAGTCTTGATGCAGAATAACTATGATATAAAGATTACAGACCCCAATCAAGGTGAAAAAATATTCACCTCGGTCAATACGATGGCGGAATATATCAGAAATCAGAAAAAGTGAAAGGGGAATCGTTATGATAACAGGTTATCCAAACCAAAGAAGGCGAAACTGTGAAACTGGAGTTCTAGCCAATATGTTGGAGTGGTATGGCATCACTTTAAGCGAAGAGATGCTTTTCGGGATAGGGTCGGGGTTGTATTTTATGTATTCGCCTATTCTATCAGTGGATGGTACGTGTTATCCCTTGATGAGACTTCAGCCGGTGGAGATGGTGAAAAGGGTGGCGGAAAGGCTTAAACTGGATATTCGTGTCAAAAGCTTTGGTGAAAATAAAAGAAGAGCCACGGCTGTTTTGGATCGTATTGTTAGTAGGGATATTCCTGTTGGAGTGGTTTTGAATGTAAAAGGGCTTTCCTATTTCAATGTGTCGGGCATGGAGAGCGACTTTAATGGTCATATTGTTACGATCATTGGAATGGATGACAAAGACTATATCGTTGCGGAAACGGATAGTAGATTGGCGTCTGATGAATACTTTAGAGTAGAGAAGGATATTATAAGTGATATCCGTTTTTCTCCAGGCATAGGCGCTCCGCATGGAAAGATATTTTGGATGGAGTCATCTGGTGATATAAATCCAATTGCCACAAGATTAAAGGAAGCCGTGACGCTGGGTTTGGAAGAGAGTTGCAACAAGTTTTTGCGAACGATACTTCCGCATTATGGAGTTAAGGGACTGCATTATTTCGCAAATGACTTGCGGACATGGGAAAAAAGATTCAACAGTAGGGAAATCTCATATAAACTAATGTGGTATTACCGCCTGATAGAACGCGCCGGAACGGGTGGTTCGGGATATAGGTATATATACAGGGATTTTCTGAAAGAGGCATCACAGCTTTTTGAGAGCGAAGTGTTGGATGATTGCGCGCAAATGATGAATCTTTCCGCTGAACATTGGAGGCTTTTCAATGTTGAAGGGCGTCGATTTATAAAGAGCAAGGATGTCGAAGTATTGCGGGGGATGGCAGATATAATTGATCAAATAGGAGAATATGAATATGAAACTTTTTTCAAGATCCAAAAAGAATTCCTTGGTCACAGGAAGTGACTATTGCGCAGATTTCCCGCCTAGAATCTTTGATTTGATTGAATACTATAATGCGCATTATGGGAATAAAAGTTGCTTATTTGCATATAAGCAAAAAGGACAATGGGTAAAGTATAGTGGGAAGGATATTGCCAACATGGTTGAGACTGTGAGTATGTCGCTGATACAGTTAGGGGTGCAAAAAAACGACAGAGTCGCAATCATGGTGGACAGTAATCCCCATTGGAACGTAATTGATTTTGCAATTCAACAAGTGGGAGGTATCGTTGTGCCTTTACACACGAATATAGGGTTGACGGATTTGTCATACATTATAAATCATTGTAAACCCAAGGCCTTTTTTGTCAGGGATAAAGGGCTGATGGATAAGGTGATCAAAGCGAATGGAGGCGTTTGTCCAGAAATCATAATCAGTATTAGACCTGCGGATGGGGCTATTGCCTATGACCATCTTGCAGAGCTTGTTCAAGGAAAGCCAGAATTGAAAGAAGCGTTAAAGGTGGCGATGGAAGGGGTGGTTCCTGATGACATAGTAACGATAGTCTATACTTCAGGAACAACAGGAGAGCCTAAAGGCGTTATGCTGAGTCATGGGAATATTGTGAGCAATATGGCGTACAATGTCAATTGTGTGCCAAGAATAGAACGAGCAGTCAGCCATTTGCCGTTGTCGCATATTTTTGAGCGTTGGATACAATATATTCGGATATATTGCGGTATAGAGATTTATTATGCTGAAAATGTGGCGACGGTTCTTCGGGACGTGCAAACATTGCGTGCCAATAGTTTTTCGACAGTTCCCCGAGTCATCGAGAAGATGTATGAGTATTTTTTACAAAGCGGGGAAAGAAAAAAAGGAATAAACAAGAAACTGTTTTATAAGGCGGTGGAAATAGCTAACAAGTATGATGAAACCGGCAATAATGTAGGCCTGGGAACCAAGTTGAAGGTAGCATGGTTAAGAAGGTTTTTAGAAGAGGATATACGAAATGTATTTGGAGGAGAGCTGGTGTTTATCACTTCAGGTAGTGCTTCTTTAAAGCCTCATCTTGTGAAGTTTTTTTCTGCTTTGGGTTTTCCAGCGGAGGAAGGTTATGGTATGACGGAAACATCGCCCACGATAAGTAGCACCAATCTGCCACTAGGAAAGATAAAGGCAGGTTCTGTTGGGCTGCCTTGTGCTAATTTGGATGTAAAGATTGATGAAGTAACAAAAGAGATATTGGTTAAGGGCCCTTCCGTGATGAAGGGTTATTATCACGATGAAGAAAAAACCAAGGCGGTGTTCGACTCCGAAGGCTATTTCCACACAGGAGATATGGGAGAGTTTGACGATGATGGTTTTTTGTTTATCAAGGGTCGGATCAATGATATGTTCAAGACCTCGATGGGAGTGTTTGTTGTGCCCGCTTTCATTGAAGAGAAACTATGTGAGTCGCCCTATATAAGCAAGGCGCTTGTGGTAGGTGAAGGGCAACGTTTTGTTGCATCTATCATTGTGCCAGATTTTCAGTTGCTTTCGGCATGGTGTAAAAATCAGGGAATGCAATTCGATAGTGTGGAACAGATGGTTGAAGATACGAGGGTGAAGAAATTTATGGAGAAAGAGGTCAATGCATGCAATGCTACATTAGGAAGCAAAGTGAAAGTGCGTCGATTCAAATTAATTGACCATGATTGGACCGTGGAAAACGGAGAACTGACACCCAGTTATAAATTGCGTCGCAAGGTGATAATAGAGAGAAACAGGAGTGTTGTAGACTATCTTTTTAAAGATTAAAGTTTTAGGTTATTAACGTTATAATAATAAGGCCTTGGAAAAACGTGAAAAAAAGGGAAAACCTGTAGTTTATCAAAGCCGAAATGTATTATATGAGTTGATCCGGCGAATCGTTCAGTTTGGGATTCGTTGCCATTATAGTGGGTTGTATATTCATGGGAAGGAGAATATGCCGAAAGGCGGTTCATACATCATGGCGCCATGCCATCAACAAACGATAATGGATGCATTGATGATGTTGAAGATTTCGTCAAAGACACCGGTTTTTCTTACAAGAGCTGATATTTTTGCAACCAAGATAATACAAAAAACCCGTGCTTTTCTTAGAATTCTGCCCGTTTATCGTGTCCGTGACGGGGTGGAAGGGCTTAAAAAAAATGTTTGGGTGTTTGAGACGTGCAGAGATATTTTGTTGAATGGAATACCATTGTGTATGATGGCAGAAGGGCGTCACAATAACAGACATCATTTGCTTCCGCTGGGGAAAGGTATTTCGCGTATCGCATGTGAAACCCAGCGTTTGATGCCCGAGGAGCCTCTTTTTATCGTACCTATTGGTATTGATTATGACACCTATGAACGCCCTTATGGCAATGTGGTGGTGAACGTTGGTAAGCCCATCGCCGTCCAGTCTTTTATGGTTTCTTATGAAAGGAATGAGGCACAGACATTCAATGACATACGAGAAAAACTTGCAGAAGCGATGAAGTCGTTGATGCTTGACATAAGCAGCGAGGTCCACTATGAAGAGATATATACACTTTGTAATGTTTTGAACAAGCAAGAAAGAGAGAAGATGGGAGTGCGAGACTCGATTTGGAATCGGTTTTTGGCCAGGCAAAGAATTGCGTGTCGGATGGATAAGATGGAAGATGGGGATAAGTTGAATACTTTGGTAGGGTTGGTCAAACGATATTCTAACTTGTGTGCGGGGTTGAGACTTGATGCTCGCATACCAGCGGAACATTGGGGCTTGTTTACGACAGTGGTCTCATTTCTTTTATGTGTTGCTTCTGTTTTTGTGATGGTCAGTGTCCCGGTAATCCGGATGTCGGCATTGTTCTGGATGCTTTGTTATCCTATAGCTTTCGTTCCTACGAATTTGTTGTTCAAGAAGATGCCAATTGACTCTCAATTCAAGAGTTCATTCAATTTTATTTTCCGTTACTTTTTTTCAATACTCTATTCGATTGTGATAGGTATTGTATTAACCAAGACTAATGGATTATGGATGAGTGGGATTGTGGATATTGGGGGATGGTGGGGACTGGTCTCGCTGGCCCTGGTTGTTTTGGGAGCGGCACTGAGCGGACGGGTGATTAGTTGGGTAAGGAGGGTGATGGAGAATGGCTTTTACTGGTTGTTGCGACTGGTTAAGCGTAATAAAATGAAAGAGTTGGAGAAGCTTCTTGATAAAATGAGTGTAATTATTTGAATCAAATCAATATGTCGGCAATAGTTTTGCGAATAGATCATCTCAGGAAAACTTACCGAAGTATCAAAAGAGAGGTACTTTCTGGTTTGAGTATGAGCATTGGAAAAGGTGAGATTTATGGTTTTCTTGGTCCGAATGGTGCCGGTAAGACGACTACGGTCAATATTCTTACAGGGTTATTGAAAGAAGACAGCGGCGTTGTTGAGATTTTTGGCGAAAGTGAACCAAATGAGAGAAGGAAAGTGATGAAAAGAGTGGGCGTAGTACCGCAGAGCATAGCCATATACTCGGAGTTGACGGCATACGAGAACTTGTATTTTTTCGGGTCGCTATACGGAATGTCGCGTGGAGAAGTGACCAAAAGTGGAGATGAGTTACTTCAGATGTTTGGACTTGAGGAATTCCGAGACAAAAAAGTGGGGGCGTTTTCAGGAGGAATGAAACGCATGGTTAACCTTATGGTGGGTATTTTGCATAGCCCTGATTTTTTGATACTAGACGAACCGACAGTAGGGATAGATGTTCAATCGAAGGTGCTTATTTTGGAATATTTGAAGATTTTGAATAATGGTGGGACAACGATTCTTTATACTTCCCACGATATGGAAGAGGCAGAGCATCTTTGTAGCAGGGTGGGGATTATTGATGGTGGAAAACTGGTTGCAGAAGGCACTCCTGAAGAGTTGATCAATGGGGTAGTAGGATGTTCGGACTTGCAGTCGGTTTATTTGTCGTTAACTGGGAAACAACTTAGGATAAAGGAGGGTTAAAGTGATGAGAAAGTTATTGGCTTTAATGTATAAGGACATACTTTTGCTGATTAGGGATCGGGCAGGGGTTGTGTTTCTTTTTGTCATGCCGCTTGTTTTGGTGTTGGTGATGACGGGTATTGGTGACGGGGCATTGCAAAGTGCGTCGCGGAAAAACATACCGGTACTTGTTCTGGATCTGGATGGCGGAGAAGTGGGACGTTTTGTTCTTGATAATTTACAAGAACTGGATATGTTTGATGTTGTCCTTGCCGATTCTTTGGCGTCGGAACAAGGGGTGCAGAGGATGATCCAAGATGGTAAATACTTGATGGGAGTATGTGTTCCTCCGAATACGACGATTGCCGTACAGGAAATGATACAGTCCGAGTTGTCGGCCATCGTTGGTTTTGATGATGGAGCCGATTTGGAGCATCATGAGGTTGGAGATTTCGTATTCCCGAACATTAAAGTGTTTATTGATCCTACGATGAATAACACGTTTCGTACCACGATGCTTACCTTTCTTCGTGAGTCTTCGTTACGGATAGAAATACAAGCGCTTCGAACGACAATAGCAGAAAATGTTCAAGAATATGTTTCAGTTGATGGCGAAGGTGTTCAAATGCCTGATTTTAAGTCCATCGTTGTTGACGAGGTAGTGTGTTCTCCCGATTCTTTTAGGGCGGGTATTAATGTGACCGAGCACAATGTTCCTGCTTGGACATTGTTTGCCATATTTTTTATCGTGATTTCACTGGCTGGTGGTATGGTCAAAGAGCGTCTGGATGGAAGTTTTTCCCGTTTGGTAGCGATGTCGTGTAGCTATTGGTTGTATCTTGTGAGTAAGATATTGGTATATGAGACGGTATGTATCGTACAGTTTCTGCTGGTTTTGTTAATGGGGCGGACAGTTTTTCCTTTAGTGGGTTTGACGGTTTTCAGCATGCATGGAGCTTTTCTGCTCTGTCTTTTTATAGTCGTTTTTTGCGCTATCGCGGCGATAGGTATAGGTCTTGTTTTAGGCACTTTTGCTACCACGCAACAGCAAGCTTCGGTTTGTGGCGCTGTTTTGGTTGTGGTGTTATCGGCAATAGGCGGTATATGGGTGCCTCCGTTTTTAATGCCTCCGTTTTTGAATTCCATTAGTGGATATTCTCCTCTGAATTGGGGGTTGGAGGCTTTTTATGATGTAATACTGCGCGGACACGGCATCAACTCGATAATGCCTAATTGTTTGTTGCTTCTCGGATTGTCTGCTGTTTGTACCGTAGTTTCGATAATGGGTCTCAAGTCTTCTCGTCAAAATAAATGAACTCACAAAGATAAAACTACTATCTTTGCACAGATTTTTTGTTGCGTATGGGAAACAATCCGCAGATTAATAAAGCCTCACGTTGTGCCGTCATCGGGCACGGCAGTTGGGCAACAGCCCTTGTCAAAGTGTTGACAACGAAAGAGTTGTCGGTGGGATGGTATGTCCGCAATGCCGATGTGCTTGAGTCGTTGCGTGTCGACGGTCGCAATTGCCGCTACCTCCCTGAGATAGAGTTTGATTTGAATCGTTTGCGCCTCTCCAACGACTTGAACGCAACAATTTCTGAGGCTGACATCATCTTTTTGGTCATGCCGGCGGCTTATCTGAAGTGTTATCTCTCCGATTTGCAAGTTTCTTTGGAAAACAAGATGGTGGTTTCGGCGGTGAAAGGCATCATTCCCGACGAACACCAGTTTGTTATCGAATATATGAAACAACACTACGGCCTTTCCGACTCACAGTTGTGTTTTATCTGCGGTCCGACCCATGCCGAAGAGGTGGGGCATGGCCTACTCACCTATTTGACCTTGGCTTGCCACGATGTGGTAAACACCCGTGTTGTCGGTGAGAAACTTAAGACGCCTTTCATTAAAATCAGCTGCCATAAAGACATAGACTATCTGGAGCGTTCTTCCGTGTTGAAGAATATCTATGCCGTCATGGTGGGCATCGCCGTGGGCATGGGCTATGGCGACAATTTCATCTCGGTTTTGGTGGCAAACTGCATCAAGGAGATGTACTATTTGCTGGATCCTCAGAGCATCAACGACCTCACCAAGTTCAGCCCGTCCAATTTCTTTGGCGACCTGTTGGTGTCGTGCTATTCGAGCCACAGCCGCAACCGCCAACTCGGCATGCTGATTGGTCGTGGCAACACAGTGAAGACCGCCTTGAACGAAATGACGATGGTAGCCGAAGGTTATTTTGCTTCGGCCTTGTTGCCGTTATTGACAAAAGAACAAAGGATACACCTTCCCATAGCCGAGACCGCATACCAGGTGTTACACCAAGATGTTCCGGCCCGTAAGGCGATGAAAAACCTGGAAGACCTATTGTCCTAACAGGAAATACAATCCCGTAATAATTCCGGCAGCGATCAGTATGGCCAAGATAACGCGCCATACCGATACTGGTGATGCGCCACCCACCTTGCCCGTTTGGCCGTTTACGGCAAACTGGTAGATTTTGTTCTTATATTTAAATGATGAAATCCACACGGGCACCAAAAGGTATTTGTAGGTGATGTTGCTGAATATAGTCGAAAACCTGACCGAGTCGGAGCGGTTGGCATGCCAATGTCTGCGAACATAATCGGAGATGTTGGACCGGAGTCGCGATTGAATGGTGCCCTGTGCTTTTTCCCAGCCTTCTTTCAGGCCGATGGAATAACGTTCGGCAACGAAACCTGCCACAACTTGTGGTGAGTAGGGTACCAGTTTCGAGAAGTCGAAAGGTTCGCAGGACTTCACGCCCGAGTCTTCCTGTCGCTTGGAGGCCATCACGGTGATGTCATCAAAGAACTCCTGATAAATACCATTGACGCGCATCCAATTCGTCTCGGTGCGGGAGTGACCGTCCTTGTCTTTCACCGTCTTGTCGTAACCGGCACGGGCGGTGAAGTTGGAAGTGGTTTGTGCGTCATAAGTCCAATAGGGGAGATATACGCCTTGGAAGGCCTCTGGAGAAGCACTTTTCTTCGCTTCTCGTGGGGCAAACCATTTCTTCTTGAGCCATTGGGTGAAGCGCTCACCGGCTTGGTCCTTGGTAACTGCAAAAGGACATACGGCACCTGGTGCGATGGTGTTTTCTTTGGCGGCAGGCATCACGTTGGTGGAACCACAAAAGGGACATACAGCAGCAGTTTCAAGAGCATCATAGATGGTAACGGCACCGCATTGTTTGCATTGCACCGATTTTTTCTGTTCGCCCCAGTTGAAACTCGCAGTATGTATGGCCGATTCGAAATCCATCTCGCAGATTTCGCTTCCCTCTTCTGGTTTGGGCAACTCATGCGTATAACCGCAATATTCACAGTGCAACATGCCCTTTGCAGGGTCAAAAGTCACGGTGGCCCCGCAGTTGGGGCATTTTTTATCGGTTTCTTTCTCTGTTGTTTCCGAAAGAATCTGCTCTTCAAAATTGTTGTGTTGTTCCGACATAATCGGTGTTTTTGGTCGTTATTTGAGCGCAAAAATAGAGGTTACCAACAGATATGTCAAGAAAAACGGCAAAAACCTTTGTAGACAAAAGGAATTATTTCTATTTTTGTCCCCAAAGTTTCAAATTTTATCTTTATGAATATGAACAAGAAGACATTACTCTTTTTCCTACTTGCTTTTATGATTTCGCCCTTCGCCTATGCGCAGGGCATTGTGGTGTCGGGTCAAGTCATTTCAAGCGATGATGGATATGGGCTTCCTGGCGTCACCATCCAATTGAAAGGCACTACCATAGGAACGGTGACCGACCTTGATGGCAACTATACCATTAAAGCCGATAACCAAGATGTGTTGGTATTCAGCTTTGTGGGTTACAAAACCAAGGAAGTGTCCGTCAAAGGCAAAACCAAAATCAATGTAACACTTGAAGTCGACGCGCAGATGCTCGACGACGTGGTGGTTACCGCACTCGGCATCAAGCGTCAAAAGCGTGAGTTAGGTTATGCGACAGAAGAAATCGGCGGCGAACTGATTGCCAAATCAGGCTCGGGTAGCGTCATCAGTGCCTTGAGTGGCCGCTCGGCTGGTGTGCAGATTATCAACCCCAACGGTGTTGACGGCGGATCGTCGCGTATCACCATCCGTGGTAACAACAGCATCTTTGGCGACAACCAACCCCTTATCGTCGTCGACGGCGTGCCGATGACCAACGAAGGCGGTGTGACCGAATGGAGCGGCGGCCGTGACTGGGGTACTGCACTCAATAACATCAACCAAGAGGACATCGAGAGCCTCGACATCTTGAAAGGCCCCACGGCGGCAGCACTTTACGGCTCGCGCGGTGGTAACGGTGTGGTGCTCATCACCACCAAGAAAGGCTCGAAGCAACGCGGTCTCGGCATCAGCTATTCCGCTAGTTTCAAAGTCACTACGCCGTATCTGTATCGCTCGGTGCAGAACAAATACGGTGCAGGAGGCCCTATCACCTTCCACACACCGACGCTCACCCCGATAGAAGGGATGTATGACGACAATGGCAACCAAGTTTATGAATATCCTGGCATCTATAGCGTCGACAACGGCCCTGCGGGCGAACCTACCAACACGACCTTTGGCTACTATGGCGGTGCCCAAAGCTGGGGTCCCGCGATGAACGGCGAGAGCGTTCTTTGGTGGGATGGTGTGGTACGTGACTATTCACCCCAACCCGACAACTTGAAAATGCTCTTCAAGAACGGCCACACGATGAACCATAATATCGCCTTCCAGAACGCTGGCGACTTCGGTAGCGTCCGTGTCTCCTTCACCGACTCGCGTACCAATGCCATCATTGACAACTGCAACTTGAGGCAAACAACGGTCAGTGTAGGTAGTTTGATTAATGTATCTGAGAAAATCAAAGTCGACGTGGCCGTCAACTATTTGAACTATTATCGTCTGAATTCCCCTGAAATCGGTGAGTCGAACAGCAACTTCAACAAAGGTCTGCTCTATAGCTGGCCGCGTAGCTGGAAAGGCCTTGAAGTCACGTCTTACGAGAACGAGGATGGAACGATGAACCAGTTTAGTGGCTATCCCTACAACTACATCAATAGCAGCACCTTCTGGACGTTCTATAACAACAATACCACTCTTGACCGTAACAAGATGTACGGTTCAGTGAGATTGCTTTATGATATCACCCCATGGCTCGCTGCTTCCGCCAAGGTCGCCTTGGACTGGACTGCCGACAACTACACCACAACGCACAAGCCCACCACTATCGACGGCATGGCAGGTGGCTACTACTCGAAGAGCAAGTCTACCTCGCAGACTCGCGACATGGACTTCCTGCTCACCTTCCACAAGGAGAAAATCTTTGGATCAAAGTTTAATGTGCGCCTGTCGTTCGGTGGCGAGCAATACTACGGCTACCGCGATGGTATGAATGGCACTTCGGGACAATGGGCCTACGCCAATCTTTATACCATCTATAATTACTCCAACGCCACGGAACGCACCTTCGGCGAATCGAGATGGGAGAAGCAAGTCAACTCGCTCTATGCCTTCTTCAACATGAGTTATAGCGATTGGGTGTTTTTGGATGTGACAGGCCGTAACGACTGGTCGTCGACCCTACCCATCAACAACAACTCCTATTTCTATCCTTCGGTCACCTTGAGTTTCGTGCCGACTTCCGCCTTCAAGAATGTAAACTGGGGACCTGTGAACTACTTGAAACTGAGAGGTTCTTGGGCTATGACCGCCAGCGATACCGAACCCTACCAGCTGACTTACACCTATAACACGGGCTCTTTCGGACACCAGCTCTCAGCCACCTTGCCGACCACTGTGCCGCCTTTGGAGCTGAAACCCCAGCGTCAGCGCAGCTATGAAGTTGGTTTCGACATCGGCTTGGGTGCCCGTTTCAACATGGACTTTACCTATTACGACATCTATTCTTGGGACCAGATCCTTTCCTCGCCCTTGGCTCCTTCGTCGGGTGCCAACAACGTGACCATCAACACAGGTGTGGTGACTAACAGGGGCATCGAGGCCATCATGACCTACGACGTCGCCCAAGGCAAGGACTATGGCGTTCAGTTGGGCTTGAACATTGCTCGCAACAAGAATAAGATCGTCGACTTGGCCGGTTCCAATATGTATCTGCTCTCTGAGATTTGGGGTTCCAACGGTCCTGCTGTCGCTGTGGAGGAAGGTGAGGAATACGGCACCATCTACGGCTGGGACTATGTCTATGAATACACGATGCCTGATGGCTCTGTCGTCGGTCCGTTCTACGATGCCAACGGCAAACCGCTGCCTTTGCTTAACGAGACGGGTACCACTTATCTGAAAACAGACAATCGTGTGCCGATTGGCAACTGCGCTCCTCTGGTGACAGGCGGTATCAACCTCAGGGCATCCTATAAGGGCTGGTCGCTCTACGCTTTGATCGATGCCAAGCTTGGAGGCCAAATCTACTGCGCCTCTTACGTGGTAGGCATGCAGACGGGACAAAGTCCCGCAACGCTTTATGAACGCGACGGTAATGGTCTGCCGTATTATGAAAACGGCGAATTTCTTGGAAACTATGGCGTTGTTTTGCCTGGCTACTGCATCAACACCGAGACAGGCGAAGCTGTTGAAAACGATCATGTGGTGCATTATCTCTACAAATACATGCCTAACTACGGTGGCTGGGGCAACATCCTCAGCACCCCAGGCATCGTGAACAACACTTGGGTCAAGATGCGCGAGCTGTCTCTCACTTACGATTTCCCGCGTAAATTGTTGGACAAACAGAATTTCTTCAAACAAGTCTCCCTCTCACTTGTGGGTCGTGACCTGTTCTATTTCTACAAGTCCTTGCCTGACAACATCAACCCCGAAGGCACCCAAGGCTCCGGCAACGCCCAAGGTCTTGAGTATGCCTCCTATCCTGGAACGCGTTCATTTATGTTTAGCTTAAAAGTCAGTCTCTAATTCGTATCGCCATGAAAAGAAATATCATCATCATTTGTGCAATTGCATTGGCATTCGCCTCTTGCACCAAGAAATTCCAAGAGATGAACCAAAATCCGTTCTCTCCTACGGGAACGACTATCGAGGCCTTGTTTAACGGCGTGGTACAGTCCCTGCAACAGAGCATGAACGAACAATTCTATCTGCAAAACGAGATTTGGTATCCTGAGACGGAACTCGGTGCCTTGACTTCTGAGTCATGGGGCAACTCCCAAATAGGAACATCGAATGTTTGGTCAAACTATTATCTCATGCTGTCCAACATCCGTGAATTGGAAAAGCGTTTCGATGCCATGGGCGAGGAGGAGGGTGACCAGGCCGTTTGTGACAAGGTTCGCGCCCAACTCAATATCCTGAAGGCTTATCAAACTTTTAAGGTTACAGATATCTTCGGTGACATGCCTTATACCCAAGCTGGTCGTATCTGGGAAAACGCCTCTTCGCAAACTACTATGAAACCGGAGTGGGATACCCAAGAGAGCATCTACAAATCGCTTTTGGAAGAGCTGGCATGGTCGCGCAACGTGTTGCATGCCGACTCCGCTGCCACCGCCTACGGCAATGCCTACTACAAACTACCTTACGATGTGCTGCTTAACAACGACTATACGCTTTGGGCTGAGTTTGCCAACTCGCTCATCCTGCGTCACGGTTTGCGTATGTATGACAAGGATCCTGATTATGCCACTCCTGTGTTGGTGGAGGCTTACAATTTCATCTATTCAAAAATGAGCTCCTCTGGAGGTGTGATTAATGGAGGTGGCATCTGCTTGTGGCCCAATGTCTTGGGTACCAGCTGGGATACCAACTGGTCGTTCCGCGAGCATAAACATCTTCGCATGGGCGAAACCATCTGGAGCTGTCTTTCCTCTACTGACGATATGGACGGAAGCGGCATTTATGACTACCGCGCTTTCCTTTTCTTCGACACCAGCCACAAAAAAGACAGTTTCCCTGATGGTGCATGGAGGCCGTATCCTCAGATTCGTACTTTGGAAACACCCACAGAGGGTGGCTCGCCTTATGCCCAAAGCCGTGACGCCAACTACACTTTCAAAGGCCCGGCTTGCCTCTATTCACCTTTTAACTATTATCTCATCCGTGACGAGAAATACATGCCGCAGATTTTGGTCACCTATGCCGACGTGCTCTTCATGAAGGCCGAGATTGAGGTGAGAAACATTGGTGGAATCGTGCCTCCGCTTAATGCCGACGAATCCATCCGTTCAGGTGTCTATCAGTCGTTCCTCTTCTGGACCCATATCCCTCAAAACACCAGCCGCTGGACTTTCTTCTATCCGCAATACACAAGTTATACTGGTAACATGAGCATTTGGGATTGGAGCAACAACATGACGGCCAACGTGATGAACTACGCCGTTTGGATGAATCCGGGATATGACGGGAGTCAAGAGTTTTACCTGAAGATGATCTATCAGCAACGGTGGCTGAACCTCTTCCGTCAGCCGTGGGAGGCTTGGGCTTTGGCGCGTCGTACTATGGCGACTCCCACCACCACCAATCATACTAAGCTGACTTCTTTCCGTATGGAATATCCACAGACGGAAATAGAATACAATTATGAAAACTACGCCGCACAACTCGCTCGCATGTCGCATGGCGACACGAGGCAGACCAAGGTGTGGTGGAACGAATAAAGAGATTTCCTTCCGGGAATGGAATCGCCCTCCTTTGATAAGAAGACAGAGCTTTCCATTCCCAGAAAGGAAAACTCAAATCTTTGAATTTTGAATCTTTGAATCTTTAAATCTAATATTATGAAAAAACTATCACTAATCCTAATGCTTTTGGCCTTCTCCTTCGGGATGAATGCCCAAGTCGAAAAGACATTCGACTTCAACGATTATGAGTATGGAGACAACCCCAACCATCTCCTCAATGGCCAGGACGGCTGGTATGTCCGTGTGCACCATGCCGGCAACGGAGCCTTCACGCCCTTGTACACCGACTACATGGGCCACTTCTGGGGCACCACCCCGCCCATCCCGACGGCCGACGAGACCATCGGTGTGTTCTCGGATGCCTCTGGTACCGCTTTTGGCGATATCGCCACGCACGACATCACCCAATATGGTTTCGACTTCTCAAATGGTGGTATCATCGAGTTTGAATGCGACATCCTGCGCCAATGGTGGGGCGACTTCTTCGGCATCGGCTATGATGGCGATGGCGACGGTTCCGTCCTCCCTCCCTTGCGCAAGGCCTCCTCTTCCAACGCCATCTGCGAACCTGTTTATCCCGACGAGAACAGCACGATTCCCGATGGCGGTATCTATCTGATGATGACTGGCGTCAACCCGAGCAACCCGCTCTTTATGAACGGTGTGGTGCTGCCCAACAACACCATCACCAGCAACATCCAACCTATTGGTTCGGAAAGCCACTGGTACCGTTGGAAGGTCTCCATTGACCTCGATGCCAACGGTGGTCAAGGTGCCGTCACTCTCTTTATGAAGTATGACGATCTCAATGCCGAATGGGAAGCTGTGCCAGAATGCCAAGGCGTCAACGCTGGCCTCACTCCTGGCAGCGGCGACAAATACGACCCCGCCATGTGGCACTACATCTATATGCTCAACAGCGGTTGGGGCGGCTTCGACAACTTCACCATTCGCCATTTCCCTGGCGGACTCACTGCCCAGTTCATCGACTTCGCCGAGATTTCCGACCAGTTGGTCTATAATGAACCCATTACGCTGGAAGCCACTGCCACGTCAGGACTGCCTGTGACCTTCGAAGTTGCCCAAGGTCCTGCTACCATCGATGGCAACATCTTGACTCTAACGGGAGAGGAAGGCACAGTGAAGGTGAAAGCCATCCAGGCGGGCGACGGCACACAATGGCAGCCTGCTCCCACGGTGACACGTACGTTCTATGTTGTCGACCCTGAGAACTATGCTCCTGAAATCACCATCCGCCGTCCTTATGAAGGCACCAAGGTGTATATGCCCAATTTCGAGAACCCTGTGATGGTGGTAATTAGTGCTTACATCGACCATGGTGATGTGCTCAAGTTCGAAGAAGTGAAATGCTCCGTCGACGGACAAGACCTGACATTGAAGACCGACTATCCCGACAGACCCGAAAACGGCTATTGGTACACCACTTGGACGCCTTCGGGCGAAGGTAACTATGATATGACCGTCTCCATCACCCAAACGGGCGGCAGGGTCACAACGGCATCCAACACTTTTGAGGTGACCACCAACTATGATGATATAGTGGTTTCCGCGCTCAATGGCGAAGTGGTGGCTACCACGCAAAACTTTACCGACCATGGTGAATTCCCCTTCCCGACCCATGTCAACGCCTTCAATGCCATCAACTTGCACTATCTGCACAACTGCGTGAATGGCAACTGCAACACCTACGACCACCAGAGCTACGTCCGTGTGAAGAACTACCGTGGCGAATGGGTGGAACTCTGCCGTTATATCACTCCCTTCGGTGTGGAATGTGTGGACGACCTCGATGTGACCGACTTCACCTCTGTGCTGCAAGGCTTGGTCGAATTTGAATATTACAGCGAACAGTATGCAACGGGAGAGGGTTATAATCCCACCGCTATTTTTGAATACACCAAAGGCACGCCGGAATATCCTTACGTGGATATGCAGGAATTGTGGTACGGAAACTATGCTTTCGGTGATTATGAAAACCAGTGCCCCGTCCCAGTACGCAACGTCGTCTTTGACCCTTGTGTCGAAAAGGCTAAACTGCAAATCACCACTTCAGGACACAACTGGAGTGATACGGGTAATGGAGCTTACAATACTGGCAACGCCGCCGAGTTCTATCATGCCGTACATAACATCAACATCAATGGCGCTACAACATACACACAAGACCTTTGGCAGACTTGCAGCCCCAACCCCGCAGGTTGCCAGCCTCAAAACGGCACCTGGACTTATAACCGTGCCGGCTGGTGCCCGGGTAGCATGTCGATGGTGTGGAACTACAGCCTTGATGACTATCTCACCGATGGTGGCGCCAACTTGCTCTATGAGTTCGACCCGACCTACATTGACCAATGCCACCCCAACTATCCCGACTGTGTGAGCGGCCAGAACAGCTGCCCGGATTGTAACAATTCCAGCAACCCGATTTTGAAGGTTTCCGGTAAGTTGGTGACCTACAGCCACAATACCGATATCCTGACGGAAGTCCCGGAATTGCCCAATGTCGACGCAGAGCCGTTCCAAGTGATCATTACTCCTAATCCGGCGAGAGATAATCTGACCATCACCACGGATTACGAAAAGGGCAAAGCCAGTGTTGTCTTTATTAACTCACAGGGTGTCAAGGTGCGTGGCTTCAGCATGAGAGGCAGCGCTACCGTCAATGTGAGCGACCTGCCGTCAGGTATGTATTTTGTCCATGTCATTGGTGGCCAGGTGGTGACTAGAAAGGTGGTTATCCAGCATTAAGAAGGGGAATAACATACCGAAATAATTTGTACTTTTGCCGCCGATTTAAAAGACGCAAGACGGCGTTTCGACAGGCTCAACGACCTTCAAGGTCCCTGAGCTTGTCGAAGGGCCGTGTCAAAATGGTTAAATAATAAAATTTCGAAATACCGAATATGAAAGTTGCAACATTATTAGGCGAACGTTTTAAGAAGGCACCGGCCGACTGTGTGTTCGACAGCCAGGCGCTGATGGTGCGTGGCGGCTACATCAAGTCGGTGGGTACCGGCCTGTTTTCCTTCTTCATGCCGACCAAACGCATAGCGAAAAAGATAGAAAACATCATTCGTGAGGAGATGGACCGCATTGATGGTCAGGAAGTCATGTTCCCCGTCGTCATGCCGGGAACGTTGTGGCAAGAGTCGGGACGTTACACGAGCATCGGCTCGGAACTGCTCCGTTTCAAGGACCGCAACGGCATCGATATGGTGCTAGGCATGACCCACGAGGAAGCCGCTGTGCAGCTGGCTCGCGATGCCGCGAAGAGCTACACGCAGTACCCCTTCATGATTTATCAAATCCAGACCAAGTTTCGCGATGAACCGCGTTCGCGTGGTGGCCTTATCCGCACCCGTGAGTTCACGATGAAGGATGCCTATAGCTTCCATACCTCGCAAGAGGATTTGGAACAATATTATGCTAAGGCTTATCGTGCCTATGAGCGTATCTTCTCCCGCTGCGGTGTGCCCCAGGTGGTGGCTGTGAAGTCCGACTCGGGTATGATGGGTGGCCGCATCTCGCATGAGTTTATGCTGCTTACCGACATTGGCGAGGATACTATCGTGATTTGCCCCGAATGTGGCTACCGTTCCAACAGCGAAGCTGCCGACTGCATCGTCCACAACGAGCAGTATCCTATTGAGCCTTTGGAAGAGGTCTACACCCCCGACCAAAAGACGATTGAAGATGTTTGCAACTATTTACACAAATCGCCCCTACAGTCCTGTAAGGCTGTTCTATACCAACGCAATATGGATGACAGCCTTGTCATCGTCTTCCTGCGTGGCGACCTCGAAGTGAACGAGACCAAGTTGCGTAACCTGTTGTGCGCCGAGGTGCATGCCGCCACCGTCACTCCCGAGATGGGTGTGTGCGCTGGCTTCATCGGGCCTAAGGGTTTGCCGGAAGGCATCACCGTGGTATACGACGAGTCGCTGAAGACCTTGAACAGCTTTGTGGCAGGAGCCAACAAGGAGAACTACCACTACATGGGCATGAACATGGCTCGCGACCTTGGTGAAGTGAAGTACGACAGCGTGGCCAAGGCCACCGCCGGTGGCATCTGCCCCGTGTGTGGCAAGCACAGCATCACCATCAGCCGCGGCATCGAGGTGGGTAATATCTTCCAGCTCGGCACGAAATACACCGAGTCGATGAATATGCAGTACCTCGACAGCGACAACACGCTGAAGTACCCCATCATGGGTTGCTACGGCATCGGCGTGGGTCGTCTGATTGCTTCGGTGTGCGAAGTGAGCCACGATGACTACGGTCCCATCTGGCCCATCACCATCGCCCCTTGGCAGGTGCAGATTTGTGCTCTGCGCGTCGCCGATGAGAACGTGCGCCGTGTGGCCGACAAGCTCTACGAAGACCTGAAGAAGGCGGGCGTGGAGGTCATCTACGACGATCGCAATATCAGCGCTGGCGTGATGTTCTCCGATGCCGACTTGCTCGGCGTGCCGCTGCGCATCGTGGTCAGCCCGAAGACGTTGGAGCGCAACGCCATTGAGTTCGCCAGCCGCGACAAGAGCTTCAAGGCTGACCTCAACCCCGACAATGTCGTTGCCGAAGTGAAGGCCAAGATTGCCGAAATGATTGCGGCATTGACGCCTGAGGATTAATATATGTAGAGACGCGGCGCGCCACGTCTCTACAATATTGATTACCAAAAAAATTCCGACAGATTATTCTGCCGGAATTTTTTCTACCTCAACGAATTCCACCTTCTTGTTCTTTTGGAACCATACCGTGATGTCTTTCACACGGCCGTCAGCCAAGCGTTTCATCATCCTTTGGTTGGTGGTCGCGCTGTCCAAAGGTCCCAGTTCGGCCATGTATCGTCCTATTTTGATGTAGTCGAAATGGTCGGTTGAAACGTTTTGTGGCAGTTCGTTTTTGCCTGAGTACCAAGCTGTTTTTAAGTTGGAATGTTTGGTTTTCAGTTGTTTGGCAAGATCTGCCACCTCTTTGGGTTCGGCGTCGCCCCCCATGAAACACACGCAGGTAATGCCCGACTGGTATTGTGTTACGAGGCTCTCCAATTCGTTCATATCCAACTCTTTGCCGATGTTGTCCCACAAATATTTGCTGTGGCAACCGGGGCATTGGTTGGGGCAGTTGGAGATATTAATGGCAAGCGTCACTTCATCAGGAACTTCCTGGAAGACGATATCAAAATTAGCGTATTTTAGCATCTGTCAATCTCCATTTTTCCATAGTGACGGCGGGCAGCTTCCTCTTGGCGCGGCTCGCTGAAATTGCTGACGCGCTTCAGGTAACCGATGATGCGGGTCAGGTAATCGATGTTGTGGCTGTGGCACTCGGGGCATTCCTTGAGGTAACGCTTGTCGATGTGACCGCAGTCGTTGCAAATCGTGTTCGGGATGTTGAAGGTGAAATAGTTGCAGCCTTCACGGGCGGCTACGCGCAGCAGTTGGCGGTATTGGTCTTTGGTAAGGTGTTCCTCCAGATTGCAGTGTAGCGCAGAGCCACCGGTGAGGTGCTTGATGTACTTCTCGCCGTGGAGGCGGAACTTGTCCAACACGTTGGTGTTGGGGTCTTCCACGATGTAGAAGTAGCTGTTGTAGCAGTCGCGGTGCACCTCGTAGCCGTCTTCCTTGTCCCACTTGGCATGTTTGACACCGACGTTCTCTGCGGGAATCATCTCGCAATTGAACATCAGGCCGTCCTTCTTCGAGTAGTACTTCTTGTTGTACTTCTCGATGAGGCCCAACACATCTTGCACGAACTTCTCGTAGTCCGGGTTATCCGAAATCTTGATCTTCAAGAACTCAGCGGCTTCCACGAGGCCGTTCACGCCGATGGTGAGGTATTGGCGTCCAAGGTTGATGTAACCGGCATCGAACAACGGCAGCATACCTTTGTCTTGCAACTCTTTTAGGTTCTCGTTGTAGCAAATCTGCACTTTGTGGCACAGGTCGACGATTTCCTCAAGGTAGGTGAGGTAGTGCATGTTGTTGCGCGCGGCATACTGGATGCAACGATTCAGGTTGATGGTCAGCACGCTCTTCGAGCCTGTAGACACGCCACCGGCGCCGAGGGTGTAGCTGAAGCCATTGTCCTGGATCTCGTTGCGCAGGCGGCAGCACGACGACAGCGAATCTGCGTTGTCGCTTAGGTAGGTGAAGAACGAATGTCCTTCTGAGTACATTTCTGCGGTGAAGTCGGCCCACTCCTGGTCGATGACATCGCCATCTTTCGACAGCAGCGCCATAGTCTCGACGGGGAAGGTAAGCACGCTCTTCAGACGCTCCGCGTTGAACCACTTCATGAAGCGCTTCTGGAGCCAGCTCAACGACTCCCAATCGGGCTTGGTGCCATCGGGGAAGTAGAAGTCGCCAAACAACGACTGGAAATAATACTTGTCGTAGTAGGCGATGTTCCAGAACACCGACTGGTAGTTTCTTGCTCCCGCAGGCTGGTTGAGCGAGTACACAATCTGTTGGAAACAGTCGGTGATGACTTTGTCGATGGTACGCGGTTTCAGCGAGTGGTCGACCACTTCATCGGCACGCTTGTAGTAGTCTGTGCCATAGTCTTTCCCGATGAAATAGTTCATATACATCAGGAACTCTGGCGTGGCGCAGGCACCCGACAGCTGTGATGAGACCATGAAAACCATATTAATGAACCCGCCACAGAACGAGCGCAACTTGGTGGGGGCAGTTGAGTTGCCGCCAATGGAGGATGTGCCCGAGGTGAGCCAGGGATACATCGTGATGGAGGCGCAATAGTTGGCTAAGCTGGTCTCGTCGTTCTTGTAGATGAAGTGGTTGTTGAGCAGATAGAGGTAACGGTCGGCAAGTTCCTTACCATACAATGACTTGATGCGGTCGGTGAGCAGGCGTCTGTTGATGCGGATGAAGCTCGACTTGGGCAGCTCGCCGATTAATGTGGCGATGTTCTTTTTCTCCACATTGGCGTTGGCGTCATACTTCGAGCCGGTGGCGGCATTCAAAGCATTGACGTAGTTGCTCAAGAAGTCTATCTTCTCGCGAATCTCACGGTCTTCGGTATGCTTTTGGCGGTACAGGATGTAGTTTTTGGCCACAGTGTAATATTGCTCCGCCATTAATGCGGTCTCCACCTGGTTTTGGATCTCCTCCACGGTGATGCCGTTGGTCACGCGGACACGGCTCATGATGGCGTTAAGATCCTCGTCCGTGGCGTAGAATCCCGAAGCGAGAAAGGCCTTGCTGATGGCGATTTTGATCTTGTCAAGAGAGAAGGCTTCCTGCTTGCCGTCCCTTTTTGTAATGTATAGTCCTCCGTTGCTCATAGAATGTGCTCGTTTACAATTTAGTTTCTGATTCTCAAGGGGTTGCGAGTTGCTTGTTTCTTGGCTAACTCGTTCTGCAAAGGTATATCATTTTCATTCAATAAGGGCAAATTAATCTTCACTTTTTTTGTCAACAAAATTATCAACAACGTAAATATATGATTTGATTATCTTTGCAGCTGCAACCGGCTGCCGTTACCTCAAAATCGTCAAACGTCAAACGTCAAATGCATCGATTTTCGCGTAGGCTATAGAAGATACCTTATTAATTA
>CALEMB010000008.1 GCA_937902805.1 uncultured Bacteroidales bacterium
CTTCATACCTCATCACCTCATACCTCATACTTCATACCTCATCACCTCATACCTCCTACCTAAAAAATGAACATTGCCCTCCTCGACGACCACGACCTCATCCGCCTCGGCTTGCGCAGCATCCTCTCACAAACCCCACACCAGATTACCATCGATGTGGCCTCAGCCGACGCGCTCTTCGAGAAACTCCAAGGCGGCACACCTTGCGACCTGATTCTCTTGGACATCCTCTTGCCCGGCACCAACGGCGTTGAAGTGGCGCAACGGCTCCGCGCCGAATATCCCGAAATCAAAATCATCGTCGTCTCAATGGAAACCAAGGAATACACCATCATCCAGCTCATGCAAATCGGCATCGACGGTTTCATCAGCAAAAACGGGCCTATGGAAGAGGTACGCGACGCCATCAACTCGGTGGAGGAAGGTGTGCCCTACTACGGTCGCGACCTGGCTCTACTCGTGCGCGACATCGTGGATGCCCGCCTCGACAAGAAGTCATCCGCCCTGCTCACCAAGCGCGAAGTGGAAATCATCAATGCCTGTTGCAGTGGCATGTTGGGAAAAGATATCGCAGATAAGTTCCACATCAGCCTCCGCGCCGTCAACTCACACAAAACCAACATCTTCAACAAACTAGGATTGTCTTCTTCTGTCGAGATGGTACGTTTTGCCCTTGAGCACGGCATCATCTAAGGCTATTTCCTCACCCCAGGAAACGATTCCACCAGCTTCACCTTAATGTCGGGGAAATGCTCGACAATCTGGACTTTCACGTCGGGGAAACTCTCCACCAACTTGAACTTTCCGCATTGGTCGGGGAAGGACTCCACAAGCTTCACGTCCAAATCCTCAAAGGAGTCCACAATCTGGACTTTAATGTCGGGGAAACTCTCTACAATCTTCACTTTGCCGTAAAGGTTGAAGGTCTTGCCGTCTTTGGTGACGAAGGTGCAATTGTCTTTGTTGATGCCAGGCTTCTTGTCGTTCGACTGCGCCATCATCGGTAGAGTCATGAGCGCGAACAAGACTAAAATCAATAGCTTTTTCATGGTGCAAATAGTTTAATCGGCCCTTCGACAGGCTCAGGGACCTTAGTGTTCAAAGTCCACAAAGGGTCATTGGGCTTGTCAAAATGCCCGTTATTTGTGTCAAAAATAATACAAAAATCATTCCTATCCTCACTAATAATGAGGACCCAGTGCAAAAAATATCATAAATGAGGATAAATGCATTCCGTACAAAGCCGTATTTTTGCAACGTGATTTGTAAGACATTTATGATTACCCTTGATCAACTCAATATAGGACAATCGGCTCGCATACAGGCCGTTGGTGGCGAAGGTCAACGTCGACAGCATTTCCTGGATATGGGCCTCATCCCCGATGCCGTCGTCAAGCTGGTGAAATTTGCTCCTCTTGGCGACCCTATGGAAATCATGGTGCACGGCTATGCCTTGACGTTGCGCAAAGCCGATGCCACCCTCATCGAAGTGGAGCCTTGCACCGATGCTGACGATGCCGAAAGCAATGTCCATCAAGACGACGACCGCCTTTATATCACCTCCCTTCCCGACCATAACGCCCACCCAGGCCTGGGTGAGGAAGGCATCTACCACGACAAGACCCACGAGCACCCACTGCCCAAAGGCACACAACTGACTTTCGCCCTTGCCGGACAACAGAACTGCGGTAAGACCACCCTCTTCAACCAACTGACGGGAGCCAACCAACATGTCGGTAACTTCCCGGGTGTCACCGTAGACAGAAAAGACGGTACCATCAAAGGCCACCCCGAAACCTCGGTCACCGACCTGCCTGGCATCTATTCCCTCTCGCCCTACACCTCCGAAGAGGTCGTCTCGCGTGAGTTCATCATGCAACAGAAGCCCAAGGCCATCATCAACATCGTGGACGCCAACAACATCGAGCGCAACCTTTACTTGACCATGCAGCTGATGGAATTGGGTGTGCCTATGGTGCTAGCGCTCAATATGATGGACGAAGTGCGCAACAATGGCGGCAGCATCCTCGTCAACGAGATGGAGCAAATCCTCGGTCTGCCCGTGGTGCCTATCTCGGCAGCCAAAAACGAAGGTGTCTCCGAACTCGTCGACCACGCCATCCACGTGGCGAAATACCAAGAGGCACCCATCCGTCAGGACTTCTGCGACAAAGACGATCATGGAGGTGCTGTGCACCGTTGCCTCCACAGCATTATGCACCTCATCGAGGACCACGCCCAGCGCGCCAACATTCCCGTACGCTTCGCCGCCTCCAAGCTCATCGAAGGTGACGATATCGTTATGGAAGCCTTGCAACTCTCGCAAAACGAGAAGGAGACGCTGGAGCATCTCATCGTGCAGATGGAAGAAGAACGCGGCCTCGACCGTGCTGCTGCTATGGCCGAGATGCGTTTCGCCTTTATTAAAAGGCTGTGCGACAAGACCGTGGTGAAGCCCAAGGAAAGCAAGGAATACCAACGCAGCCGCCGCATCGACAAGATTCTGACGGGCAAGTGGACCGCTATCCCCATCTTCATCCTTGTTATGGTGGGTATCATCTATCTCTCCATCGACGCCATCGGTGCGCCCTTGCAGGATTGGCTTGACCAAGGTATCTCTTGGCTCGCCACACAATGCGGCGACGCCTTAGCCAGATGGAATGTCAGCCCTGCGGTGCAGTCGCTTGTCGTTGACGGTATCTTCGGCGGTGTGGGCAGCGTTTTGAGTTTCGTGCCTATCATCATTTTGCTGTTCTTCTTCCTCAGCCTGTTGGAAGACAGCGGCTATATGGCCCGTGTGGCTTTCGTAAGCGACAGCTTCTTGCGCAAACTTGGTCTCACCGGCCACAGCATCGTGCCCATGCTCATCGGCTTTGGCTGCACTGTACCCGCCGTGATGGCCACACGCACCTTACATTCCACCCACGACCGTTGGCGCACGGTTTTGCTGACACCTTTCATGAGTTGTTCGGCCAAAATCCCGATTTACGCTTTCTTCACCAGCATATTCTTCCCGCATCATGGTGGCGTGGTATTGATTTGCCTGTATCTGTTAGGCATCATCGTGGGCATTGTTACGGCATTGTTCACCAAATGGTTTGGCAACAAGAGCGATGTGGCGCCCTTCGTTATGGAGCTGCCCAACTACCGTATGCCTGGTATGAAAAACGTCGCCCACCTACTTTGGGACAAGACCAAAGACTTCCTGCAACGCGCCTTCACGGTGATTTTCCTCGCCTCGTTGGTGATTTGGTTCCTGCAAACCTTTGATTTCCATTTCAATATGGTGGAAAACGGTGAAGGCAGCATGTTGGCTGTCGTGGCGGGTTGGATTGCCCCCATTTTCCGTCCTATTGGTTTGGGCGAATGGCAGATTGTCACCGCCTTGGTGAGTGGCTTCATGGCCAAGGAAAGTGTGGTAGCCACCCTTGAGGTGCTCAACGCTATGCCTTTGTTCACCACCATCACCTCAATTTCGATGCTGGTGTTCTGCCTGCTCTACACGCCTTGTGTGGCGGCTGTGGCTTCCATCCGCCGCGAGTTGGGCAGCAAGTGGATGCTCTTCATCATCCTGTTCCAATGCGCCATCGCATGGATATGCGCTTGGTTTGCCTATCTCATCGCTAGTGCCATCATCGCATGAACTGGGCTACTGCCATAGTGTTGCTGGTAGTTGCGGCTCTCGTCGTCGTTGCCATCTATTACTTGCGAAAAGGCAAAAACGACAGTTCTTGTTGCGGAAACAAAAAAAGCAGCTGTTCGGGCTGCTCGGTGGATTGTCCCCTGCGCCGATGAGTGGGCCTGCCCGTTTTGTCGAAAAAAGTCAATGAACTTTATGATTTGCATAAAAATCGGAAGAATTCCTGCATTTCTGTTTCGCAAAAGAAATAATTGTTTCTTTTTGGCCAAAACCGCCCCGATTTGAAAATAATGCTTATTTTTGCGTTTGAAATCAATAGCAATGGAAGAAAAAGTGATTAACGACATCAAGCAGACCTTGTTGCTGAACTTGCCTTCGGGCGGGCATGCATTGCTTTACGGTTCAAGAGCAAGAGGCGATGCCCATGCAGGTTCCGACTGGGACATCCTCATTATTCTCGACAAGGAAAAGCTTTTGCCCGAAGATTACGACTTGATTTCATACCCATTGCGTGAACTCGGTTGGGAAATTGGTGAATCTATAAATCCTGTGATGTACACTGCAAAAGAATGGCAGGATAGCAGTTTCACCCCTTTTTATCACAATGTCATTGATGATGCAATACCTTTGGCATGAAACTGACAAACGAAGAAAGAGCCATCGTGGTAAACCTGCAAATGGAAAAGGCGCATCGGTTCCTTGAGCAAGCAGACGAAATGTGCAGGCAAAAATATTGGGACATTGCTTCCAATCGTTATTATTATGCATGTTACCATGCCGTTCAAGCCCTGCTCATTAAGAATGAATTGATTGCGCACACGCATGACGGCCTTTTGACTCAATTCGGACTTCATTTCGTAAAAGCAGGAAAAGTCGAGTCGAGGTTGGGTGCTTTTTTGTCCCGTATGGAACAACTACGTGAAAAAGGAGACTACAACTGCTATTATTCCATCACGGAGGAGGAAATAGATACGATTACAGAGCCAACGAAGGAGTTGATACAACGGGTAGAAGAACTATTGGCTGAATGAATCCTTCTGCAGGTTAAGACACCAAAAAGACCGTAGCCCCAAAGGACCACGGTCTTTCTTATTATGCAGTAAACCCAATTATTTTACTTCAGTTTGAAATTCACTTCCACCAAGCCGATGTCTCTAATGCTGCCCACATCTTACTCCCCCATCAAATGGTAGTACTTCGGCTGATAATCAGCCCATTCCCCCATCAGTAATTCAGGATGAAAGAAATGGATGAAATCCGCCAGAAGCAAATCAGGTTCGCACTGCGACTGCTCGAAATAGCCTGTCTTCATGATGTCGCAGACGATGATTCTACGGTTTTTGAAAGCATCGAAAAGCGGATAGACCGGACTTTCCTTACCCAAGGTTTCGTAGGTCATCGGGGTGGGCAAGGAATTGTTGACGCGCCAAAAGTCAGCATGTTGTGCTTTGGCGAGAATACTCTCGGCATCCATAGGCACACTAGCCGTCGAGGGGTTGTCCTTCCAGATGTAGTCGGCACCGGCATCAGCGAAAAGTTTAGCGATATAGCTCTTGCCGCCCGCCACATACCACTGTCCGTTAAACGCTAAGTCGGAAAACACTGTCGGTCGGGTCTCCACCTCGGCACAAAGGCCTGAAAGGGCATTGTATCTTGCCTCAATGTCATCAAACCAAGCATCAGCCTTTTCCTCGCAGCCCGCCAAAATGCCGATGATGCGAATCCACTCAGCGCGACCTAAAGGCGTGTTCTCCATATAGTCTGCAAAGGGGAACAACACTGCTCCCGTGACGTTCAGTCCGCCTTGGTTGCCGTCGAAATAAGGGGAATACAACAAGGCATCAGGGTGCAGCTGAATCATCCGCTCAATGTCGGCAGCGGCTTCCGTCCCGATGTCGTAGACCTTCTCCTGAGCCAAGAGGGCTTTCATGGTGCTGTCGTTCACGAAACGCCCTTCAAGGATGCCTTTCACGCGGTCGATTTCACCCAGACGTAAGAAAACAGCCCATTGCGTAGCTGAAAACGAAATCACCGACTGCACGGGAGCCTTCAACACACCTTTTACGTCTTTGTCGACAGCTTTCGTCGTATCCTTGACGATAGCGAAGCTGCCCAAGGAAAGGGTTGTGTCCCAAGGGCATATCACCTCCATGCGGTAGCCGTAGTCCTTTTCATAGACCGAAATGTTGCGAGCATGGCGCATGAGGTTGTCGCCTTGCGTTTTCTCGGTGCTCTCTTGTACCTTAGGTGCACAAGCAACAAAGGCCAATAAAACCCAAATCCATGTTAGAGAGGCAATGCCTTGCGTCTCTACAATCCTATGTTTTTGTGTTTGTTGCATGAGAGAATCATTTATTGATTTCATTCAAACAATCCTTGCACAGGCAATCGCTGTAACGCTCTTTCAAATAGGCTTTTGTGGCGTCGGTAAGCTTCACCTTCACGCACCAGCAATCAATGGAATGTACGCATTCAAACGTTTTTCCGCAACGGGGACAGGTTTTGGTCATCTGTTGATTTTTTCGAAAGTTCGGGCGGATTTGTCATCCGCCCGAACCGAGTTGGGGATTTGCAATCCCCGATAATATCAATTATTTAAACAACATCGCACTGGGAATGATACCGGCCTCAAATGAAGCCAGCAGCAAACCATCACTGGTATAACGATACACGGTACCGTTCTTCATATAGTTCTTCGCATCAGCGATATAAAGTTCGCCCGTCCTCGGCTCCACGGTCATGTTGTAGAACAAGCCCTGAGGCTCTGGGGTGATGCGGAACGTTTCCGACAAACTCATTGTGGCGAGGTCGAAACGACGCACTTCATTGTTATAAATCATGTAGAACTGGTCGCCAGCGGGATTGGCCCTCAATGTGGAGGCGACACCTTTGATTTCATCGTCGTCTTCATACGGGCCTTTGAACTCGTAGCGTAGCTCGGCAGTTCTCAGCATCGGGTCAATCTCCCACAGCGTAGGATTTTCGCCATAAGGCATACCTTCCGCGTCATACTCCTCGTCCCATGAACGACCTTCACAGAGCACCCACACATGGCCGTTTTTGTCGACCACCATAGTGTTAGGCTCCTTCCCTACTTCGATGTCGGCCACCTTCACATCGTTGTTCAAGTCGACGACCTGAACGGTATGATAGCTGTCATGTGAATAGGCATCGGTGTAGTAATAGGACCAATTGCTGACAAACAACTCATTGCCAACACGCAACATCTTCTCTGTGGTGTTGCCCATAGCGATAGTACCCGTATGCTTCATCTCCTGCGGGTTGATAATCCAAATGTTGGTACCCACTATATCGGTGACATAGGCCTTGTCGGGCGCCACAAAGAGGATCTCTCTAGGCGAGTAAAAACCGCCCATCTTGTAAGGCTTCGTGGTGTCGCACACTATCGTATTGGCATCCACCTTATAGATATACTTGCTGTTGTTGACGACGATATACAATTTGCCGTCGACCAAAGCCATACTCTCAGCGACATCGCCCAAAGGAGCGTTGTTCACTTTGTAGAACAAGTCATTGACCACCGTGTCGGCTTCAATATCGTAGAAGGTCAGCGAAGAATTGGCGAACTGGAAGTTGCCCTCGTTGAGCACAAACACACCTGATCCGATGGTGATTGCACCCGGATTGACAGGTTGGTCGGGCTTGCAGGAGAACAACAAAGTGGCTAACGCCAACAGCAAAAACAGGTTTCTTTTCATGTTGAAATTAAATTACTGTTTCACAATACGTTTCGTAATCATTTTTCCGTCGCAGATGACGCGGACGAAATAAATGCCTTCCGTCAGCGCGCTCATGTCGACAACATCTTTCTCTGTGACCAACACTTGCTGTCCGACAATGTTGTACACTTCAACGGATTGAAGGTTTTCAGCAGTCACATACAATTGGTTTTTCACAGGGTTGGGATACATGGAAACCGTTTCCGCCTCGTTTTCAGCGACATCGCTATGCGCTAAGTCGTGAATGACACCAATGGCATCGAGGTCGAAACCTCCGGTATCGAATCCCGTGGGCCATGGGTCGTTGACGACATTGCCCTCTGAGTCATGAGTAGCATATTCCGGCTTAATGCAACCCACCACATCGATGATGCGGACATGCGTCACCTTGTTTTTGTCCAACAAGGGATTGTCTTCCACCTCATCCAAGTCGAATGGCGTGCCGTAAAACGCCTCATATTTTCCAGCGAAGTTGTGGATTTGCGCCGGATTCATGGCATCAAAACCACCCACTTGCTTATCGGAAGGCACCTTGGTGACTGCGGGGAATCGGAAGAAATTCACGCCATCAGAGCTGACTTCCACAAAAGCGAGTTCGAGGAAATACATCATCATCGTCGAATCCGTATCGGGATGAAGGCCATTCTCAAAGACAGCGAAATCAGGGCCTTCGCCGTTGTAGATGGGCGATGCGAATGTCACCGTGGCACTGCCGCCGTCGCCAAGACTGACGACATCGAATGTGCCGCCCGGGACGCCGGCGACCAAAGCCTCTTCGCCGAACGAAGCATAACCCAGATTGGGTTTGTTGATACGCATCAGGCCGCGCTCAACAGTGCAACCCGTGGCCCATGCCACAAAGGCTGACGAGTCAGCGTGCATGGCCGTAGTGCCAGGGAAACACGATGCAGGTGCAAACTGCGCCCAAAGGCTCATCGGCACCAAAGCTATTATCCATACAAATACTATGTTTCTCATAATTCTATTGTTTCACAATACTTCGAATAACAATCCTATCGTCAGCAGTAACGCGGACGAAATACATACCTGATTCCAATGCCGAAACATTAATTTCAGTCTCCGTCGAAGAGATCACCTTCTGCCCCGTAACATTGAAGACCTCAACCTGTTGTATGGGCAGACCATCATTGGCTCCTACGAAAATGACATCTTGCGTCGGATTCGGGTAGACCGATATCATTACCATTGCATTGTCATCAACATCATCATACACATAATGCATGATAACATTAATCTCAAAATCAATGGTTTGTCCATGGGATGTCGCACGAAGGACAAGCGTTGCCTCTCCCTCCTCACTCGAAAGACGGGTCAGTCTCAACATGCGGCCGCGCAATGATACCGACAGTTCGCTTTCATTTGAGTTTGAAACCATCCTGTAGATGATGTTCTCCTCCGGGTCGTCAGGGTCAGCGACAACGCCATAGAGATTGATATCAATGGTATCAGGATATTCATCGAAGATCACATCTTCGACTGGGTTTGCAATATAGGGCGGCTCGTCCGGTTCCGGGGGAAAATGCTCGATGTCGTGAATCACCCCAACCGCATCGAGATCCATTCCGCCTGAAGCGAATGCTGTCGGCCAGGGATCGTTGACAGGATTTCCCTGACAGTCGAAGGAGGCATATTCAGGATCGATGGTGCCAATCACATCAACGATGCGGACATGCGTGATGTTATCCTTGTCGAGCAGGGGATTGTCAGGTACCTCGTCCAAGTCAAAGGGGGTGCCGTACATTGCGCCGTATTTGCTCGCCAGGTTGTGGATTTGCGACGGGTCGATACAACCCATGCCACCAATCTGTGTCTCTGTCTGGGTGTTGCTATAAGCCGGGAAACGGAAGAAGTTCTCACCGTCTGAGCTGACTTCCACAAAACCTAGTTCAAGAAACCAAAAACCAGGGGCTTGTGCGTTTTCGAAACCGTTCTCAAACACAGCAAAATCCGGTCCTGGGCGATTGCAGATAGGAGATGCAAAAGTCACAGTCGCCATTCCACCATCACCAAGACAGGTAACGCCCATCGTACCTTGGGGATAGCCAATGACATTCGATGCAGGCCAACCCGAGCCAGCCACACCAGCACCTGGATTGGTAATGTTCATCGGTCCAGGCTCAGCTACACAACCAGTTGCCCAAGCCACGAAAGCCGACGAGTCGGCATGCATGGCTGTGGTGCCAGGTTGATCCTGTGCAGGAGCAAACTGCGCCCACAAGGTCACTGGCACCAAAGCCATTAGCAGGATGAAAATCCTTTTTATCATTTCACCACGAGTTTGGCGGTACGGACAGCACCGTCATTGCTGACGCGGACGAAGTAAACACCGCTGGTCAGAGTTTCGGTGCCGAGGCGCACTTGATCGCCGTTGTTGGCCATCACGCTCTCCTTGCTGACGAGACGACCTTGAATGTCGTATACCGAAACCTGGTTGATGCCAGCGTTCTCAATGGTCACGAAGGTCTCACTGACGGCGGGATTGGGATAGATGGACAAAGAAGCAACACCGTTTTCACTGACAGCATCGTAAACGCTGACAGGCTCAACGGTCTGCGTCCAGACATAGGTCCACGGGGCAATCTCAGTGCCGCAGGATTCGTCTCCCCACTTGATGAAGTCGCCATTGACAATAATCTGCTCATCATAACCATACCAAGCACCAACGCCATTGACATTATACATGAAGTACATGCCAGCAAGGGCCAAATGCAGTTCGCCTTCATCGAAGGTAATGTCCATGACATAACCAGATGATGCGTCGAAGCCGAAGCGCGGGTCAGCCGACTGGATGTCAAGCATAACCTGTTCCACAGTGACTTCCTCTTCCGGGAAACGGTAGCCCCAAGCCAGGCACTTGTTGGGTTCGTTCCAGTTGACGGCAAACACTACCTCGTTCTCGCCTTCGCCAATCCAGTAAAGAATGTCGGCAAAGTCAATCGTAGCTTCCTCGGCCAGAGGATACACGGGAGCGACTGGCGTTTCCCAAACATAGGAGTAGGTCTCCGGGTCTGTAATAATGCCGCAAGATTCATCGCCCCATTTCACATAGTCGCCGTTGACGACAGTTTGCAGGGTATAACCCAACTGTGCCATTTCGCCGCTGACAATGTACATCCACCACATGCCAGTGAGACTGAGGTCGAGGACACCATCGTTGAAATAGATGTCACTCAGCCAGCCATTGGAACCTTCATAGCTGAAACGGTAGTCTTTTTCGGCGATTTCGTCCATCATCGTCTCAACGGTGACAGATTCGCCGCTGAAGCGGTAACCCCAAGCCAGAGCGGTGTCGGGTTCAGCCCAGTTGACGATGAAAACCACTTCATTCTCGCCTTCGCCAATCCACCAGCGGATGTCAGCGGGGTCAATCGTAGCATCTTGCTGAGCAAACAGGTTGGTCGTGAACAGACCGAAAATTCCCATGAGGAATAAAAGTGTAAAGTTTTTAAAACGCATAATACTTTAAGTTTTAAAGGTTTGATAATAAGTTTTTTACCTCAAAACTTCAAGGATAATGTTGGTACACCTTAATGTAATAAGGAAAGGCCAGCTCTTGTCCCGAAAGCTTTGTTTCACTGACAAACGGCAGGTCTTCTGACTTACTCCTTTTATCTGACCGCCTTCCCGAAAAGCGTTGTTTTCAGTGGCATGATGGCCAGCGTGAAGAGCTTACAGCAGCGGGAACTGTCCGGGATTTGCACCCGATTCCCTATTGAGCCTTGCGGCACCGCTTATCGGCGGCAAAGATAAGCAATTTTTCCATTAGGCATGTCTTAATCAAGAAAAAGTTGCTATTTTTGCCCTTTCAAACGTTTGCTTATTTACGAAACAACTCACATAATGAAAAAGCTAACTACATTTTTCGTCGCCTTGTTCCTTTGCCTTGGAATGGCGCAAGCACAAGATGTCTATTATTCCGGCAACGGCAACGGCACAGGCAAGATTTGGAAAAACGACTCGCTGTTATACAGCCTCACCGACAGCCTCAACATTCAACTGAAAGCCATCCAGGTGGCGGACTCCGGTGCGGTCTACGGCGCAGGATACGCATTCGACACTACCGGTATTCAAGGCCGTATCTGGATGAATGACTCTTGCATTTTCACCGGAGACACCAACTCTTATTTCGACCATTTGGCCCTCACCGCCAACGGTTGGACGGCTGCTGGCTTCAACAAGGTCTGGCAAAACGGTGAACTTCTTTATTCCTACACTCACGAAGAAGACGAGTGCCACATTTATGGTTTAGCCGTTGACACAATGATGGGCGACATTTATGCAGGCGGTGCTATCTCCTTCAATAGCGACTCCCTCTTCCATGCCTGCGTTTGGAGAAACGACTCGCTCCTTTGGATTGAAGATACCGTTTCGAGCGTCCAAAGCATCTGTTTCGATGGTGAGAGCCTCTATGCAGCAGGGTTCATGGTGGGAAACGACTCCCTTACCTACGGTATCATTTGGCAAAACGACTCCATAATCTACCAATTGGAAAACGCCAACTTCGGACACATCGCCACATTCGACGGTAGCCTCTATTGGAGTGGGATTTCACTGACAGATGCCATTTTTTATATTTGGCAAGACGGCGAGGTGCTCTACGCCTTGCCCGAACTTTCTGGAATCAGCAACTTGGTCGTCAACGAGAATGGCGTTTATTTCACTGATGCACAAACGGTTTATAAAGACGGCGAAGTCCTCTATCAGCCAGAGTGCGTCATCACGAGCCTCGTCGTGATTCCTTCCGAGATACCTGAGCCCCTCTTCACCCTCACCGTTGAGGCCGACACCACCGGATGGGGCACTGTGGAAGGCGGCGGCATCTATCATTTGGGCGACACCGCGACCATCGAGGCTTTCCCCAACATAGGATATACTTTCCTCTATTGGAACGACAGCATCACCGACAACCCGCTTGATGTCATCATCACACAAGACAGCATCTTCACCGCTTATTTCGGTCCTATAGACTATACCATCACAACCTCCGTCGACCCTGAGGATGCGGGAACCGTGACCGAAGGCGGCATCTATCACTATGGCGACACCATTACCCTTGGGGCAGCACCCAATGAAGGTTATGTTTTCGAGATGTGGAACGACAGCATCGCCGACAACCCGCGCGACATCGTGGTCACGCAAGACAGCAGCTTTGTCGCCCTCTTCAGTCGCCTGCAATGCACCATCGCAACGCAAGTCATACCCGAGGGCACCGGCTTCGTGACAGGCGGCGGCATTTATCCCTATGGCGACACCATCCAACTGGAAGCCACACCCAACCTGGGCTATGAATTCATGACCTGGAACGATGGCATCAGCGACAATCCCCGCAGCATCGTCGTCACCGGAAACCACGTCTATACCGCTACCTTCAGCCTCAGACAGTGTGTCGTCAACACAGAAGTCACCCCTGCTGAAGGCGGCACCGTGATTGGCGGCGGCACCTACAGCTACGGCGACACCATCCTTTTGGTGGCCCAAAACAACACCGGATTCCAATTCAAAATTTGGGATGACGACATTTTGGACAACCCTCGCCAAATCATCGTTGAAGACGACGTCACATACACTGCCGTTTTCTCACCCCTCCAATACGAAATCACAACGGGTTGTGAACCCGCGGAAGGTGGCACCGTGGAAGGCAGCGGCATCTACAACTACGGCGAAACGGCTATGATTTATGCCCGTCCGTTCGAAAACTACTCCTTCGTCTGCTGGAGCGACGGCATCGTCAGCAACCCGAGATACATCACAGTGACACAAGACGCCTCTTATAAGGCCTTCTTCAACTACACCGGCACACAAGAGTATGCCCTCAAGGTGATTCCCAACAATCCCGAGTGGGGCACAGTGGCGGGCGAAGGCACCTATCCCGAAGGCTCGGTTGTCGAAATCAGCGCCACACCGACCGACAGCACTCGTTTCGTCAGCTGGGACGACGGCAATACCGACAATCCCCGCTTGGTGACGGTCACCAGCACGATGATTTTCACAGCCATCTTCGAGCCGCTCCCGACCTACACCATCACGGTGAAATCCATCTCCGAAGCTATGGGTGTGGTCTATGGCAGTGGCACCTATCCCGCCAATATGACCGTCAGCATCGGTGCCATTCCCGCACAAGGTTTCTACTTCACCGGCTGGCAAGACGGCGACATGAACAACCCGCGCACCATCACCGTCACTGAAGACGCCGAATATACGGCCTATTTCTCACAAACGCCAGCGGAGACCTATACCGTCACTGTCCAATACGACGAAAACCAAGGTCTTATCCTGGGTGCAGGTACCTATAGTGCCGGAAGCATCGCCACCTTGGTCGCCATTCCCGCCGATAATTATGCGTTCGTGAAATGGGGCGACGGCAGCACCGACAACCCCAAGGAAATCCTCGTTGACCACGACATTGTGATTGCCGCCTTCTTCAACTTCACAGACGTTGACGAGAACGGGCTTAACGCCGTCAGCCTCTACCCCAACCCCGCCAACAACGTCCTCCGTATCGAAGGGCTGGAAGGACAGCATGAGGTTCAGGTGTACAACATCTACGGAATACTCATCAAAGCCACAAACATTGAGGGCGATGGCGAAATCGACGTCAACGACCTCGCGGCAGGCATCTACTTCCTGCGCGTTGGCAGTCATGCAATGAAGTTCGTCAAGGAGTAACCCTCCTGACCGCATAATAAACAAAGGTGAGCCTCAAGCGAGACTCACCTTTATTATATATAGGCTTGGCCTTTTTACTGTGCGATGACGAGTTTCAGCGTCTGGCTGCCCAGCTCCGAAACAGCGTTGATGAAATACACACCCGAAGTCAAACTGTTGAGTTGGTTCTCCAGAGTAGTGTGATTTAAGCCGTTAAAGCTATAGGTATACAGGCAACGGCCCATCATGTCGTAGACGGCTAAGTCAGCCTTTGCTCCGCCATTCAGTACCACATGCACCGAGCCATTGGAAGGATTGGGGTACACACTGACGACTTCAACGGGAGTTCCTCCATTAGGTTCATCGATATGCAGCAACTCAATGGCTTTGGAGAAATCCGGGATACCGTAACCGTAATAGCTGTCAGGGGTACTGGCATTGCTGCCGCACTGACGGATGGCATCGCAAATCTCCTGCACCGAGGCGTATGGACGCGCCTGACGCAAGCAGGCCACTGCACCTGCCAACACGGGCGTGGCGAAAGAGGTGCCGTTGCCGTTGTAATATTCCCAGCCCCAATCCGCATAGCCAGCGGCCACGTATGTGCCTTCTCCCATGGCCATCACGTCGGGCTTGATACGACCATCATAAGTGGGGCCCACCGAACTGAAACTGGCGCGATTACCATCACCATCGACAGCACCGATGGTCAGAATATGCTCGGCATCGCCAGGAATGCCCAAGGTGCAAGTTCCAGGACCATCGTTGCCTGCAGCGTTGACGCAAATCATGCCACGACTGGCCGCTATTTCAGCACCTATCGTCATCGGTGCGGTATGACCGTCATAATCCGAAAACGGATGATCCCACTCCGACATATCGAAGCCGACATAACCCAACGAAGTGGAACAAACATCAACACCAAGACTGTCGGCGTATTCTGCACCCGAAACCCAGTTGTACTCCTCAACAATGTTTTCGCCATCTCCATCTTCGGTATGAATCAGGAGATAAGAGGCTTTGGGAGCCGTACCCATCATGTCGTCAGGGTCGTAGGCGGCCATCGTGCTCAAGCAAGAGGTGCCATGTGTGCTTTGGGAATAGACCGTTGTGCTGCCATAAACGTAGTCGCGCACGCCAAGCAGACGGCCTTCCTCACGCATATTGTCGAAGCAAGGTTGGGTTTCGGTGCCAATGAAGCCGCCATCCAACACAGCGACGAAGACACCAGTGCCATCATATCCCATTTCGTGCAAGACATCAACTTTCAGTTGCGTCACTTGGGTCTCGGCACCACCATAATAGCCTCTCAGACCGCGATTGGCCACCACAGGTTTCATTTCATCGGCCAGCCAGCGTTGCTTACGTTCTTGAGCCTTAAGGTCGTTGGGGCAGTTGCGCACCGTCGACACAAAAGCCAGCTCATTGATGGCATCAATCACACTGGGGTCGGTGACACGCACCGTGACGCCGTTCAGCCACTTCGAAGGGTTGAGCAACTCGGCGCCGCAATTGGCCACGGCTTGGAGATACTGCGGGTTGACGGGAATGTCGTACTCGTCGATGGCTATGCCTAAATTAGCACGGCGTTGCAATGCCCTGGGGCTCAAGTAAGCCTCGGGGTTGTTAATGGAATAAGGCGAGTTGGCCTTGTCGGTGAATTGCACCCAATAAATCGAAGGTGCCACTTGCGCCTGCGCAAAAATGGCCACCGTCAGAAACAATAGTAAAAAGGATAGTTTTCTCATGATACTAGATATTTAACGGCGCAAAAATAAAAAGAAAAATTGTACCTTTGCAGAAAATTTCAATTCATTCGCCATGCGCATCGACATCATCGCGGTTTTCCCTGAAATGTTTGAGGGACCCTTCACCGAATCCATCATCAAACGCGCCATCAATAAGGGCATTGTGGAAATCGGGCTGCACAACCTGCGTGACTACAGCACCGACAAGCACCACAAGGTGGACGACTACTCGTTTGCCGCCGGTGCGGGTATGGTGATGATGATCGAGCCTGTCGACAACTGCATCAGCCACCTGAAAAGCCAAAGGGACTACGATGAGGTCATCTACATGAGCCCCGACGGCGAGATGCTCGACCAGCCTTTGTGCAACCAGCTCTCCATGAAAGAGAATATCATCATCCTTTGCGGTCATTACAAAGGCATCGACGAACGCATCCGCGAACACTTGATTACCAAAGAGATAAGCATCGGAAACTATGTCTTGTCCGGAGGCGAGTTGGGTGCCGCCGTTTTGGTCGACAGCCTTGTGCGCCTCATCCCGGGGGCCTTGGGTGACGAGACCTCTGCCCTCTCCGACTCGTTCCAAGACGGACTGGTTTCACCGCCTGTCTACACCCGTCCAAGAAGCTACAAAGGATGGGATGTGCCAGAGGTACTTTTGTCGGGCAACGACAAGCTCATCAGCGAGTGGCGACTGGAGCAAGCCATCCAGCGCACCAAGGAACGCAGACCCGAAATGTACGAAATTTTTAAAAAAAGCTGATTTTCTTCGTTTCATATTGATTTTTTATGTATTTTTGCACCCACTTTTGGAGAAAAATATACAAAAATCATATAAAATGAGCAAACAAGCATTAATCCAATTCGTTGAAGATCAAATCGTTGTAAAAGATTTTCCGAAGTTCAAGACAGGTGACACCATCACGGTGACCTACAAGATTGTTGAAGGACAAAAAGAGCGTCTGCAGAAGTTCCAGGGCATCGTCCTGAAGCGCAGCGGACAAGGCAAGACCGGCACTTTCACCATCCGTAAGATTTCGAACAACATCGGTGTTGAGAGATGTTTCCCGATTGCTTCCCCCATGATTGAGAACATCGAGCTCAACAAGCAGGGTGCAGTCCGCAAGTCACGCATTTACTACCTCCGTGGTCTGCGTGGTAAGAAAGCCAGAATCAAGGAACTCAAGAAGTGATTCCTTTAGCAACAACAACTATAAAAAGGTCCCGAGGAAATCCTCGGGACTTTTTTTTATAAATCAAGGTGACGACACTTTCTTGTTCAAATTGATTTCCGTGCTCTCGGGGAAGACCACGTGATAGGCCTCATCGAGGGCTTTCAGGTCAACTTTCCGCATCCCGATGCCCAGCTTGA
>CALEMB010000009.1 GCA_937902805.1 uncultured Bacteroidales bacterium
TGAGATTTACTATTTTTGCCCTGTAAAACCTGTAACGGTTATTTAGGACTAGTCATTCCTGTGAATTACTTCACAATGAACTTTTGGGTGTCGGAACCGGCGTTCACGAAGTAGATGCCGCTGGTCAGGTTGTCGATGTTGATGCTGTTGGCACCAGCATGGCCTTCCATGCTCATCACTTGTTGACCCATGATGTTGTAGATCACGATCTCAGCGTTCTGGCTAAGGGTGACGTTGAGGCGGTCAACGGCGGGGTTAGGATAGATGTCCATGTGAACGTTCTGGTTGTTGCTGCCATTCTCCGGCATACCATCGTACCATGAGAACAGGTCGTTGATGTCGAAGGTGAAGCCAGTGTAGTGGTTGTCGAAGGCATCGTCGTCTACGTCACCATCGGTGGAGCAGCCAGGAGCATAGTCGGTTTGGGCGGCCACAATCAGGGTGGTGCCAATCACAGCAGCTTGAGGATAGACCATTTCGGTTTCCATGAATTCAAATTCATTAGCAGTGAGCATCACAGGATGGCTCCAGCTCATACCACCATCGCAAGAATAGGCGGCAACGGTCTTGAAGAAGTAGTTGACGTCCATTTTGTGTTCGTCATCAACGGTAATCCAAACGGCCACCAGTTCGTTGCTGGTACCGTTCACCTTGCAGAGCACAGGCATGGCGGTGTGACCGCAGTTGTATTCACCATGTTCGGCAAGGTCGGAGACGGTTTCGAAGTGGAATTCGCTTTCCCATTCTTCAGCATCGGGATCTTCCCAATAGCCTTCTTCGGTCCAGTTGCAAAGATAGCCGATGTATTCAGGCCACATTTCGTGGGTTTTATCACTCCACAAGAACCACGAAGCGTAAATGTCTTGGCTGAGGTAGGCACTGTCCATGATGAAGGGCTGACCGGGAGTGGGAGGCATCGGGTTGCCCGGGTCGTCACCCCATACAGCTAAGCTAGAACCATCGCCACGGTAAGGCATGTTTTCGCTCCAGAAAGCAACGCCACCGCCAAATTTGTTATAATGGCCTTGGTGGTCGGTGTTGTTGACCTCGTAGGCCATCATCAGCTTGTCGTTGTCGCTCCAAATGGCGGAAGTCCAGCTAGGATAGAAGAAGGAGTCGTCAAAGAGAACGTCCGGAGCAGGGTCGTGGTAGTATATTTTTCTCTGCCAGGTGTCACCATTGTCGGTGCTATAGAGGACGATACCATCGGTATAGCCTGTGTTGACGACGAGGGCGATCTTGTTATCGTCGGTGGTCTCCATCCAGTAGTATCTGTTGGTGCCGTGTTGGATGCCGTATTCAGCAGTAAGGAAAGGAAGCTCGCGGCAAACGATGTCCCACTCTTCACCGTTGGATGAACGCCAGTATCTGATGGCACCGGTAACACCGCCTTCTTCGCCATCAAAGACAGCGGCAGCCACGTGGATGATGTTGTGGTTGGGTCCAGAGGTGGTCACGCAAGGATGCGACCAGACGTCGGTGCCGATGTTGAGGGAAGCCTGAACACTGTTGGTAGGAATGTTGTCCTTGTCCTCAATGAGGTAGACTTTCAGGTTGTCGGCGGTGTGAGCAGCCAAGGCAAGGCCGTTTGCACCGTAACGGGCGATGGAGCCGAAACCAGTTCTGTCGGCTTCAACACGGCTTTCCAGCGGAGTCCACTCGTCGGTGTTGATGTCGTAGGTGCCGATGGCGGTACCACGGTCGCTGAAGTTGGCAGTGCTGGAGTAGGTGTAAGCGAAGTTCACCTTTCCGTCGGGCCAAACAACGGTTCTGTTGATGTAGCCGTGGTTGGTTTGCCAGTCGTAGGTAGTGTAGTCGAGGTCACCGTACATGAGGTCTCTCGTGGAGGTCATCACGGGTTCGCTTTCGGCGTTCTCGTTAATGGCTTCCAGTCTCGGAGCCTTTTGCAGGGTGGCTTCGTTTTTCTTGACATCGTGTCTTGAAACTTGCTTCTTTTGCACTTGCGAGAAGCCCATGGTAGCAACCAGCAAGGCCAATGATAGAGTAAATAACTTTTTCATTTTGAGAGGGTTTGATTGATAATTGAGTTAATAAATTTGTTAGTGTTCAATTGGTATTTGAAAGCAAAGATAGTAAATTTTCTAAATTTGGATGGTTTTTTGAAGAAATTTCATTTGTAAGTAACTGTTCAAAATTAAGCTACATGATTTTTGACGCGGGACACGGATTTG
>CALEMB010000010.1 GCA_937902805.1 uncultured Bacteroidales bacterium
AGATCGGTCTCGGCATTCCTGCTGAACCGCTCTTCCGATCTCGATCTGGCCTTCGGGGCACGCATGGGCGCAAAACGCTCTGTTCCACCATGAGAACTTCGGCAGCAACTACACGGGCAGCTTCGTTCATCAGGGCTACGGGAACAACTACTCGGGCAGTTTCACGCACGAGGCCTTTGGTGGCAACTACTCGGGCAGTTTCATGCATGAGGCCTTTGGCAACGGCTTCTTAGGTAATTTCACGCACGAGAGCTTCGGCGACAACTACGACGGCGGTTTCACCCATGAGGGCTTCGGCAACAACTTCAACGGGGACTTCGACCACGAAGACTTCGGCGACGTGCCTTTGGCCAGCGGCCTCTTTGTGCTGACCTTGGCCGGAGCAGCCTATGCTGTGAAGAAAAGAAGTAAAAACAAAAAAGACAACAAACAACAAATTAATTAATAAGGAGAACAAACAATGAAGAAAGTAACATTAGCATTGATGGCATTGGCGATGGTGCTGACCCTCGCGCAATGCAAGAAAAACGAGCCGGAAGGCGACCGCATCGTGCCTATCACCCTCGACGTGCAGGCCAAAAGCGACGGCTCAAAGATTAACGTGGACCCCAACGACGGAACGGTGGCGTTCGAGCAGAACGACGTAGTATATGTGGGCAGCGGCGGCAAGTATGTGGGCAAGCTCACCTGCCGCGGTACCAGGTTTGTGGGCAACCTCACCAACCCTGTTATGAACGAGCCGCTCTATTTCTACTTCCTCGGCAACAGGTCCATGTTCGGAGAGATTACTCCAGGCAGCAGCACGTCCTGCTCGTTTGACATCATGGACCAGACCGACATCGAGAACATGCCCGTGATTTCGTCGGCCATCTCCGACCAGGACTTCACCGGCGAAGGCACTTACACGGCCTACTTCCGCAACAGAGCCGCCTTGGTGATGTTCAACGTGAACACCGCTTCGGCAACATCCCCAACGATTATAGAGGGAATGAAAAACGCTGTGACGGTCGATTTTGCCAACAACACATTGTCATACAGCGAAATGGCGGGTGGAGCCATCACCCTGCCGGAGGGCAGTGGCGAGCGTTGGGCCATCCTGCTGCCGCAAAACGCATTGGCGGCGGGCGACGAAGGCTCGGCCTATTCTGCCGATAACGCCTACACGGGAACACGCGGCGCTGTGCCTGCGATAGTCGCCAACGGCTATTATTTCGAGGGTATTCCCGTAAATGTTACTACCGAGGCTGGTGGCGGCAGCACTCTCGAAGCTCCGACAAATGTCAGTGCAAGTCTCAGCGGCTCCAACGTTTTAATAACCTGGAACGATGTCGATGCTGCCACTTATTATAAGGTGTTCAAGGCAAATACATGGAATGGAATGTATGAATTTTTAGGAATGACATTTGACACATATTATGAAGACGAATATCCTGACGACTTTAATTATTACAAGGTAAGTGCAGCCAACTCCAATGGTGAAAGCGCAAAGAGTAATTACGCCTACTATTACAATCCGAATGCTATTCCAGAAGGTGCCATTAACCGCAGATTCACTATTAACGCCGACGGTGATAAGGTATATTTCTCAAATGGCAACCTGCTTTATTATCCTGCTACTGGCGAATGGAAATTTGCCTGGTATCAATACTTAATAGCGGGTAGTAATAATAATAACATTTCCCCTTCGGTCTATCTTTGGATTGACCTCTTCGGTTGGGGCACAAGCGGATGGAATAACGGCAACACATATTACCAACCTTACGATTACGAGAATAACGGTGATCCTAATACCGGTTGGGGCTATGGTCCGACCGATGGCTCAAGCTACGAATATGACCTGTCAGGATCATACGCCCATGCTGACTGGGGTGTTCACAACGCCATCAGCAACGGCGGCAACCAGGCGGGACTGTGGCGCACATTGACGGCAGAAGAGTTTAGTTACGTTTTAAACGGACGTAATACAGCAACTGGCGCACGCTTCGCTAAAGTCACTTTAGAATACTTAAGTGAACCATATCAGAAATACGGTCTACTTCTTTTACCTGACGACTGGGATGGTGAGTACTTCTTAAACACCAACAGTTATACTGCTGATAATGTTATCAATAGTGAAAATGATTTTAACACATTGCAATCAAAGGGAGCAGTATTCCTGCCATGTGCTGGAAGGCGTGTTAATCCTAATAATAATGGACCTGAATATCAAAATGATAGTCCTGAGTGCTATTACTGGACAAGCACTCATAATGAACCACGACGTGCATACTATTGGTATATGAATTATAATGAAGGAAGAGACCATATTTCCATCTATGATCGCAATATTGGTTGTTCTGTCCGTTTGGTACAGGATGTGCAATAAGAGATAAAAACAGCGTCATTGTAAAGAGCCGGCTGCGCAAGTGGTCGGCTCTTTGCTTATGGTAACTGACAAGAAATGGCCATAGAAGTCCCCTCTGTAAATTTAACTGCAACAACTGCAACAAACTGCAACAAAAAGCAACCATTCGATTTGTACACCAATACAAATCAAAGAGTTGTATTCTTTTTTAAAAATTCATGAAAAAACTCATCGCTATAGTTTCATTCAAGACTGATTTTTCACCAACACAGGTAGCAGCGGCCTCAAAGGAACAGCAAGTTTTCTCACTTTTCTCACGTGAGAGTAGTGAGAAAACTGTCCCTGTCCCACAGGCGGAGGCTGTCCCACTGGGACGACTGCCTTAAATGACTGCAAAGACAAATTCAACGTTCGCCACCACCTTTTTTCGAGCAAA
>CALEMB010000011.1 GCA_937902805.1 uncultured Bacteroidales bacterium
TTTAAGTTATACATTCAAATTTAAACCGTCCAATTTTTTAGTGGACACTAATGATGCAGTGTATCATCTTCTGGAATACCAGCAATTCTCATTTTTGTCCGAAGTGTTTCTTCCATTAGCTTTCCGCAATCTGGATTGTCAAAATAGTATTCGGTGGTTTTATTGTCAACTTGCCTTTTTATCAAAATGGGGCTGCCTAATCTGAAAAGCTTTCGTTGAGAGAAATCAGGTGTTTCTTCGATGACAACATCAGTTACAAACATTCCACAAAACAATTCGGGTTCCGTCCTAAGTTTGGCTAGCACGTCTTTTAACCTTTTAGTGTCATAGAAGCTGATAAACAAAGAAGAACCTTTCGGACAATTCAAATTTTTCCCCGAAATCTGGGCGTTTTGTAACCATGAAAAAGAATACAGCGATATTTCACCATGCTCCTCGTTGTTCTCGCCTAACCATTTGTGAAGAGTTCCCGTTAGTTTTTGTTGGTAATTGAAGGGGATTGATGATGTGTTTGGTGTGGTGTGTATGTGTAATCTCATGTTTGAATAATTCTTTTATTATTGAATTGCAAATATACAAATTTTTTGATGGTTTTCCCAAGGTTTTGGTTTTATAACAAAAAATCATGACAATATTTTGGGCAGAATTGTGGTTGTGATTTATGTTGTAGGGGCGGACCCATGTGTCCGCCCATTTATGCATGATGGTTTGATGATTAGGGCGCACACATGGGTGCGCCCCTACAATTTTTTCCAAAATCCCATAAAAACCAAAAATTTTTTACCTTTGTCACTGCAAAACACCTTAAATATTGCCCCATGAATAGAAAAATGCATATCCAAGAAGAGGCGGCGCGCTGCCTGTTGTGTGCCGATGCGCCTTGCAGCCACGTCTGCAAAAACGGAGACCCCGCCCGAGCTATTCAGGCCATTCGATTCGGCAATGAGGCCATTGCCGGACAATGGGTCGAGAATTGTAACGAGGCAGAATTGCAAGCCGCCGAAGAGGCCTGCATCCATTACGACAGGCCTATCCGCATTAGGGAACTGATGGCGGCTGTCAAAGGGACGAAGGTGCAGAAGGATTTGCCCAGCCTCGCCATCGACTTCTGCGGCATCCATTGCGAGAATCCTTTCTTCCTTGCTTCATCAGCCGTATGTACCAACTACGAGATGGTGGCGCGTGCCTTTGATGCTGGATGGGCGGGCGTGTTCTACAAGACCATCTGTATGGATGACATCCATGAGGTGTCGCCACGCTTCGATGCAGTGTACGATAGCGGCAATCACGGAAACTTCTTCGCCTTCCGTAATATGGAGCAGTTGAGCGAGAACCCCGTGGAGGTGGATTTCGACATTCTGCGGAGACTGAAACAGAATTATCCTGCGAAAGTGGTTGTCTCCAGTATCATGGGGAAGAACGAAGATGATTGGATCAATCTGGCCAAGAAAGCAGAGGAAGCAGGCTGCGATGCCGTGGAACTCAACTATTCCTGTCCGCAGATGCGTCAGACGGGTATGGGTAGTGATGTGGGACAAGACCCGGAGTTGGTCACTTTCTTCACGGCTTACGTCAAACGCAGTGTGAAAATCCCCGTCATCCCCAAGATGACGCCCAACATCGCTCATATCTCAGATCCGGCCATGGGTGCCTATTTTGCAGGTGCCGATGCCATCTCCGCCATCAATACCATCAAAAGTGTGACTATGGGCGAAGGCTCAGAGGTGAACGGTTGCCAGACCGGTTCCGGACTTTCGGGACGTGCCGTCAAACCCATTGCCTTGCGCCATATTCTGGCTATGGTTAAGAATCCTATGATGAAGAATGTTCAATACAGCGGCATTGGCGGCATCGAGACTTGGCGTGACGCATTGGAATTCATTCAGCTGGGCTGTCGAAATGTGCAGGTGTGCACCGCAGTGATGCAGTATGGCTACCGCATCATTGACGACATGATTCTGGGCTTGCAGCACCACATGGCTGAGAAGGGTGTCGAGCATGTTGACGAGTTGGTTGGCGAGTTGCTGCCCAAGTTTTATCTGCCCTCCGACCTCAACCGCGACACCATCGCGTATCCCACCTTCGACCGAGAGAAATGCATCGGCTGCGGTCGTTGCTTCACTTCCTGCCAAGACGGTGGACATCAGGCTATCACCTTCGATGCCCACTTGCGTCAGCCACGCCTTGATGGGAAGCGTTGTGTGGGCTGTCACCTCTGCCGCCTTGTTTGTCCGGTGGGTGCCATCGGTGTTGCGAAACGTATCAACAAGAAGAAATTAGAACCGTAAGGTCAGATTGCCCATAATATTGAATCCCGCCATCGGGATGAAACCGATTTGATAGTAGCGGTTGTCGTTTGGGTGACCATAACTATCGCAGATGGCCGAATAAACCCAGCCGCTGGCGGCGTAGCGCTTGTTGAAGATATTGTTGAAGCTTATACTTACAACGGCTTCCTTCGGGAGGCTGCCCGGTTTCATGGTGTAACCGAGTCTCACGTTCGATGTGGAGAAAGCCGGCAGCGAGCGGTCGAGGTTCTGGGTGTTGTCGAGATACATCCTTGAGACGTAGTTGGTGTGCCAAGTGGCCTCAAAGCCTTTGTAATGGAAGGTGATGAAGCCGTTAAGGATAGCGGAAGGCGAAAAGGCCAAGGTCGAGTTGTCGTAGTGGATGACATCAAAACCGTCGCCATCGTAGGCGTTTCCGTTGGCATCGACGTTGCCTTCCCAATCGTCCCAATTCTCAACATACTCGTCGAAGTCCTTGATTTTGTTTCGACTCAAGGCGGCATTGGCCTCGATAGTCAGCCAATTGGTGGGATTCACACCAGCTTGTAACTCAACGCCCATTCTATAGGAATCCTTGATGTTGGTAGTCAAAGCCTCACCGATGTCGCTGACGGCACCAGTCTGCACGAATTGGTCGGTGTAGTCCATATAATAGAAGTTGACGCCCGCCTGCCAGATGTGTCCGTTATAGTCGTATCCTAGTTCATAGTCAAGGAGACGCTCGGGCTTCGGGAAAGGATAGGAGCCGTTGTCAGTGAAATTGTTGCGCTCGGGCTCGCGGTGGCTCATGGCCACAGAAGCATAGGCGTGATGATTGTTCAGATTCCACGAAATACCGCCCTTTGGATTGAAGAAGGGGTAAGGCTCATAGATGTTGAGTGGCTGGTTGTAATATCCACTCTCGTCATCGTAGAACTTGTCATTGATACCCGTGGTTTTAAAGGTCACGTAACGGAATTGCAGGTCTCCAAAAATACTCCATTGGTCGGTGATGTTGAAAGCCGCTTTGACGAAGGCACTTCCGTCCATTTTGTTGGCATCGGAGTCATAATATTTGTGATCTCCATTGTACAAATACTTTGTGGCGACGTCTTCGTTGGCGATGTAGCTGATGTATCCGAAGTGGTTTCCGATGAAATCCTGTAACGCAATGCCACCGATAACATTCCACCGCTTGCTTTTGTAATTGGCGTTCCAAATCAAGCCGAAAGTATGCTGCGTGAGGCCTTTCTTGCGGACGAAATCGGTGCGTTTCACCTGACTTCCATCAGGATAGTAATAGGTCATGCCGAACTTCGAGAGCTTGTTGTTGGGACGGAACTCTTCATAATAGCCGTAGCCATAGGTGTAGTGCAGCGTTGCCGTTGTCGACCAGTGCTCGTTGATTTCCCAAACGGCGGAGAGGATGTTGTGATTTTGCCAGAAGTTGTCGGTGGTGCGGTCCCAATAGCTGCCGTCATTCATCTTGTAGCGTTCGGTGATATAGTTGCCGTTCTCGTCTTGCATGAAATTGCCGTCTTCGTCATAGACGAGGTGCTCGTATAAAGAGTTGTATTGTCCCAGTCCGACACGATACATATCAGCGTAGGTCTTGATGCCCGTGTGCATGCCGTATGTGCCATCCATGAGACTCATGTCATTGTCGCCAGCAGTCACGCCGTTCCAGGCTTGACCGGTCCTCTCAAAGTTGCCGATATTTTTGTAGCGAAGTTGGAAGTTCTTATTGATATAGGTGATGCCACCGTAATAGCTGCCGCTACGGCCTTTTGTGCCATGAATGAAGCCGTCGGTGTTGGTCTGGTGATATGCTCCGTCGATGATGAGATGTTTTCCTAACAGGCCCGTCGAGGCTTTCGCACCGAAGTTGGTAGTGCTGAACGAGCCGTAGGAGCCTGTGACTTCGGCACTTGGTAGCAAGGAAGGCTCTGCTGTTGTCAAGGAGATTGTGCCGCCAAAGGCACCGTCGCCATTGGTGGAGGTGCCCACACCGCGTTGGATTTGCACGGAACTCAACAATGAGCTGTAGCTGTTCATGTTGGCCCAGAACACGCATTGGTCTTCGGGTGAGTTGAGCGACACGCCGTCGAGGGTGACGTTGATGCGCGAGTCGCCTGCACCACGGATGCGCATATAAGACGTACCTGTGCCCACACCGTTCTCGCTCCAGGCGATGATGCCGGGCGTCTTGGCGAACAGGAAGGGCAACTCCTGACCCGTCTTCGAGAAGTCGTTAAGTTCCATCTTGTTGATGTTGGTGACGGCGAAAGGCGCATTTTTCTGCACGCGCACGCCGCTGACAACCACCTCGTTGAGTTGCTCAAATTTCGTGGTGTCGAACACCACGTTGTTGTTTTGTGCATTCACATGGGCTGCAATGAACAATGCAGCAATACCAAAAAAGAATCTTTTCATCTTTTCAATTATTAGTTTACCAAATGTGAAGGGGAGAGTTGAAATATCCAATCCCTACGCCGGCATTATCCGGATCAGGTTAGAGGGTATGATCTCAGCCTTTTCACCCTGCTTTGACAGGGAAGGCACCCCTTTGTTTTTCGGCTGCAAAAATAGCACTTTTTTTGATTGCTTGGTCAAAAATTTTTGCCTTCTATGTCATTCCTGCGTGGGACGGCGTAAGGATGGAATCTGTAGAAGGCAAAAATTTGTTATTGTACTACAAAACAATCGTTTACCGAAGAGCCTTGCCGAACATAGATTCCCGCCATCCCACAAACCAACGTTGGAAATCGAAGATTCGACGTAGTCAATGACATGTTCGGCAGGGCTTTTAGAAACCAATAAAATAGCATAGGTAGCCGAACAAAGCGGCCACTAAAATATTGATTATTTTAGCTTTAAGGAAGCTTCTTTTGCTCTCGGCCAGCAGCGGCAACGAGGCGTGACCATCTTGTGAGATGGAGCTGGCCAGCAACACGGAGAACGGCACTGTGCCCGTAGCAAACAAGGTGACGAACAACAAATGCGGCCCCGACTCGGGGATGATGCCCACCAAAACAGCCAACAGAATCATCCATGGGATGTTTTCGCTAATCATCTGCTCCAGGTTGAAATAATGTAGCCCGATTTGGATGACAAGCAGTGCACCAAAGGTCCAAAGGAAGATACTCAGGAAATGCTTGCGGATGATGTGCTCCCACAAGTGTTCCTTGACAAGGTGCTCAGGTGCCCTTGCGATGAACCACACCACAAAAAGACTCACAACGGCGAAGATGAGATTCATCCAGTATTCGTCGAAGATGTTCAGCTGGGTATGGACGGCTTCTTCATGTTCATGCTCGTGTTCCAGCATACCGAAGGCAAGTGCCACAAGGAACAAAATCACGCCTAACAACAGGGCGATGCGCTCCGCGCTGGCGTGTTTCAGGTTACGGAAAGAGGATTTCTCGGGATGTGCGTTGTGCTCTTCGTCTTCCTCGTGGATTTGGTAACCTTCTTCGCAGCCTTCGTGATGGTGATGGGAGTGAGGCTTGGTAAACTTATCCACCAAAAGTCCCGCAAGGACAGCAATCACAAACAAAATCACCATCAGTAGCAGGGCTTCTTTGGGAATCATGGCGAGCATGACGAAGGCTTCGTCGCCCGACGAGGCAATCATCATGGCGATCAAGGCACCGAAACTCAACAGCTTGTGCGAGTACATCGACACAGCGGCAAAACCGCCCATGCAGCCCGGGATGATGCCCAAGCCCGCGCCTAAGACGACCTGCCCAACGCGGTTCTGGTGCAACCGCGTGAACCATTTTCCGTGCGAATGGATGTTGACATACTCAATCATTAGCATCATGATAATCACTAATCCAGTGATTAAGATGCTGTTTCTCAGTACATCCAAAAACAAATCGATGAAATCGTGCATTACTTTAAATTGAGCGGCAAAAATAATAATTATTATCTTTGCCGCGAAAAAGAAAAAAGACCGGAATACCCCAACCGTTCTCTTTACCGTCATTGCGGGCTTCGACCCGCAATCTCCCAAGCAAGAGGAATGTCTTTGCGTATGGGAGATGGCGGATGTTCCTCCGCCATGACGTCCAAGGGCGAGTGTGGCAATTCTTGGCCCATTGTCATCGTAATATGAAAAAAGAAGATTGTTTTTATTTGGGCAAAGTCGTCAAGACCCACGGCCTGAAAGGGGAGGTGACCCTCAAAATTGATGCCGACGACCCATCGGCATACGTCGACATGAAGCATTTCTTCCTCGAAATCAACAAGGTGCTCACGCCGTTCTTTGTGGAGAAAATCACGCCGAGTGGCGATAAGTTTTATGTGGCCATTCAAGATATCAAGACGATTGAAACAGCGCAGAATCTGGTCGGGAAGACTGTCTATTTGCCTATGGAGATGCTACCCAAACTTAGCGGCAAGCAGTTCTATTTCCATGAGATTGTGGGCTTTACCGTAATCGACACAGAAAAGGGCGAGCTGGGACCTGTCACCGAGGTGCTGGAATACCCCACACAGGCCATCCTGCAAATCATGAAGGGCAAGAAGGAAATCCTCATCCCCATCCTCGACCAAGTGATTCAGCGCGTCGACCGAGATAAGAAAATACTTGAAATAACCGCTCCAGAAGGTTTGATAGACATGTACTTGCAATGACCGATGCGCGCCCCTTCCACTTCAAGCATTTCAGCCTCTTTCATCACCGCTCGACGATGAAGGTGGGCACCGATGCCATTCTGCTCGGTCGCTGGGTGGAGGTGAATCCGACGGATGTGGCACTTGACATAGGCACAGGTTGTGGCCTGCTGCCGCTGATGCTCTCGCAAAAAGGTGTGACCCATGTGGATGCCGTCGACATCGACAAGGCCTCAATAGAAGAGGCTACCATCAACTTCGAGGCTTCGCAGTGGCGTGAGCATTTGAAGGCCTGCCTTTCGGACATTGTTGATTTCCAAACGGATAAAAAGTATGATTTGATTGTTTCCAACCCACCGTTTTTCAACCGTGACTCCAAGTGTGACTCCGATCGCAAAAGCCGTGCGCGCCACAACGATGCGGGCTTGTCGTACGCCACGATTTGCTCGGTGGCTGTCCGACTGATGCAGCCCGATGGACGCTTTGCTTTGGTGCTGCCCCTCAATGTGATGGATGCATTCTTAAAGGAAGCCGAAAAATCGGGATTATACCTTCACAAACGAATGACCATCATTCCCATAGAAGGGAAAGAACCCAATCGTGTCAACCTTGAATTGGGGTTTGTGCCTGTGCCTGAAGTAGGAGAGGAAACCTTTGTCATCCGCGATGCGGACAAGCGTTTCACGCCTCAATACAATGAGTTCCTGAAGGAGTTTTATTTGGGGCTTTAGGTCCCTGAGCCTGAGCCTGTCGAAGGGTCGAAGGGCCGTCTGTTTTAGTTTGAGCCTTTCTTCGAGCCTTCCTTATTCGCCTTGCTCCTGTGCTCATTGAAGATATACACCACGCGCAAAGTGATGCTGTTGTTGTATTGCAGGCGGATTTGGTTGGCCAACTGGAGACCTTCGTCGGTGTAGAACATCCTGGTGCGGATGGGGCGAAGCGAATACTGGTAGCGTAACTCCGCGTGGATGCCTTCCCATATCCTTACCCTCAAGTCGGCGCAGATGTTGAAGTCGTAAGGGCGGTAGGAATGGGAATTGTCAATCACGGAGGAGATGAGGACGGTGTCGGGGATGCCTGCTGAACGGATGACTTTGTCCAGCTCGTCAATGTCGCTGATACGGCTGATGTTGGGCATGCGATCTTCGTTTTCCCTCCAGTGCAAATTGCCGTCTCCAATGGCGATGCCCGTCGATTCCCCGTTGTTTCTCTCGTCGAGGTAGACGATGCGCCCAAAGGAGGCGCCGAGGCCGATGCTATATCTGTCCTTGTCGGTGAAATAAAGCATCAAAGGAATCTCCGCATAGTTGAGTTTCAGGTTATAGGCGTAAGGATAAGTGCTGTTGGAAGTGTTGGCATAGCGCTTGAAGGCGCCTTTTTGGTTGAAGAGCACCTCAAGGCCGACATCCATGGTGAAGTTGTTCACGCTGACGATGGGGATCAAGGCACCGGCGCCGGCGTGGATGCCGAATCTTCTATAGCCATAGCATTCGTCGCCGTCCACCTGACAGGCGTTGCCGCCAAAGAACACCTCACCCTTGACGATTTGGGCACGAAGCAGGGTGGGGGCAAGCATCAACAATGCCAATATTACGGAAATTGTTCTGAATCTCTTCATGTTCTCTCGATTTGATAGGATAAACTGATTTGTCGCGGTTTTATTGCAAAACGCGCTGCAAAAGTACAAAATCATTTTCAATTCAGTCGCTGCCCTGTCACGGTGTAGCGTTTCCCGTCCTTGATGATGACGATCTTTCCGTTTTCAAACACTTTTTGGACGGCTTGTTCGGGCGTTTCTTGGCCGTTTTCATCGATGCCGTAGTCCGTCTTTTCGATGAAGTCGGACCAGATGATTTCCGATTCGATGCCGTTGTAATAGACTTCGCTGATGCCGAAACGATACAATCCGGCATAGGTTTCGTTCCAGGTTGAGTCGATGAAGGAAGTGCCTGTATATTCATCGGCAAGCAACACCGTGTTTCCTTCGCTGTCGCCGCGATAAAGCCGATAGTGCATAATAGGAGACAAATGACACGCGATCTCGTAAATGTAAATCCAATGGTTTCCAGTCCCATAGTCCTCGACAATTATAAAAAGGGCGTCTTTGCCGTCGTATTTTCCGATGGAAGCATCCATGGCACGGCCTGTATAATCCAGTCTCGCTATAGGATTGGTGTTCAGTTTGTCGTTGAGAATGTCGTAATCGTATATGACACCTTCGCAGCACATCAATAAATGAGGGTTCCCGTCTTTGGCTGTAATGCTTCCAAATCCTTTGAAATTATATTGCATTGATGATGGTATTGTTGTGCCACCTATCGATTCGCCTAGGCGCGATTGCAAATATAAACGGTCGCTGGGATAGTATTTCAAAAGCCAAAAGCCATCATAATAAGCGTCGTATGCACATTTGGAAAATTGCCGATTCATCATATTGGTGCTGTCGACAAGCGTTTTGTTGTTAAAATCATAACAATACAAGTGGCAAATATCATAGGATGCAGTGTTTTTGCTGCAATAAAAATAGTTTCCGTCACATGTCAGTCCTTCGGGTCTGGCTCCGTCAATATTAAAGGCTTCAATCATTTCACCATCCATCGTGTATTTTCTGAACATGTATGGGCTGCCATACCAATAGGGGAAGGCGGTATAAATGTATTCACCATCCGTTGTCACCAGGTTCTCCTCGTCGATTCTGAATTGGTTCAATAGTGTCCATTCGTGCTCGCCATCGAAGTTCCACGACAGGCTGACGTATGGGCTGTTCACATCGTTTGTGTCAGGTGCATGATGCGCTGTAATATCCTTTATTGGTTTATAGGAAAAGCAGGCCTCGATGCCATCAACATCATTGTTGATTATAAAGGAATAAATTGAGTCGTATGATATAACCCCGCCGTCTTTCTTCCAAAGGAGAAACTCGCAGTTTTCGTTGGGCACTGCGGTAAGCGTGCATCGTTCACCGAGATGGTATTCCCCTGTTCCTTTGATGGTACCTGCCGTGGGTGGATAAGGCGTGGCTTCCACAATCCAAGGCTCAAATTGCGGGATGATGTCGAAAACGGCGTAATGGTTCTCGTTGAATTCATAACCGATGGGGTTCAGGTTTCCCAAGGCAAAATAACCATTGGCACGGCCCCAGCCCCAGTTGAAATGCAGCAGGTTGTTGTCGTCATAGCCGTCGCATACAAAGGCATGTCCTCCATCGTCACCGTGTCCTGCATAAAGCACAGGACGTTGCTCGTCAAGGCTGTTTTTCAACATGGAAAGCCATTCGTCATTTGTGTAATCGTCTTTCTTTTCCCTGTGGATGCGTCGGGAATAGTTGAAATAGCGTTTCATTGCATCGGGTACGTCATTGGAAGAGGCTCCTGAACCGTTTGTGGTGTATTCCATATCCACCGAAACGCCACAATGGTACAGCAATGTCGCCACAGCCTCGATTTCTGCTTCGCTTGAAGTCTCAGTCAACGAGTCGGGCATGTGGTCCCAATCGTAAACGGTGTTGCCGAAATCAGCGGAAATCGTGATGCCTTGGTTGGAATAGGAGTGGTTGCCAAAGCCCGAGGCGGGGTATTTCCAATAGTGCATGATTTGTCCCATAGCCACTGCCACGCAGCCCACTTCAGCATGGTCGCAGGGACCGGTCATGGTGGGGCATAGGCTGTTGTAGCGGCAGCCTTGGTGCCACATTTCGGTTAGCAAAGGCTCCACTGCCCGGGTGGATTTTTGGTCGTTGAGCCGCCCTGTGGCTTTCACCAATGCCCATTGCCTTGCCGTGTTTTCGTCTGCTTCAATATGATTCTCGATTCCGTATTGGATTCTGGCGGCGAAATCTTGCAGGTATTCCTCCATCTGCACGGGGACATTGTCAGGGTCGAATCGTCCTTCGTGGGAATAGCCGATGATGGGTGTTTCGCAGTCGTTGGCTGAAACGATGACGAAGCCGTTTGAGGTGTTGAAAACGTAGAAAGCGGGTGTTGCTTTGTCCGTTGGGTAGGTGGTGACAAATTGCAATTCGTTGGCGCCCATGAACTTGGCGGCAACGGACTGTGCCGTTTGCAGGTCGACGGGATGTGCGACTGAAGTAAGGAACAACCCGAAAAGGGCGATGCTAAGTAAAAAAGGCTTTTTCATCTGGATTGTGCTATTTGTCGTTTCAGCTGCAAAAATATATGTTTTATTCCAGAAAAGCAAGTTTTTTTGCAAAAAAACACGCTTTGCGTCATTGCGAGGCACGAAGCAATTATGGCAACGGTTCTTATACCCTGGATTGCTTCACTCCGTTCGCAATGACGCGAAGCGGCAGTCAAAGTTTCATGGTTAGACTGATTCTGTTTCTGTTCACATCGACTTCCAAAACTTTTACACGAACCTTTTGGTTAAGGTGTACCACCTCGTTCGGGTCTTTGATGTAGTGGTCGGCCATCTGGCTGATGTGGACGAGGCCATCCTGGTGTACGCCGATGTCGACAAAGGCACCGAAGGCGGTGATGTTGGTGACGATGCCGTTGAGGGTCATGCCTGCGCGCAGGTCGTTGATGGTGCGGATGTTCTTGTCGAACTCGAAGGCTTCGAAGGTCTTTCTAGGGTCGCGGCCAGGTTTGTCCAACTCGGCAAGGATGTCGTTGATGGTTTCCAAGCCGAAGTCCTGTTCCACAAAATCGTTGGGCTTGATTTTCGCGATGAGTTCCTTGTTGCCGATAAGGTCTTTCACCTTCACGTTCAACGACTTGGCCATCTTCTCCACAATGTGGTAGCTCTCAGGATGGACGGCACTTTGGTCCAGTGGATTATCGCCATTATGGATGCGAAGGAAACCGGCGCATTGCTCGAAAGCCTTGTCGCCGAGGCGCGGCACTTCCTTAAGTTGCTTGCGGTTCTTGAACCCGCCTTGTTCCTCGCGGTATTGGATGATGTTGGAAGCTAAGGAAGGTCCCACGCCGCTCACGTATGACAGCAGCTGTTGGCTTGCGGTGTTGAGCTCCACGCCGACGGCGTTCACGCAGCTCTCCACAGTCTGGTCGAGGCTCTCGCTGAGTTTCTTTTGGTCCACGTCGTGTTGGTATTGTCCCACGCCGATGCTTTTTGGGTCAATCTTCACCAACTCGGCCAAGGGGTCCATCAGTCTGCGACCGATGCTGACCGCGCCGCGCACGGTGATGTCGTAGTCGGGAAACTCGTCACGGGCGATTTTGGAGGCGGAATAGACCGATGCGCCGCTCTCGCTCACCATCACGGCCATCAGGTCGCGATCGAACTTGATGCTGCGGATGAAGTCCTCGGTCTCGCGTCCCGCCGTGCCGTTGCCGATGGCGATGACCTTGATGCGATAGGCGTCCACAAGGCTCTTGATTTTGCGCATGGCGCCTGCGGTGTCCGACTTGGGCGGGTGAGGGTAGATGGTCTCGTTGTGAAGCAAAGTGCCTGTCTCGCTCAGCACCACCACCTTGCAGCCTGTGCGGAAGCCTGGGTCGATGGCTAAGACGCGCTTTTGGCCCATGGGGGCAGCGAGGAGCAGCTGCTTCAGGTTCTCGGCGAAGACGCGGATGGCGGTCTCGTCGGCCTTCTCTTTGTAATAATTGCGGATCTCGGTCTCGATGCTCGGCTCCAGGAGGCGTTTCCATGAGTCGGCGATGGCCTCGCGCACGAGCTCCGAAGATTCGTTGTCGTTCTTCAGGAAGATGCTCTCCAAGGAACCCAATACGAAATCATCGTCCACCTTGATTTTCAGCTTCACCATACCTTCGTCCTCGGCGCGGAACAGGGCCAAAAGACGATGCGAGGGCGCTTGCGAGATGGGCTCGCGGAAATCGAAATACTGCTGGTAGGTCTTGCCTTCCTCTTCCTTGCCTTTGATGACGGTGGAGTTGATGTCGCCCTGCAAGTGGAAAATCTTGCGGATGCGGTTGCGCCCGTTGATGTTCTCGGAGACCCACTCGGCCATGATGTCCTTCGCGCCTTGCAGGGCTTCCTCCACATCGTTGACGCCCTTGCCGGCATTGACATAGCGTGCGGCGAGGCGGTCCACAAAGTCCACGTTCTGCGCCATAATCTGTGCGGCAAGCGGCTCGAGGCCTTTCTCGCGGGCGATGGCGGCGCGGGTGCGGCGCTTGGGCTTGTAGGGGAGGTAGAGATCCTCAACTTCTTGCAAGGTTTTGGCGTTCAGTATCTTCTGTTCCAACTCGGGCGTGAGCTTCTCCTGCTCACGGATGGAGGCGATGACACTCTCCTTACGTTTTTGTAATTCAACGAGTTGTTCGAGGCGTTTTTGCACGGCGGCCACGTTTTCTTCGTTCATCGTGCCTGTCATTTCCTTGCGGTAGCGTGCGATGAAGGGGATGGTGGCGCCTTCGTCCAAAAGGCGTATGACGTTGGCCACATGAAGCGCGGCCAAACCGAGTTCCTGCGCAATCTGCGGTGCGAAATCTATCGTGTTATGCATATTTTCGAATTTTAGAATGCAAAATTACTTTTTTCTTTGATTGTTATAGTGGTTAGTTGTTGTTTTCTTTTTATTCGTTTTTGGGTCAGAGCCAAGTCATAGGTAAGTCAGAGTTGTATCAGAGTTGTATCAGAGTTAGACAGCATCGGAGTCAGTGTTGCGCAGAAGTGAAGTCAGCGTTAGACGGTATTTCCGTGTCCCCTGTACTGGAGCTGGCTGACGATCCAGTCGTTGTCCCAGCTGTCCCAAAGTGTCCCGGCTGTCCCAAAGTGTCCCAGCTGTCCCAAAGTGTCCCAGCTGTCCCAAAGTGTCC
>CALEMB010000012.1 GCA_937902805.1 uncultured Bacteroidales bacterium
TTTCCCTACACGACGCTCTTCCGATCTCGATCTACATTGTGCCGCCACATTGCCGACTCCATCTTGAACGAAGACGCCAACGCCAAAATCATCATGATGGGCGACTACAATGACTATCCCGACAATAAGAGTGTGACGCAATACCTGCGCGCCACGGGCGACATGAGCAACCTGGGCGAAGGCGAGTTCTTCAACCCCATGTACGATTTGCACAAGAAAGGCATCGGCACCAACTACTACAACGACGTGCCTGGCGTGCTTGACCAAACCATCATCACCCCTGGCCTGCTGCCCACCGACTACAGCACCTACCAGTTCAAGAACGCCAAGGTCCACAACAAGGAGTTCCTGAAGCAGCACGGTGGTAAGTACAACGGCTATCCTTTCCGTTCCTTCGGTAGTGGCGTCTGGATGGCTGGGTATAGTGACCACTTCCCGGTGTATGTGATATTGCTAAAGAAAGCGTAAAAACTAGTAGGGCTGCCACGATGTGGCAGCCCTACTAGTTTTACCAAACCTCTACCTCATCAACGAAAATCCACGCCGAATTGCCAAATCCGCCATGGTCTTCGGGCAGGTCGTGACCCGAAACCACAACCTCAACATAGCGTGCCGTGATGGGTTCAAACTCCACCTCGTAGGCAAAGATGCCGTCCCTGTCCGTCCAAGTGGTGATTGGAATGTCCTTTTGTGCCACCTCACGGAAGGTCTCACCGTCATCAGAGACGAGCACCTTCACTTGGCTTGGGTTATAAATCCATGCACCTTTGTTCACCAAAGCATGGAAACGCACATGACGCATCTCGGCAGGCTGCTCCAAATTGATGATAGCATCCATAGGATAGCCGCAGAAGCCCAGCCAACGCCCTGAGTTGTAGGCACCACGACCCAACTCGCCGTTGTTCAGCACCGTAGCGCCATCGTAAGTATAATTCTCGGCAGGCTGTTGGCGCAAGGTGATAGGCTTGCGGGTGGCCAAATTGGATTCCACCGTATCCGCCCAGACTTGCGGGTTGAAGATATGGTCGGCGTAGGTGTAGTGATAGAGGTCGTAAAGTTGCGCCATTTTCCTGCAACGCTCCACAAAGGCATTGAAATCACGCTCCTGCGGATTGTTCCATTGCAATTCGGCCAAAGCATCCATACGCGGCATAGCCATATACTGCACATGACGAAACGAAGCGATGTATTCCGTCCAGATGTTGGCCTGCACACCGATGATGTGCTTCTGCTGCTCGGGGGTCAGTTCCTCGGGCAAGGGCTGGAACTCATACACACGTTCCACGGGCAGGTAACCGCCTATGCATTCAGGTTCGCTGGCGATGTCTTCGCTCTGATAGTAGTCGAAATAGAGGTGCGAACAAGGTGCCATGATGACATCGTAACCTTTTTGTACCGCTGCAATGCCACCTTCTGTACCGCGCCAGCTCATAATGATGGCCGTCTCGGAGACATTGCCTTCCAGAATCTCATCCCAACCGATGACACGGCGGCCACGAGCCTCCACTACCTTCGCCATACGGTTCATCACATAGCTTTGCAGGTAGTCCTCAGCGGAGAACTTATCATCCGCCTTGATGCCCAACTCCTTAATCTTGGCTTGACACTTTGGACATTGCTCCCAGCGCACCTTAGGGCATTCGTCGCCACCGATATGGATATAGGGCGAAGGAAACACATCCATCACCTCATTGAGCACATCCTCGACGAATAGCATGGCTTCTTCATTGCCCGCACAAAGCACATCTTCCGACACGCCCCAACGCCGCCACACCTCGTAAGGACCGCCCGTGCAGCCAAGCTGCGGATAACAAGCCAAAGCCGCCTGCATGTGGCCCGGCAGGTCGATTTCGGGGATGATGTTGATATGACGCTCAGCAGCATATTGGATGAGGTCGCGGAGTTCGTCTTGGGTGTAGAAGCCTCCGTGACGGATGGTATCGTATATGTTGCCGTTATGCCCGAGGACCGTACCATTACGATACGCACCTATCTCAGTCAGCTCAGGGTATTTCTTGATTTCGATGCGCCAGCCTTGGTCCTCGCTGAGGTGGAAGTGGAATTGGTTCATGTTGTGCAAGGCCATCATGTCGAGGTAAATCTTCACCGAATCCAAGTCCATGAAATGGCGGCAAGGGTCGAGGTGCATGCCACGATAGGCGAAGTTGGGATAGTCTCTTATTGTTCCGCAAGGGAATTCAGAATTGACAATTGACAATTGAGAATTGAGAATTGAGAATTGAGAATTGACAATTGAGAATTGAGGGACAGGTAGGCTCTTACGAAGGGTTTGGATAGCGTAGAAGACACCAGCGGCATCGGCTCCGTTCACCTTGATTTGTTTTGGAGTGATGTTGATTTCGTATGCTTCGGCTTTGTCGAAATTGTCGGGAACCAGCTTCAGCACAATGCCATCGAGTTGATCTTGGTATTCTTGCACATTCAAAGCATAGCCCATGATGTCGTTGACGTATTCGCTGAGGAATTGCGCCTCGCGCCGAAGACCTGTTTCGTAATAGACAGTGGTCTTCTCGTTCAGTGTGAAGGCTTTGTTTTGGTCTTCACTCAGCCGCACCTCTTTGGGTTGCGGGATGATGTCGTAATTGGCTTGAGGAAGTTCTTTGGTGCAGGCGGAGAGCAACGCCGCAAGACAAAGGATAAGGAGCGTGTTTTTCATAGTGGAATCGTTTTGAAAGGACAAAAATAAAAAAAGGATGGCTTTCGCCATCCTTTTTCCTTCATTTTTAATGAATTTGGTATTATTCGCCCAACTTGATACGAACGAAGTTCACCACAGTGGCTTCCTTGTCGGCAGCCTGGATGTACTCGGCGACCGTCTTGGGGTCGGCGACCAGAGAGACCTGGTTCAGCAGGCAGCTCTCCTTGAAGAACTTGTTCAGACGGCCTTTGGCGATGTTCTGAATCATGCCTTCGTTGAGGTTCACCTGACCGGGCACCGTAGCCTTGATTTCGCGGGCCATAGCGCCTTGTTCCTCGGTGATGTAACCCTTGGTGATGTTGGAGTTGATGTGATCATCACTGTCGACGTGGTTGGGGTTGATGCCAGCCTTGCGGAGGGCCTTCTCGACTTCCTTGCCGATGAGCTCATCCTTGGTCTTGTCGATAGCAACGGCAAGCTCGCGGTCCTTCACCTCTTGCGAGATGGAGGCTTCGCTCACCGACAACGGGTTCATGGCGGCGACGTGCATGCACACCTCGTGGCTCACTTCCTCGACACCGTTGAAGTCCTTATTCATCTCAACGATGGTGGCAAGGCGGTTGCCGGGGTGGTTGTAGTTGGCGACGTAAGCACCTTCGAGGACCTTGAAAGCACCAAGTTCGGTCTTTTCACCGGTCACGGCGCTTTGGTTGGCGACGAGGGCCTCGACGGTCTGGCCACCGAGTTCCATAGTCTTCAGGGATTCGATGTCCTTCACGCGGTTGTCAACGGCCATATCGAGCACATCCTTCGTGAACTTCACGAAGTCGGCGTTGTTGGCGACGAAGTCGGTCTCGCAGTTCACCATGATGATGGCGGCGTACTTGTGGTCTTCAGTGGCCTTGGAGAGCACGCAGCCTTCGCTGGCGGTGCGGTCGGCGCGCTTGGCGGCCTTAGCCATACCCTTCTTGCGGAGGATGTCGATAGCGGCCTGGATGTCGCCATCGGTCTCGACGAGGGCCTTCTTGCAGTCCATCATGCCGGCGCCCGTCATTTGTCTCAGTTCGTTAACTTGTGAGGCAGTAATATTCATGTTGTGTGTTGTTTTTAAGGTTATTATTTGATTTTTGGCTTTCAGCTTTCAGCAGTCAGCCTTCAGCTTGGCACTACCCTAGCTGACGGCTGATAGCTGATGGCTGATAGCTCAAAAAATTAGTTCTTGGAAACGGGTCTGCGAGGACGGCGGTTGTTGCGGGGACGGCGTTCGTCCTTGTTTTCCTCTTCCTCGATGTTTTCCTTCATTTCGTCAACTTCTTCCTCTTCCTCTTCTTGGATGAGGTCCTTGTTGTTCTTGCGCTCGGTGATGCCTTCCTCGATGGCGTCGACCATCTTGCCGACGATGAGGGCGATGCTCTTCGAAGCGTCGTCATTGGCGGGGATGGGGAAGTCGATGAGGTTGGGGTTGGTGTTGGTGTCGACGATGGCGAAGGTGGGTATGTTAAGCTTGCGGGCCTCGGCCACGGCAATGTGTTCCTTCATGATGTCGACAACGAACAGAGCCGAGGGCAGACGGCTCAGGTCGGCGATGGAACCGAGGTTCTTCTCGAGTTTCTCGCGCTCACGCTCAATCTGCAGCTTCTCACGCTTGGAGAGGCTCTTGTAAGCGTCGCTGGTCATCATCTTGTCAATGCTCGTCATCTTCTTGACGGCCTTGCGGATGGTGGCGAAGTTGGTGAGCATGCCGCCGGGCCAACGCTCGGTCACGTAAGGCATGTTGACTTTCTGGGCGAGTTCGGCGACGACATCCTTGGCTTGCTTCTTGGTGGCCACGAACAGAACGCGCTTGCCCGATTTAGCCAGTTGGCAGAGGGCATTGGCAGCCTCGTCCATCTTGGCTTGTGTCTTATAAAGGTCGATAATGTGGATACCATTGCGCTCCATGAAAATATAGGGAGCCATGTTCGGATTCCATTTTCTCTTGAGATGGCCGAAATGACAACCGGCATCCAACAGTTCTTCAAATGTTACTTGTGTCATGTGTTGTTTTCTTTTTAATGTTTACATTCGCTAAATACAATCGCTGAGTAGTCTCCAAAAGAATCTCAGCAATTTGGATACTAAACAAAATCGCTCGGCTTCTGAGGGCTTAACGTTTGCTGAATTGGAACTTCTTACGGGCACCAGGCTGACCGGGTTTCTTACGCTCGACCATACGCGGGTCGCGGCGCATCAAACCTTTAGCCTTCAGGGTGGGACGATACTCGGGGTTAATCTCGCAGAGGGCGCGGCTGATGGCGAGACGCAAAGCCTCGGCCTGGCCGTTGATGCCACCACCGTCGAGGTTGACCTTGATGTCGTATTGGCCGAGGGTCTCGGTCAGCATCATAGGCTGTTCAACCACATAGTGGAGGATGTCCGTCGGGAAGTACTCCTTGTAGTCGCGCTTGTTCACCGTAATGTTACCACTGCCGGCCTTCATATAGATACGGGCAACGGCGGTCTTTCTTCTACCTAAAGCGTTGATAACTTCCATGATTACTTATTATGCTTAATTGTGTTGATTTTGAGTTCTTCGGGCTGTTGGGCCTGATGGTTGTGGTTGGGACCTTCGTAGACGTAGAGGTTACGGAAGATAGCGTCACCAAGCTTCGTCTTGGGGAGCATGCCGCGCACGGCGTGTTCGATGACGAAGGTGGGCTTGCGCTTCATCTGTTCGGCTACGGTACGGATACGCTGGCCACCCGGATAGCCGGTGTAGCGCATGTAGTACTTCTGGGTGAATTTGTTGCCCGTCAGGACCACTTTCTCTGCATTGATGATGATGACATTATCACCACAATCGCTGTGGGGAGTAAAGCATGCCTTCCTTTTGCCACGCAGAACCATGGCAACCTCGCTGGCCAAGCGGCCGAGGATTTGACCTTCAGCGTCGACGACATACCACTTCTTGTTGGCATTTTCCTTGTTGACGCTTACTGTTTTGTAACTTAAGTAGTTCATTTTGTGTTTAATATATTTATCCAATTCTATAAGACACTACCCTTTTTAAGGGCGTGCAAAAATACACCTTTCTCCTTTACGCTCCAACTTTTTTTTTGCATTAATTCATTTTCGCCCATAAATCAATGCGTTAGCGCGTTCAGAAGACCGATGATGGACTTTACTAACGAGGCCGCAAAAGTACTACTTTTTTCAATACTGGCAATACATTAATTGATTTTTTTTGACTGCGGGACACGAAGATTCCCTACGGGAATGGAGTAGGCGTGTAGTTGTAATATGCGGCGGCTGATAATGTTTGCCAATAACCTGAGCATCATAGGCCGCCTCAATCTACCAAACCATGGCACTTCCATTCCCGAAGGGAATCTCATTCCGAATCCATAATTTTTCTATATTTGCAGCCTCAAAACCAATGGAAATGTCGATAGAAATCAACCATATCACCAAGCAATATGGCGAGCAACTCGCCCTCAACGACGTGACGCTCTCTATTAATAAAGGTATCGTCGGACTGCTCGGCCCCAACGGCGCGGGCAAGTCGACACTGATGAAGATCATCACCTGTTTCATCCCGCCCACTTCGGGCACGGTGAGCGTCAACGGACACGATGTCATGGATGACCCTATGGCTGTGAAGCGCATCGTAGGCTACCTGCCCGAACACAACCCGCTGTATTTGGATATGTATGTGCGCGAATACCTGGAGTTTGTGGCAGGTGTCCACCAGCTGAAAGGCGAAGCCGCCCACAAACGCATTAATGAGATGATTGACGAGACAGGCCTCGGCCTTGAGGCGCACAAGAAAATCGGGGCATTATCGAAGGGCTACCGCCAGCGCGTCGGCCTGGCCCAGGCCATGATGCACGACCCACAGGTGCTCATCCTCGACGAGCCCACCTCAGGCCTCGACCCCAACCAGCTTATCGACATCCGCAATCTCATCTCCAACCTCGGCAAGGAGAAGACCGTGCTGCTCAGCACCCATATCATGCAGGAGGTGGAAGCCATCTGCGAACGCGCCATCATTATTAATAAAGGTGTGGTGGTCGCTGACGACAAGATCGAGAACCTGAAACAGGACAATGCCGCCAGCAACGTGGTGGTCGTGGAGTTTGAGACCGAAGTCAGCGAGGCGCTTTTGCGCGGCATCCCGCAGGTGGGTCGCGTGCAGCGCGTAAAGGGCAACCACTGGATCCTTGAGCCGCAGGGCGACACCGACATCCGCGCCAACCTGATGAAGTGGTCTGTGGAGAACAGCCTTATCATCAAGACCTTGCAGAAGGAGGATTTGAGCATCGAGGAGGCATTCCAGAAACTGACGAAAAATTAAACACCCATAATACGCCATCTTCTTGAAGACGCTTCCAAAATACCTTGTCCTGTCTTTTCTGCTGACCTCAGTGTCCGCGCTCATGGGACAGCCCATGGCCGACACTAGTTTTGTGCAGAAAAAGATGGATGCCGTGCGCCTGCCCGACATGAACATGCCGCGTGCCTTCCACAATGTGTTTTATGCCAACGGCGAACTGACCGTGGTGGGCGGCCACACCTCGGGTTTTGTGATGACCCGTACGGCCGAGTATTACAGCGAAGGCGCGTGGCATTTGATGAATACGGTGTATATGCACGACAACGGGATAGCGGTGGTGATGGACGAAGGGCGGCAGGTGCTCATCGCTGGCGGACACGAGAAAGACTTGGGCGTCGGCCAGACCTATGGAGCGGAGATGTACTACCCCGAGTCGCATACCTTCAATGGATTTGGCAACCTCGACCGCAAACGGGCTTTCGCGCAGGGGGTGGAGTTGAACAACGGACAGGTAGTCATCGCGGGCAACCACCAAGGCCACGACGCCTTCGAAATCTTTGACGGGCAGAAATACTTCCACCATGTCAAGGACATCGCCCCGCTGCGTTTCTCACCCTATTTGTTGCCTGTGGCTTCTGATGATGCCATCGTATTCGGATCGGTGTGGAGGAATGATGGATTCCAGCCTTGCGACACGGTGGAGCGCCTGAAGGGTGAGCCTTTCCGCGATCCGCTGTTGAGCGAATGGATGCCCATGTTCTACGACGGAAACAGCCATTTTGAATCGGCTTTCATCGGCGACAAAGCCAAGGACGACTACTCCTATATCGTTGCAGCGTATCACACCAACGGCGAGGTGGCTTTCATCCACGTGCATGACACCGCCTTCGCGCTACTGCCCACCGAATGTCCCGTTCCAACCCAGTCGAAGTGGGGACCCATAGCGTATTATCGTCCCACCATTGCCGACCCTCAAAACCACCGAACCTATTTGGTGGGACACGATACCACGGGGCGGGTCTATGTGGTGGCTGCGGAGTATGACCGGCAGCCGGCTCCGCTCACCTTATATTATACAGACCCGTTGGAGGACTTCGGCTTCACCACACCGATACTGACGCCCGACGGCGACCTCATCATCACCGGTGGACTGGCCCACGACAATTTCACGCCCTTTGCCTCGGTGTGGTTGTTGCCCGTGAGTGGTTCCAAGCCTGCAATGACGGTGGCGACGGACGACACACATCCCAACAAGTCCGTTTGGTGGATCATCAGCGGTGTGTTGTTGCTTGGTGCTTGTGCATTGGCTCTACGCCGCTTTGCGTCATTGACTAACGTCGAAATGCCATGCATTCGGCGAAGCCAATCTGACGATTTGCGAGGAGGAACGACGAAGCAATCCACAACCAATGATAATGGATTGCTTCGCTGCGCTCGCAATGACAAACCCGCCTCCGAGTTTGTCCCTGACGAGGAAACACCAGCCCCACAACCCGATAGCACTTCAAACGAGCTATTGGCCCGCATCACCGAGTTGGTGGAAACGGAACGTCTTTACCTGAACCCCAACCTGAAGCTCACCGATGTGGCCGATGCCCTCGGCGTCCACCACAAAGCGGTTTCTGCCTGCATCAATGCGCAAGGGTGCTCCTTCAACCAGTGGGTCAACGACTACCGTTTGCGTCACGCCAAGAATTTGCTCCAACAAATGCCCGACATGAAAATCTCCACCGTGGCCTTGGAGTCGGGCTTCGCCAACGAGCGCACCTTCTTCCGCGTCTTCAAGGAAGCCACAGGAATGTCGCCGAAAGAATGGACGGCGCAGCAAAAACCCATGGACTAACCTTTTTCGACTGACAAAATCGGAAAAACGACTGACAAATCTTGAATTGTCAGTCGTTTTGCTTGTCCTGCAACTGATTATTTCGCGGAAGTATGATACTTTTGCACCTCTTTTTCGAAGCAGATGAGCAAATTTACATAAAAGACATGTTGAGATTGACTCCGTCGAACGCAGAGCGTTTCCCTTACAGGGAATGGAACTCGTTTGTTTTTCTACTCGCGGCGGCATGTGGGACTTACGAATGGTCAACTTGTTCATGCCGCCGCTGAATAAACTATGACTTAACTCCGTTGACTTCGTCGAATCTTCGATTTCCCCGAAGGGGAACCTCTTGAAGTAACAATACTAATCAATCCAATAACATAATGAGCAAACTAAAAAAGAAAACCTTGCTACTAACACTAACGTTGTCGGCAGGACTGCTGTTGCCTATGGACGTGAGTGCCCAAACAGGTGGCGGCATATTTTATCGTGGCGACAAGGCCGAAAACACCGACAACGTCAGCATGATGAACCGAGGCAACTTTGACAACAACGGCCTCAGCCTACAGGGCTTTGGCGAGAACCAAGACGGCCTAACGCTACAAAACTTCGGCGAACCCAATGCCCCCTTGGGCAGCGGATGGCTCGTCCTCGTGACCGCAGGCATTGGCTATGCCGCAATGAAAACAAGGAAAACAAAAAGCAAACAAAATCAGTAAAATAAGGAGAACAACACAATGAAGAAAATCAATATTTTGGCCATAGCCGTGGCATTGGTGACGACCCTCGCGCAATGCAAGAAAACGGAAACCCCAACCAACGGCAACGAGGGTGGTAAAGTGCATATCACCTTAGATGTGAGCAGCAACTCAAGGGTCATCATCTCGCCCGAAACGGGCGGCACGGCCTTTGAGCAGGGCGACAAGGTGCTGGTGGCCAACGGCGGCCATTATGTGGGCACGCTGACCTACGACCAAAGCCTGCGTAAATTCGACGGCGACCTTGACGAGGGCTTGAGCACCGCCGACCACCTACATTTCTACCTGCTCGGCAACCAACCGACAACGGAAGACCTTACTGACGCTTTGAACAGGCCAACCACCCTCACTGTGAATATCAGCGACCAAACGGCGAGTTATCCAGAAATCGCCTACGCTCACTCGACGGTGAAATATACCGAGGGCGTGACCGCCTACACGGCCCGCCTCCTCAACAAGTGCGCCTTGGTGAAGTTTACCACCGACAACATTCCGACTTCGGTGCCCGTTACCATTACGGGGATGAACAACCAGGTTTCGGTTAACCTCGGCAGCAACAGTTTCACTTACAGCAAGGTGGGCGACGGCATCATCTCGCTCCACGCGGAGAGCAAAACGGCAAGATGGGGCATCCTTCTGCCGCAGGGCGCAGTAAACGATGCCGTAGCCTCTGCAGAATATTATGTCACCACACCTGCTTTCACTGTGCCTCAACATGGTGAGAACGACTATCTGGACGAAGGCATTGCCCTGGACCTCGTTGAATCTTATCCTGTTGGAGCCATCAATGGCAAGTACACCGTTAATGCAGAGGGCGGTCAGGTGTATTTCTCGAAAGGCAACCTGCAATACCAAGCCTCGACCAACACTTGGCGTTTTGCCGAGCGCCAAATTGATTATGTAGGCTTGTCAAATGGTAATGTGTATGAAGGTGGGGTGCAATGTGACAATGCCCTCATGTCATCTACCTATTCAGGTTGGATTGACCTTTTTGGCTGGGGCACGAGCGGCTATAAACACGGCGCAGTCTGCTACCAGCCTTGGAGTACTGACAGAAGCGATGGTAACTATCTCGCTTATGGCCTTGCTGGCTGTAATCTTTATGACCAGACGGGTAAGGCCGATTGGGGCTACAACGCCATCAGCAACGGCGGCAACGAGGAAAAAAGTGGCTGGCGCACATTGACCAACTCCGAGATGGACTATGTGTTGAACACTCGTGAGACCACATCAGGTATCAGATGGGCGAAGGGGACGGTAAATGGAGTGAACGGTGTCATTTTGTTTCCCGATGACTGGTCGACAACCATCTATGCAATGAATGTTGTTAATGGCGGCAACTACAACAGCAACATTATCAATGCCGATGATTGGGCCACGCTTCTTGAGCCAAACGGCGTTGTTTTCTTGCCCTACACAGGAGGAATCCGTCGCGGTACCGGGAATGCGGAAGTTGGATCGGGCGCGTATTTATTATCCACCTGGTACAGCGCTGGTTATGTGTGGAATTATGGTTTTAACAACAATGATGCCGTGTTGAGCTATATGGCTTGGCCTTCAGACGGTCGTGCCGTTCGCCTTGCGCGCAATGTGCAATAACCTTAAAGACAATTGAAGTTTAATTTTGAACAGATACTTACAATGAACCAACTAAAAAAGAAAACCTTGCTACTAACACTAACGTTGTCGGTAGGGCTGCTATTGCCCATGGGCGTGAGTGCCCAAAAGGGTGGCGGCATATTTTATCGTGGCGACAAGGCCGAAAATGTCGACAATGTCAGCATGATGAGCCGTGGCGCAACAGGGGGCTACAACCTCAACAACCAGAATTTCGGTTCCAACGGCTACGAACTCCACAACCAGACCTTCGGGCAAGAAACCACGCCCTTGGGCGGCGGACTCCTCATCCTCGTGGCGGCAGGCGCGGGCTATGCACTCAAAAAACGGAAAAACAACAATAAAAAATAGGAATCATGAAAAGATTTAGCATCATCATCCTTGCAGCGGCCTTGCTTTTCGGCATGGCGCAATGCAAAAAACAGGAAACGCCCGCCACGCCCAACGACGACGGCAAATGCGTGCACATCACCATGAAGGTGGGCGACGGCGACAAGTACAACATCTATCCCAACTCGTGAGCCGTGGTCTACACCGATGGCGACACGATTTATGTCGGCAACAACGGCAAGTATATCGGTGCCTTGGAATACAGCGACGGCACTTTCAGCGGCGACATCTATTCGCCCAGCACCTCCGACTACCTACACTTCTTCTTTGTGAGCGGCCTTGAAACCGGTGATTTGGTGGCAGGGACAACCGCCTCGTTTACCGTGGACATCAGCGACCAAAGAAGCCAACTGCCTGTGCTTTCATACGGACACTCCACGCAGAAATACACCGACGGCACCGCCACCTACTCCTGCATGTTGGAGAACAAGTGCGGTTTGGTGAAGTTTGTGCCTTCGGTGGCTACTTCACTGCCTATCACCGTTTTGGGCATGAAGACCACAGCCACCATCGACTTTGCCACGGGTGGCATTACGCCCACCGAAGCCACAGGTGGCATCACGCTTAATTCTGAAAGTAATGCGGTAAAATGGGCTGTTTTGCTTGAACAGAGCGAAGTGGCCAACCCGACTGTAACAATCAATGGTTTTGAAGCAACGATAACCTCGGTGCCCGCCATTACAAACAACTATTATAACCACAGCGGTGTGGGCATTTCTATGACATTTGCTTGCCCTGAAGGTGCTATTGCTGGTCTTTTCTCGGTGAGTGAAACCACGCAGGTGTATTTCTCGAAGGGGAATTTGCAGTATGTTGGTACATCATGGCAGTTCGCTACGAACCAATATGATATTCTCGGTAATCCGCAGTCCAGTGACCGTACAGATTATTTCGGTTATAATAGCTACACCTGTCCAGAGGGTTGGCGCAACATGAGTCAAACTGAGTGGGCATTTGTTATCACGAACCGCTCTGTCAGCAATACTCTGTCTGATGGTGCCCGCTTCACGCTTGCTACCATTGGTGGCTCCTACAAAGGCATGGTTTTGTTTCCAGACAATTACACACATCCAGACCAAACAGGTTTTGTTGCTGGAACATACAATGCTGCCAGCAATTACACTGCCACTGTTAGCCTTGAAGGATGGGCACTGATGGAGGCCGCTGGATGCGTATTCCTTCCTGCCGCTGGATGGCTTAATGGTTCGAGCATCAATGATATAGATTATGGTTGTTATAATAGCACGACACATCCAGAAGGCTATGGAACTAGATATTATGACCCTATGTTTGGTTCAGGATCAATAAACATGACTGCAACTAGTTTTAATTCAACAGGAACTTCTGTTCGTCTTGTTTGGGAATTGTAATACCCACCTCCTTAACCCAACCGGAATCTAATTCAGGAGGCGGCCATCTCATTGAAGGGGTGGCCGTTTTTTTGGGGAGTAAATGAAAAGGCTCAAGTTTACTATAGGACTGATTTTTCAATAGCCTCGGAGAGGCTGAATCTCAATAACCCTACACAAGGAACGCAGTGTTGGGACAAGTGTGGGGACAACAGGGGCCTATACCCATGCAGCTCGTGGTGGTGATGGCGGTCACGAAGGCCGTTAGGGCGGCTACTATGACTTTCACGATGATTTCGATGATGTTTTTCTTTTTGTCGTTCATGATGTTGGATAGTTTAATTGTTGATTGTTGAATTGTTGGCGGTGAGACGCGAGACGCGGGACGCGGGACTGACTGCCGCTTCGCGCTTCCCCCGCACGGCGGCCAGCCTCCCCGCCCATCCCGGACTCGCTCGGAACATCTCACTGGGAATCCCCATTACTCCTGCCCAGGGTGTCGCGGGCCAAAGGCCATAGTTACTCTTGTTCAGGGTCGCCGCTGCTGCCGCCGCTGCTCTTGGTGAAGGTGCGCGAGGCCACGCTGGAGCTGACGCCGTCC
>CALEMB010000013.1 GCA_937902805.1 uncultured Bacteroidales bacterium
GAAGACCTCTTTCATACCGTAGCAGTTAATCATATCTTTGTTTCCCAGGGCATAAATCCGCTCGCGGTCGGGGTTCTCGCGCGTCACGGCGTATTGCTGCACCACATAGCAGAAACTGATGATGACGAAGGCCAACGCCACGCTCAGCCCCACGAACTCAATAGCGGTGTAAAGCTTGTTTCGGGATAAGAATTTCAGGTAGGTTTTCATTATTGTTGATGTTTTTTGCTTTCAGCTCTCAGCAATCAGCTTTCAGCCTCGGCTAATCCATGCTGATAGCTGATGGCTGAATGCTGATAGCTATTATTGATTTATATACGGTGTCCCTCCATAGTAATTAACCACACTATTCTTGATAAAGTATTGAAGCTGAGCGTTGAGGTGCTCAGCGAGGGCGTTGAGGTAGTTGTTGGAGGCGGTCTGGTATTCTATGGACGAAATCAAGCCTTGCTCGAAGCGCTTGCCGTTCAGTTGATAGGCCTCCTCTTGCAAGTCGGCACGAGTGGCGGCTTGGAGCAGGGCATCAGCGCTGCCGTCGCGGTCGGCGATGGCACGGCGCACCTCGGCCTCTACGGTTTGGAGCGTCTGCTCATAGTCGGCTTTTGCACGTTCGTAGGCATTCTTCCGCTTTGCGATGTTGGAATGCTTCGAGAGGCGGTCGAAAATGGGGATGCTCAACGAGAGTTGCACATACTCGCCACTGTTGTTCTTCAACTGGTCGAAATAGGGCGTGGGCACATAGCCCTCCATGCCAGGATAGGTGAAGAAACTCGTCGACCAGCCACCATAGAGCGAGAGGGTGGGTAACAACTGCCAGCGAGCCGTCTTCAAGGCGAGGCGGGCATTTTTCATCGTGCCTTCGGCCAAGGAAACCTCGGGTATCAGGTTTTTGGCGCGGGCGACAAAGTCATCGATTTCTTCCGATGGGTTCGTTCGGCTGCCACCATGTGAAAGCCCTACGTCCAAACCGTCAATTTTCAACGGCTCCTCGATAGGCCAAAACATCACATCCTTCAAGGTAATCATGGCGTTGTTGAGGTTATTGCGGCAGGTGGTCAGTTGGTATTGTCGCTCGGCAAGGTCGCTCTGCATCTGCACCACATCAGCGTGCGACTTCAGGCCCAGTTGTTCTTGCCTCGTGGCAAGTTGCACGGACTTCTCCGCCGTGGCCACCTGCGCTTGCAAGGCCTTCTCCAACTCGGTGTGGTAAAGCACGTTGCAATAGGCTTCCATCGTAGCGAGGCAGATTTGGTCTTCCAACTGTTGCTCTTTGGTGAAGCCCATCAATTTTGCCGTCTTGGTGATTTTCAGGTTGTTGACGGCTTGGAAACCGTTAAACAAAACGATTCCGCCCGAGAGACTGTAGCCGTTGTGGAAAGAGGTCGTTCGTATATAGGTGTTGGTCTCCGGGTCGATGCTACGACCAAAGTTGACGTAGGCGTAGGTGCTGCCACTTAACTCGGGTGTGAAAGCCGCCAAAATAGCGTCACGGCGGTTGATTTGTGCATCGCGGTTGTCGGCCTGCTGGATACGGATTTTGGTGGAATGCTCCACGGCATAGCGCATACAGGCTTTGAGGTCCATGGCGGTGGTGTCCTGGGCCTTGACGAGATTCAAGGCCCCCAGGAACAACATCAAAATGAAAAAGGTATGTTTAGCTTTCATCATGCTTATATTAAATGATGCACATGAGAAAGCATATTGTGTGCCAAAAATGTAAAATGTTAATATACAGAGATTTGAAAAAACGACCTTTTAGAAAAGTGTAAAGTTTCTTTACAGTGGGTGTAAAGATTCTTTACACTTGATGGTCAGATTTCCTTGTTGGTCATCCCTGGGAACGGCCTCGCAAACACCTTCGGGAAAGGTGTCTCAAACTCCATGTCCTTCTTTTTGATGGGGTGGTGGAAGCAGAGTTTGTAGGCGTGCAGACAAAGGCGACCTAATGAATTGTCGTAGTTTCCTGATTCTGAGAGACCGTATTTTGGGTCGCCCACCACGGGATGCCCGATGTCGGCCATGTGGACGCGAATCTGGTTCTTGCGGCCCGTCTCCAGCTGCAATTCCACTAAAGAATACCTTGGATTGGAATATAAGGTCTTGTAATAGGTCTCGGCATACTTACCTCCGTTGTCGGTGGGGCTGGAGTAGGTGATGAAAGCCTTGTTGTCCTTCAGCCACGACGATACCATACCTTCCTTTTTCTCCATGCAGCCACTCACCACAGCCACATAACGGCGGTCGTAAACGGTGTTTTTCCAGTCCTCCTCGAACAGCAAAGCCACTTCCTTGCTTTTGGCAAAGAGCATCAGACCGCTGGTGTCACGGTCGAGGCGGTGGATGGTGTGGGCACGGCAACGTTGCTGTGTGTAGATGAAATAGTCGTTCAAGATGCCTTGTGCCGTGTCCTTTTCCTTGGTGGGACTGTTGGTCAACAGGCCTTCCTTTTTGTCGATGACCAAGAGGTATTTGTCCTCATAGACGATGCTCAACCAGGGGTTGCGGAAGCGTTCTTTAGCGGTGGGCTTGCCAATCTCCACCACCATGCCAGGTTCAAGGGCGAAGTCGAATTGCGTGGTGCGTTGCCCGTCGACCGAAATAGTCTTGTTGGCCAACATGCGTTTGACCTTGTTGCGGCTGATGCCATCCAACTTCTTCATCAGGAAATCCATCAACTGTGTCGGTTCCGTGACGTTGAATTTCAACGGGTTACTCTTTGAATGTGGGGCTTTCTTTTCGTCTTTTTTCATGGAATCTGAATATGTGATTTAAAGATTCAAGATTTTGAGTCGCTTTGCGCAATTTTGAATTTTGAATTTTGAATTTTGAATTTTGAATTTTGATATTAAAACGGGACTGGCTCATCGGAGGTGATGGATGGATTATAGGAGGACATTCCGTCGTCGTCGTTCATCTTTGAGCTGTAGACTTGGGGCTGGCTGTCGAATTGGTTGTTGGGGCCTATGGTAGTGAAGCTGCTGTTGTCAAAACCTTGCTCAAACTCTTCGAAACGAGCGTATTGACCGACAAACCTTAGCTCCACTTCGCCCAGTTTTCCGTTACGGTGCTTGGCGATGTCGATGATGGAATAGCCCTTGGGCTTATCTTCGGCATCAGCTCCATCTTTATAGTATTCAGGACGATAGATAAACATCACCATGTCGGCATCCTGCTCAATGGCGCCTGACTCACGCAAGTCGGAAAGGATGGGCTTCTTGGAGCCGGGACGCTGCTCCACGCTACGACTCAGCTGAGAGAGTGCCAAAACGGGAATCTCCAACTCCTTGGCCAGACTCTTCAGTGAACGCGAGATGGTGCTGATTTCTTGCTCACGGTTGAGACCTTTGTCGCCACCCTTGGCGGTCATGAGTTGCAGGTAATCGATAAAAATCATCTGAATATCATGCTGTTGCTTCAGACGGCGGCATTTGGCGCGCAACTCGAAGATGGAGAGCTGTGGCGTGTCATCGATGAAGATAGGCGCGTCGGTCAAAGGGGTGACCTTGGTGTTCAACTGCTGCCATTCATATTCTGCCAAGTCGCCCGAACGCAACTTGTCTGCGGTGAGCGAAGTCTCGGTCGAAATCAGACGTGTAACTAGCTGAACTGACGACATCTCCAATGAGAAGAAGGCGACAGGACGGTTGAAATTGACGGCAGCGTTGCGGGCCAAGTTCAAGGCGAAGGCGGTCTTACCCATACTGGGACGTGCAGCCAAGATGATGAGGTCCGACTTCTGCCAGCCTTGTGTGATGCGGTCAAGCTCTGTGTAGCCCGAAGGCACACCACGTAACTTGTCGTCTGCATTCTTGGCGTTCTGAATCTCCTTGATGGCCTTGCTGACCAAGTCTTGCATCGAGTCGTAGCTGCGGCGCAGGTTGTTCTCGCTGATTTGGAAAAGGTTGTTCTCGGCTTTGTCGAGCAGGTCGAACACGTCGGAGGTGTCCTCGAAGGCCTCGTGGATCATGTCGGATGAAATCAGAATCAGCTGACGCTGAATGTGTTTCTGCATGATGATACGGGCGTGGTACTCGATGTTGGCTGCAGAGACGACACGGTTGGTGAGCTTCGAGATATAATAGGCTCCACCGACCATTTCCAATTCGCCTCGTTGTTTTAATTCATTGGTAACGGTAAGAATATCAATGGGTTCTGACTTTCCGAACAGCGACTTGATGGCGGCGAAGATCTTCTGGTGCTTGTCGAGATAAAAGGCCTCAGGCGAGAGGATGTCGATGACCTCGTTGACAGCTTCCTTTTCCAGCATGAGGGCACCAAGCACGACTTCTTCAAGGTCAGTGGCTTGGGGAGGGATGCGTCCCTGATTGGCAAAGACTTGTTCTGGGGTTAATAAATTGCGTTTTGTGGCGTCACCGAAAGGACGGCGAGTGGTGGTATCGTTAGGCATAAAGTTTCAGATTTTTCATTCGTTCGGGATGGCAAAAGTACGAATTAAAAACCGCCCCTATGAAACTCTGTCTGGGAAGTTATCAACTACTTGAAAAGGAGTTGATAAGTTTTCGCAATGATTTCATTTTCAATGATTAAGTCTTCTCTTGCCTGTTGATAACCTAAGAGGTCGTTGCTGGTCGCTTCGAGGAGAATCCGGCTGTGTTCGAAGAGTTTAGCCTCGTCAAAAAGGGCTGTTTCGAGGTGCTGTAAAGTCAGCCCGCGCTTGATGGCCGGATGGTAAAAATGGGCTTGTTGAAGCACCTCGAAGAGGTTGAAGACTTTGTAGCCTACCGTCTGGTTTTGGATGATTTCGTGACGCAGCAGGGTAGTGGTTAGGTTTTGTGGCGTAAAACACACAACAAGCTCATAATGAGATAGTTTTTCGATGAGCAAGTCGATGGCTTCTTTCCAACGGCTATGATCCTCAAAACAATCCCAAACAAAACAACCGTCAGCAACCATAGATCCCATGCCGCCCGCTTGCCCCCGCAGGGATGACATGGCTGCTGAAGGCTCGTGCTTGCCTTGTAAAGCAAAAGCCAAAATCATCTCTTCGTAAGGCTTTGTGCCATCCAATTCCGGTACGGCAGGACGGTTAAGCAAGAGATTTAGGTAAGCGACAGACTTTGGTTTGGGCTGTGGTGCCAAAGAGTAAAGTGACTTGTAATCAATATAATACGAGTTGGTCTCCAAAGCTTCAATCTGGTGCGCTTCTTCGGAAGCGGGTTCAACTTGTTGTAGCATCTTGGCATTGGTGTTCACGCCGCTGAAATAGCTTTGGAACAATGCTCCATCGTCCATTGCTGTGGTGAAAAGAAAGCTGTTCTTTGGTATTAGTTTCCAGCAATGGCCCTGAAAATCACAAGGGTAGGGGCTATGGCATTGTGTCCCAATGTTGACGATGGGGGAGTGAGGCAAAGCTACCACAGCTTTCAGCCGTTCCACGTTTTGAGCGACAAATGCCTCTCGCTCAATTACATACTCCATTACCGATTCCATTTTGAAAAGCTGGTTCACGTTTATGGGGCCATCCTTCACGTAGTCGCCATTGAGGTACATGAGGCGGAAGTCGCTGAGTGGCACTCCGCAGCCGTGTAGCACATAGTATTGCAAAGCGGCGTCATTATAATAGGTGTCGCTGAGCTTCATGGAACTCTTCACCTCCACAGCCAGCCACTTGTCACCGTCGCGCACGAGCATATCGAGCATGATGAGCGTGTCATTGTATTGGAAAACAGCCTCATACATTACCTTAACATCGGGGTTGCTGAGGCTCTGCCAAGTTTCTGCCACCTTTTTCGGGAACTGTGAGGGTGAATTGGGCGACATGTCAATTCCGCCAGGAAACACCTCATGCGCCAGCACGCCGACATCGGTGCCGCGCTGGAACTTCGCCCTTTGCTCTATGCTGAGTTTGTCGCGCAGATAAGGATGCTTCTTCTGCATATACAGTGCCTTTTCGCACTGCAAGCCCTTGATATACGTAGATTTGGAGAGTATGTGCATGCTAGTTAGTGTAGTCCACGTAGTCGTCGGGAATGAGTGGCAGGTAGTTGAAGCGGCGCATGAGCTGTGCGATGGCGAGCACGTCCTTCTGGCAATAGATCTTGATGCGTTCGAGGTCGTTCTCTTGCCAGTAAACACGTCCTACCTCGCTGCCGTTGATGTCATCTTTTGGTGTGGGGATGTCGAGGATGGCGCAGAGCAAATCCAAAGAGGTAAAGTTTTTATAATCGCCGAACTTCCATAGCTCCATGGTGTCGATGAAGTTGGTCTCCCAAGGCTTCTTGCCTGCCACTTGCAGGACCCTGGGGATTTGTATGCCGTTGATCATCATGCGACGGGCAATGTATGGGAAGTCAAATTCCTTGCCATTATGGGCGCAGAGCTGGGCGTAGGGAGAATCGTAGTGTCTGTTCAGCATATCGGCGAAGTCGGCAAGCAAGGCTTTCTCGTCGTGGCTGTAGAACGACTTTAAGCGGAAACGCTCGCCGTTGAAGAAACCCACGGAAATGCAGACAATCTTCCCGAACTCAGCATAAATACCGGCATGGTCATAGATGTCGGCAGGGGAGAGGTCAGCGTTGTCGCGGTTCAACTGGTCAGCCTTTTTGTCCCAAAGTTTTTGCATCCGCTCGTCGAGTTGGTCGTAGGTTTTCTCTTGCGAGACGGTCTCAATGTCAAGGAAGAGGATTTTGGAGAAGTCTATCATATCAGTTGTCAGTTATTAGTTGTTCAGTTGTTCAGTTGTTCAGTTGAGGTCCCTGAGCCTGTCGAAGGGCCGACCTAAATTATGCGGTTATCTAATTTCCATAAAATCATCATATTTCCCTGCCGCCTCCACCGCCTCAATCTTCATATCCACAATATATGAATAAGGTGTACCTTCGCCGCAGAGCAGGGTGAAGCGTTCGAGGTCCGTTTCCTCGCCTTCGGCCACGATGTGTACGCTACCATCGGCATGGTCATTCTCCACATAGCCCACTACGTTACATTGCAACCCATAGCGGTGCACATAACGTCGGAAACCCACGTTGAACACACGGCCGTAAATCCTTATTTCGTAGGCTTTTGTCATAGGGCGAATTTGATTTCTGGCACTTGCTTCAAGGCTTCGTAGACAGCGTTCATCTGTTCTTGACTTTCGATGTCGATGTTGTAGGTGTAGGTGATGTAGCTGCCTTTGGCACTGGCTCGGGCGCTCACAAAACTGTGTACCGCACGACATTCGCTGAACATGCGGCTGATGTTGGCTTTGCTCTCTTCGATGGGGATGACGGCCGCCACGATGACCTTGATGTCGAAGTTTTGCGGAAAGATGAGTTTTTCTTCTTTTTCGTTCATGATAGTGACGCTTTAAAAAGCAAAAATACGAATTTCCGTCGAGGAAAACAGGTTTTTGCTCCGTTTTTGCTATTTTTGCGGAAAAAAATAAATGACTATGGCAAGAAAACTCAATAGAATCGAATTCACCCTTCGCGAGGGCGAAGACTTCATCCCCCTTATTTCATTGCTCAAAGCCTGCGATGTGGTGTATTCAGGTGCTGAGGCTCAAGAAGTTGTCTCTGCGGGTATGGTACTCCGCAATGGCGAGGTGGAAACCCGCAAACGGGCGAAGATTACTGCCGGGGAAATCATTGTTTTTGAGAATTATGAAATCCTTGTTGAGGGATGGGATTAAGCAAAAAAACGACTTTTTGGTTGGTAAAATTGTTAAAAATATACGAAATGCTCATATTTTATTGGTTTTTTGTGGGTTGTAAAAGAAAAATTACTACTTTTGCGCGCTGAATACTTAACCTAAATACTTTTATTTATGAAAAAATGGATTTTACTTGGAGTGTTTTTGGCCTTTGTGTGTGCCAATGCTCATCCGAACACGGTAGCCTGTAACAATGAGACAGGCGATGAATTAATCATGAGTGGCGTCGCTTCCAATGCTGCTCCCGAAGTTACCTATTACATAGGTGTGTCGTCTAATCCCACTATCGGTGGAACGACTACTGGAGCAGGTAACTATGAGAACGGAGCGATTTGTACCTTGACGGCCACGCCTAGTCCTGGCTACACGTTTACCAATTGGACTGAAGACGGTAACCCGCAAACAAGCAATCCTGTTTATAGTTTCACTGTAACAGAGAGTCGTAATTTGGTGGCCAATTTCGTTGCATCGTCTTACACGATTTCCGCCTATGCCGACCCGTTTATTGGTGGTTCGGTAGTAGGTGCGGGAACCTATGGCTATCAACAAACCTGCACTTTGACAGCAACGGCCAGTCAAGGCTATAATTTCGTTTGCTGGACTGAAAATGGTGCTAATGTGTCGAGCAATCCCACTTACAGTTTTACTGTGACTGCAGACCGTAACTTGGTGGCCACTTTCACGGAACAGACTTTTGTCATTTCCACTATGGTCAATCCGACCAATGCTGGTACTGTGAGTGGAGCAGGCACTTATTCTTATAACCAGTCTTGTACTGTGACTGCGATTCCTGAAACAGGATACAATTTTATGTATTGGTCAGAAAACGGCGTTCCTGTATCAAATGATGCCTCTTATACTTTTACTGTGACCGCTCCTCGTAATTTGGTGGCCGAATTTACTCGCAAGATTTATGTTATTTCCGCTACGGTGAATCCCACAGAGGCAGGTGTTGTTACGGGTACAGCATCTTATGCTTTCGAGGCAATTTGCACTTTGACTGCCACACCAAACGAAGGCTATGCTTTTGTCAATTGGACTGAGAATGGTTATCCTGTTTCGAACGAACCCACTTACGAATTTTCGGTGACGGGTAACCGCAATCTGGTGGCTAACTTCACTGTGGCAAGTTATCAGATCTCCGTGACCGTCAATCCTACGATTGGAGGTTCAGTCAATGGCGCTGGAACATACCTCTATGGCCATAATTGCACTTTGACTGCGATTGCTAACCCACACTATACTTTCCAGAATTGGACAGATGAAAACGACCAAATTGTCTCCTATAGCCCCACTTATAGCTTTACTGTCACAGGACCTTGCAATTTGGTTGCCAATTTTGCTTCCGAAATCTACACGGTGTCGGTTACTGCCAACCCGGAAGTTGGAGGATTCGTTGATGGCGACGATGAGTATTATTATGGACAGCAGTGCGCCGTGACCGCTGTGGCGAATTTAGGCTATACTTTTGAGAATTGGACAGAGAATGATGAAGTAGTGACAAGCAACTCTACATACGAATTTTCGGTGACCTCCGATCGCAATTTGGTAGCTAACTTCACCCACAACGAATATGATATTGATGTGGATGTGGAACCTGGTGGGTCAGTTGTGGGTCCTGGCGTGTATTTTTATGGAGATACCTGCAACCTTGTGGCAATACCTGATGAATGTTATGTATTTGTGGGCTGGTATGAAAACGGTGCTTTGATTTCAACCGACCCCGAATACAGCTTTGTCGTGGATGGAGATCATAATATTACGGCTCAGTTCCAAGCCATACAATACCAACTCAGCGTTGCTGTAAATGATACTATCATGGGCGAAGGTTATGCTGAAATTGATGGAGAGATTTACTTAAGTTGCGATACTTGCTTCGTAACTGTCAATTGTGGAGATATTTGCACTATTACCGCCATACCTACTGAAGAGTTTTATCATTTTGATTATTGGCTTGATGGGAATGGCGATGTTTTCTCAACGGATTCAGTATATTCGTTTGTGATAAGTCAGGACTATGCTTTGACAGCTGTCTTCAGCAAGACTATGTATAACGTGAATCCTGAGATTTATCCCGAGGGAGCAGGCGAAGTGACTGGAGATATTGGTTTCCATGAATATGGCGACACCGTCACCATTTGCGCCCATGCATTCGAGAATTACTATTTCGAGCATTGGATTGTGAACGATACGCTGATTGTGGAAGACTCTTGCTATACCTTTGTGGTATATGGAGAGAATCACATTATCGCTAGTTTCTACTTTGACGATGCCGTGAGCGAGTCATTGTCTTCAACGATTGCCCTTTATCCTAACCCGGCTTACGATGCAGTGCAGATTGAAGGTGAGGATATCAATAGGGTGAGAGTGTACAATGTGTATGGTCAGCTGATGGATATGGTTGAGGTGAGAAATCAATCGACCATTAGACTGGAAGTTGGTCATTACCCGTCGGGAACTTATATCCTGATGCTGGATACCGATTTGGGTACTGCAGCCAAGCGCTTCGTGAAGCAATAAGAGTATCTAATTTTGCCACGTAAAATCAACAAATTTATTTTTATGCGTAAAACTCTTTTATTCCTTGGGATGATTTTGGCTCTAGTATGTGCCAATGCCCATGCTGAAAACCATGAATTGAGCACCAATAATGTGATGAGTATGGTCACGGACATGGTGCAAGATGACGGACCTTATTACATTGGTGTGACATCGAACCCTACAATTGGCGGAGCGACAACGGGTGCGGGTGATTATGAAAGTGGTCAAACCTGCACTTTGACTGCCACACCCAATCAAGGCTATACTTTTGCCAATTGGACTGAGAACGGCGTTCCACAAACGAGCGACCCCGTTTATAGTTTCACGGTGATCGAGAGCCGCGATTTGGTGGCCAACTTCGTTCCATCGTACTACAACATCTCGGCATATGCCGACCCGTATGTTGGCGGTTCGGTGGTGGGTGCAGCAACCTATGGATACCTACAGACATGCACCTTGACGGCAACGGCTAACCCTGGTTACGCCTTTTTATGCTGGACCGAAAACGGTACCAGTGTGTCAAGCAGTCCCACTTATAGCTTTACCGTGACTGCAAACCGTGATTTGGTCGCCGTTTTCGTGGCACAGGATCTTGTTATTTCTGTCACTATTAACCCGACCAATGCCGGTTCGGTGAGCGGTGCAGGTGCCTATTCTTTCAACCAGCCTTGCACTTTGGTTGCCACGCCTGCGACGGGATACGATTTCATTTGCTGGAAAGAAAATGGTGCTAATGTGTCGAGCAATCCCACTTACAGTTTCACTGTCACGGCACCGCGCAATCTAGTGGCACAATTCGCTCCCAAGTCCTTTGCTGTCTCTGTAACGGTTAATCCGTCTGCAAGCGGCACTATTGCTGGTACCGGCACTTATAGTTATGGACAAACTTGCACTTTGGTTGCTACTCCTAACGCGGGTTATACCTTTGTCAACTGGACGGAGAACGGAGAAGTTGTCTCGACGGAGGCCACCTATGAGTTTACTGTGACGGGCAATTGCAACCTTGTGGCCAACTTTACTTTGAAAAGCTATGAAATTTCCGCCTCTATGAATCCCACCATTGGCGGTTCAGTAACAGGTGCCGGTACCTACCTTTATGGCCAGACCTGCACCATGGTTGCCACTCCCGCCACGGGTTATACCTTTGTCAACTGGACGGAGAACGGACAAGTTGTCTCGACGGAAGCCACCTATGAGTTTACTGTGACTCATAACCACAACCTTGTGGCCCATTTTGAGCTTCAATCCCTTGTCATCTCCGCTACGGTCACCCCGACAAATTCTGGTATAGTAAGTGGCGCAGGTACCTACCTTTATGGTCAGACATGCACTCTGACAGCCACTCCCGCTACGGGTTATACCTTTGTCAACTGGACGGAGAACGGACAAATTGTCTCTACGGAAGCCACCTATGTGTTTACTGCGACGGGCAACCGCAACCTTGTGGCTCATTTCACGCTTCAATCCATTGTCATCTCCGCTACGGTCATCCCGACAAATTCTGGTATGGTGATTGGTACGGGTACCTATTCCTATGGTGAGACATGCACTCTGACCGCCACTCCTGTAACGGGTTACGAGTTCGTTTGCTGGAAAGAAAACGGCGTTATTGTATCTATTGATGAAACTTATAGTTTCACTGTCACAGCTCCCCGAAATCTGGTGGCTCAATTCGCTATCAAGGCTTTCCTTGTTTCAGCAACTGTTAATCCGGCAGAAAGTGGCACTGTCACTGGAACTGGAACTGGCACCTTCGACTATGGACAGACTTGCACTTTGACTGCCACTCCCAACGCTGGCTATACCTTTGTCAACTGGACGGAGAACGGTCAAATTGTCTCTACGGGAGCCATCTATGAGTTTACTGTTACGGGCAACCGTGCCCTTGTGGCCAATTTCTCTATCAACAGCTATTTGGTGTCCGTTTCCGCCAATCCCACTGCCGGTGGTACGGTCGGTGGCGGTGGCAACTATCAGTATGGTCAAACCTGCACGGTGACGGCTGAATCCAATACGGGCTATACCTTTATCAATTGGACTGATAATGGTGTGCAAGTGTCAAGCAACTCCACATACGAGTTCACGGTAACAGGCAACCGCACTTTGGTGGCCAATTTCTCTGCCAACCCCTATATCATTATTGTCGCTGTGGATCCTGAAGAAGGCGGTACAGCTACTGGGGCTGGTGGTTATGAGTATGGCCAGACCTGCAGCTTAAGTGCTATTCCTGGCACGGGCTATCATTTCGTCAATTGGACAGAAAATGGTGCGCAAGTCGAAAGCGATTCGATTTATGAGTTTACGGTGACCTCCAATCGCAATTTGGTAGCTCACTTCACCCTCAACGAATATGATGTTGATGTGGATGTGGATCCAGGTGGGTCGATTGTGGGTCCTGGTGTGTATTTCTATGGAGATACCTGCAACCTTGTGGCAACACCTGATGAATGTTATGCATTTATGGGCTGGTATGAAAACGGCGCTTTGATTTCAGCTGAACCCGAATACAGCTTTGTCGTGGAAGGAAATCATAATATTACGGCTCAATTCCAAGCCATACAATATCAACTCAGCATTGCTGTGAATGATACTATCATGGGCGAAGGCTTTGCCGAAATTGATGGAGAGATTTACTTCAGTTGCGATACTTGCTTCATTACTGTCAATTGTGGCGACACTTGCACCATCACCGCCATACCTAATGAGACGTATTATCATTTTGATTATTGGCTTGATGGGAATGGCGATATTTTTTCACTAGATTCAGTATATTCGTTTGTGATGGATCAGGACTATGCTTTGACAGCTGTCTTCAGCAAGATGATGTATAACGTGGATGCTGAGATTTATCCTGAGGGAGCAGGCGAAGTGACAGGAGATGTTGGTTTCCATTTCTATGGCGACACCGTCACCATTTGCGCCCATGCATACGAGAATTACTATTTCGAGCATTGGATTGTGAACGATACGCTGATTGTGGAAGACTCGTGCTATACCTTCGTGGTCTATGGAGAGGATCACATTATCGCCAGCTTCTACTTTGACGATGCCGTGAGCGAGTCATTGTCTTCAACGATAGCCCTTTATCCTAACCCGGCCTATGATGCAGTGCAGATTGAAGGGGAGGACATCAATAAGGTGAGAGTGTACAATGTGTATGGTCAGCTGATGGATATGGTTGAAGTGAGAAATCAATCGACCATTAGGCTGGAGGTAGGCCATTACCCGGCGGGAACTTATATCCTGATGCTGGATACCGATTTGGGTACTGCAGCCAAGCGCTT
>CALEMB010000014.1 GCA_937902805.1 uncultured Bacteroidales bacterium
CGGCATTCCTGCTGAACCGCTCTTCCGATCTCGATCTCTTCGCATTCGTCACATGCACGGCAGCGGTCAATAAAGATATCTACGGTGGCGGCGAGTTGGCTGGCATTTCGGGCAATACCCGCGTGAATATGTTCAGCGGCACCGTCGGTACCACGGGCATGACTGGCACGGACGGCAACCTCTACGGCGGCGGCAAAGGTGCTGAAAACAGCATCGTCGATGGCCGCGTGGAAGGCAACACTACGGTTGAGATGAGAAACGGCACTGTCATGGGCAACATCTATGGCGGCGGTCGCCTCGCCCTCACGGGTGTCAATGAGAATGGCGTCATGTTAGGCGGCGACGACCACGGCAACACCAAGGTCATGGTGAAGGGTGGTACGGTGGGTAACGCTGCTCAAATTGAGACCTTTACCGATTTCAGTATGGGCAACATCTATGGCGGCGGCAAGGGTTTCCTCGAGGATAACACAGGTACACATTCGGCAGAAGCGATTTTGCTTTCAGGCTTGACCAAGAACACTACAGTCGAAATTTCAAACGACTTGGGCAACAACACCCATGTCTACGGTATCGTGTTGGGCGGCGGCGAGTTGGCCAGCGTAGGCAAATACACCTTGACCAAGGACGGTAGCGGCGACATCACCAACATTGCCGTTGCGGGCAACACGGGTAAGGCCACGGTCAAGATCAGCGGCGGCATCATCGGCAACAATTATTCCCAAATGAGAGCTAATACCGCTTCTGGTAGTCCATGGCTCACGTACAACGACGACCTCGGCTACGTCTACGGCGGCGGCGAAGGCTACTCGGCCAATCCGGGTGACTACGCCCAAATCTATGCGGACGGCACATCAAATCCTCAAACCAGCCTCCTCGACCTCATCGCCACGGTGCAAAGCACCGAGGTGGAAATCAGCGGCACGGCATGGGTGAAAGCCTCCGTATTCGGCGGCTCCGAAAGCGGCCACGTGAGAGGCGACACCAAGGTGACCATCAAGGGCGGACAAATCGGCGCAGGTGACAACGGTTCGACAGATGTGCGGTACACTGATGCCCATTTCGAGGACCCGTCTTCGATCACTTGGTACCCAACGGCCCACTGGGATTATACCTCACCTTACACTCCCTTCGACCCAGAATATTTGAGTCAAAACAGACCGCCTAAAGACGGTAGGTCGTGGTTCGGTAATGTGTTTGGCGGTGGCTCGGGCTGGTTCCCCTACGTCGTGAATGAAAGCACTGACCCCGATCCAGAAAACAACCCTGTCTGGAAGTCCTATTGGAACGCGAACTCGGGCAAGGTGTGGGGCAACACCGAGGTGAACATCGAAGGCGGCCATATCCTCAACAACGTATATGGCGCCAACGAGTCGACCGACGTGGGCGACTTCGGCATCGCCGACGCTGCCTACACCGCACTTCATCCTGAAGTGCATGTGGGCGACCTGTACTGCAAGAATGGCGGCACAGCCACGGTCAAGATCAGCGGCGGCACCATCGGCATGCCATTCTCTGCAGATGATTTCTCAAGTAGACCGTTGTTTGGCAACGTCTTCGGCGGCGGCGCCGGCGACCCGCGACGCATTTTCAACGTCCACACCAACGTGAACAACACCGACGTGCAGATTACGGGCGGCACCATCTACGGCTCCGTCTTCGGCGGCACCGAGCAGGGACATGTCGTGAATGGCACTTCGGTGAGCATCAACGAAGCTGTAGGCAAGACCGTCGTCATCGGTACCTCGGGCTTCTCTGGCTACGACGGCCATGTGTTCGGCGGCGGCAAGGGCGACGAAACCAACTACGACCCCTATCTCAAAGTTGAGGCTACAGATCCCGATGATGAGATTCCAGCCCATGCCAACTTCGACTGTGGCCGTGTGGGTGGCAATACTTCGGTTACAATGACGAAAGGCACCGTTTTGGGCAACGTCTACGGCGGCGGCATGATTGCCCTCACCGGCGTGGGTAGAAAGGGCTTGGAGAATTATAAGGATAACGGATTCTGGTCCTTTATCAATGAGGATGAGAATGGCAACAATGTGTACGATTCCATCCACCACGGCATGACTACGGTTGCCATCACAGGTGGCTTCATCGGCAATCCTGTCAACAGTGGCCTTACATTGTTGCGGAGCTTGCAAGAGTCGGGTAACGTGTATGGCGGTGGCCGTGGTAAGATTGACGAATACAGAGAGGATGACTATGGCCGTGCGGCCAAAGCCGTTGTCACCATCAGCAATAGCCCGACCATCTATGGTTCGGTCTTCGGTGGCGGCCAGATGGCGAATGTCGGCCATTGGAACAACTATGCCTCCTGGTACACGACAGGCACGGGCGCCACTTCTGTGACCATCACTGGCTCCCCAACTATTGGTACGGCGAAAGAATTCGAGTATATTTACTATCAAGGCAGTCACCCCTATACCCGTTATGAGACCATTAACAACATGAGCATCCTCAGCCATACCCGTACAGGTAACGTATATGGTGGCGGTGAAGGTAGTGTGCATGTCGATGATCACCATTACGCTGAGGGTTTGGAACAAGGCCATTGCCGCACAACGAGTGTCAACATTAGCGGTTCACCCTTCATCATGAGTTCTGTCTTCGGCGGCTCTGAGCAAGGTGCTGTTTGGGGCGATACCAAGGTGGAAATCGCCGGCGGTACTATCGGAAAGGAAAACCTCACAGCAGAGATTACTGGTTCCAGTAGCACGGGTGCCTACAGCTTCGGCAGTGTCTTCGGTGGCAGTTATGGTGAGGATGGCTATGCCTTGGCATCAGGCTATCCCAATGCGATAGACTCCATTTGCCGCCTTGCCGGCCGTGTGTATCGCAACACCAGTGTCACCATCAAGGGCGGTGTCGTCAAAGGCAACGTGTTTGGTGGCGGCGACATGGCCAGCGTGGGACAATGGACCAATGTGATGGACGGAGACAACCTCATTGATTTTGCTCCTGCTAAAGATCAAATTACCAACCAGCCTACCGGCAAGGCCACGGTCAGTGTCAGCGGCAAGGCCATCATAGGTCCCATGGACGGCTCAGGCCTGAATGCCTATGTGTATGGCGGCGGCAAGGGTATAGGCAACGACCCCTCTAATCTCTACAATAAGTATTGTAATATCAACAGCACCGATGTTACGGTCAACCTTAGCTACACTGTTCCCAACGACGATAATCCTGAGAGTGGCTGGAACGCAGCAACCGATGGCCGTATCTACGGCTCCATCTATGGCGGTGGCTCAGACTGCCACGTGTTGGGCGACACCAAGGTGACCCTCAATGGCGGTGTCATCGGTACTTACAAGGCTGTGGGCAATACCATCACCGATTGGGGTGGCAACATCTTCGGCGGCGGACGCAACTTCCTCAAGACGAACTATGCCGCAGGCCGTGTGGCTGGTAACCCTGAAATCGTAATGAACGGCGGCTATGTCTATGGTGCCATCTTCGGCGGCGGACGTAATGCTGTGACAGGCACTGGCTTGGACGGCATGAAGATGCGTGACGATAACGGTACCGACATCCATGGCAAGACCACCGTCAAGGTGAAAGGCGGCACTGTGGGCTACAAGCCTCTCGTTTCAACCTTTATCACCCGACCCATCGGCGAAGTGTATGGCGGCGGTAAGGGTAGCATGGAGGGCATCGCGCTCTCCGGTCACCCCGCAGCATCGCCGTTGCTCATCGCCTTGGTGAAAAATACCGAGGTGGAAATCTCGCAGACCAGCAGCAGCGTTCCCACCCGCATTCTCAACTCCGTCTACGGCGGCGGCGAGGTGGGCAACGTGGGACATTACACATGGACTCCGGGATCTATCACCAACATCGCCTTGCGGGAAAACACCGGCAAGACCCTGGTCACCATCAAGGGCGGCCGCATCGGTATGGACAGGATGGTGATGAGCTATGAGTTGAAGACGGGTACTTTCCTTCTGGCAACCAACCCCGTCGGCAACGTGTTCGGCGGCGGCAAGGGTGTCTCGGATGACCCCACGAAGTATGCCACCAATATCAGCACCAGCCCATTTGGCAGCAAGAACCTTCTCGACCTCATGGCCACCGTCGGCTACACCACAGTGGTCGTTGAAAATGACGGCTCGACCAAGCCTTGGGTGAAAGGCTCGGTGTATGGCGGCGCGGCTTGCGGACACGTGCTGCACGACACAGACGTGACCATCGCGGGTGGACAAATTGGCGCCGGCAACAGCGGTTCGGCAGATATTGATCCCTACGATGACGACCAGTTCGTTGACGCTTCCTCTGTCAACCTTGATCTTCCTGCCAATTCAGACAAACTCTTGAAAGGCACCTACCACTGGGATTACGACCCCAATACCCTTCGTCCCTTCGACCTTGTAACGATTTACAACGGCCAGACTAATGGCGCCCCTGTTGATACATACAAACCTACCGACGGTAAGACTTGGTACGGCAACGTGTATGGCGGTGGCTCGGGCTTCCTGCCTTACGTCAAGAATGAAGGTACGGAGTTAGCCCCTGTTTACAAAGCCCATTGGAACCGTGAGTCGGGTAAGGTGTATGGCAACACGAGAGTGGAAATCAAAGGCGGCCACATCCTTTCCTGCGTGTATGGCGGCTGCGAAACCGCCGACGTGGGCTTGTACGAATACGACGACAACACCATCCACGGCGACCTGCATGACACTTCGTTGGATGGTTATGAAGACAACGGCACGGCCAAGGTTATCATGAAGGGCGGCACGGTGGGTGTGCCTCGCACCACTACCGACATCCAAAATCATCCTATTCCGGGCTATGTCTATGGCTCCGGCAAGGGCGACCCGCGCCTCTACTTCAACACTTGGACCAACGTCTATAAGGTTATGGATACCATTAGCGGTGGCAAGATTTACGGCTGCGTCTTCGGCAGCGGCGAGGACGGCCACGTGTTGGGCGACGTTGCCCTTGAAGTCAGTGAGGACGATGGCACCACGATCATCGGCAGCACGGGCGTTTCCAAGGCCGACGGCAACATCTTCGGCGGCGGTCGCGGCACCACGCCTGACGCTCTCACCGCAGGCTCGGTGGGCGGCAACGTCAATGTCAGCGTCCTTGGCGGCACCATGCTCGGCTCCGTCTATGGCGGCGGCAACTTGGCCTCGGTGGGTATCTATCTCGTGGATAAGTTCCTCCCAGGCACCACTACCCCCAACGCCTCGTACTACGGCAAGTTCCAGCCTGGCAACGACCACGGCCACATCACCGTCGAAATCAGCGGCGGCACCATCGGCAACAGCACCGAGACGCCTACGCATACCGACCCCCACACCATCGGCGGCAACGTCTATGGCGGCAGCAGGGGTAAGTTCATTGCCTACAGCGGCAGTGGCGATAAGCCCATTTGGCCTTCCTTGGCCCGCGCCAAGCAAACCAAGGTGACCGTCAAGGGCACGGCAACTGTCAAGAACTCCGTCTATGGCGGCGGCGAAATCGGCACCGTGCGCGACGACACCGAGGTGAACATCGAAGAAAACTGTACCATCGGCGACAACTATGCAGGCCAGTACTGCGGCCACGTGTTTGGCGGCGGCAAGGGCTTCGAGGATGTGGATGACTGTTTGAGTTTTCAAAACGACTCCACCAAGGTGGCAGGCTATCTCGCAGGCCACGTGTATGGCAACACCTATGTGAATATCAAAGGCGGCCATGTGTGGGAGAACGTCTTCGGCGGCGGACAAGTCGCCTGCACGGGCTGGGTGGACGGAAGCACGCTCAAGAACGGCGTTGCCACAGTCAAGATGACGGGCGGCATTGTCGGTCCTTTGGACTACACCGGCCTCAACGCCTACATCTTCGGCGGACCGAAGGGCGGAAGCAACGACCAAATGAAGCCCTATGTCAACCTGAATGGCACCGAAGTCGAGGTGAATTACACCACCAGTGCCTCCAACCGCGTTTGGGGTAGCCTCTTCGGCGGCGGCTCCGACGGTCACGTCATAGGCAACGCCAAGGTGACGCTCAAGAACGGCACCGTCGGCACGGATGGTACCACAGGTTACGACGGCAACATCTTCGGCGGTGGACGTAACTACCGCGAGACCAGTCTCTCTGCAGGCCGCGTGGGCGGCAACATCGATGTCATCATGCAAGGCGGCACATTGCAAGGCAACATTTATGGCGGCGGCCGTCAAGGCCTCACCGGCGTCAATGAGAACGGCGATGCTTACACAGCCGATACGGATAGTCACGGCAACATCACTGTCACCGTGAGCAGCGGAACTATCGGCACGGGAGCTGCAAGCGAAACTTCCGGCCATGTATATGGCGGCGGCAAGGGCCAAGCCAATAACTCAACCTCAGGATACGACCACAGCCGTTTAGGGGAGGTAAGAAGCACTGCTGTCACCATCCAAGGCGATGCCACGGTGAGCGGCTCGGTGTTTGGCGGCAGTGAGAATGGCTGGGTGTTGGAGGACGCTTCTGCAACCATTGCCGGAACGGCCACCATCGGTTCTGCTGCCAATAACTATCAAGGCAACGTGTTTGGTGGCGGACGTGGTATTAAACCGACGCCCAGCACTGCTTATGTTCCTGAAGCTGGCCGTGTGAAAGGTATGTCTCGTGCCAACATCAATGGAGGCACCGTCAAGCGCTATGTGTTCGGCGGTGGCAACTGCGCCATCGTGGAAGGAGAGAGAATCGTCAACGTCAACGGCGGCATCATTGGCACTGCCGGTAATGAAAACACGGGCGACGTGTATGGCGGTAGTAACGCCGTCCCCGATGAGAACAGCGCAACCACCCCGCCGACGCTCTACGACGGCCACGGCAACTTGAAGACCGTGAACGTGCGCGGCGGCACCATCTTGGGTGACGTGTACGGCAGTAGCCACAGCTCCAATGAAGGCACTGGGGCGGACCATTGGTCTTCCTTCGTCAACATCACGGGCGGCACTATTGGCGATCCTACTGATTCCCAATCGACGGGTCACGTGTATGGCGCCGGCTACCAAGGCCAGGTGAACGGCAAGGTGAGTGTCAATATCGGCCTTTCGGCCGTCAAGCCGAGCATCAACATCCTTGTTCCAGGCAATACGTCCTACAATGACGGCTTGACTGGCGATCCCACACCTGCCAAGATCAAGATCAAAGGCAATGTGTTTGATGGATCCAACTTCTTTGGAATAGGTCAAACGGCATGGAACACTTACGACATCGAGGGTTCCAGCGCCACCTACCTCGACGGCACGGGCTACGATACTGAACACGATGAGGCACATGCCACTGATCCCAATGTTCCTTACATGAACATCACCGGCGGCCTCTATGGTAGCGGTACCCACTGCGAATCGGGAAAAACCGGCCGTGCGATCCATGTCAGGAACTACGGCGCGCGCCAACGCACTGGAGGCGCCAACACGGAGATGACCAGTGCCACTCGCGCCTTGACTACCATCCAGCGCGGCGGTGTGGTCTTGTTTGACAACTCCAACATCATCCTGTCAGGTGCCGAAGATATCAGCCATCAATACGAGAATTATGGTGAGAGAAAGTTCGGCCTCCTCGAGGTGGACGACGGATTCTACATGGCCAACGGAAGCGGTTTGGTGCTTGGAACTGTTGGAAGCACGGTTCTGATGGACTCCATCAAGGAAGTCAGGAGCGTCTATTTGATGGATGGTACTTCTTATGAACATCCTACTTTTGATGCTGATCCGACTGCTGATGCCAATTGGGAACTGGTTGGTATCAAGGACAACACGAGCACTCCAGGCTTGTATCGAACTGTGACGGGCTCTGGCGCATTGGCAAAGGACGACGAAAACGTCATCATCTTCAACGGATTGTCGAAACTCATGGTTCGCTATTGCCACTATGATGGAAGCAGACATACCCACTATGCTGCACTGTATGGTTTCTTCCGTATGAGAGCCGACGAGTATTCAATCAATGATTTGGATAACTTCGCCCGTGCCCGAGTCAAGCTGACGTATGATGGCGACAATCCCATCGTTAATCCTATCCCTGGTCATACTACAGCAGAGAACACAGATGACGGCGGCTTCTTGAGCTACGATAATAATTTGAACGACTTTACAAAGCCACAGGTCGTTATGGGCCATGAGTATACAACTGACGGCAATGATGGCGGTACTCTTCGAGTGAATAATGAGGGTCCTTATTACAACAGAACGAAGCAATACCCCTATTTCAACCTCAGCAAGGTCTCGAAAATGGGCGATCGGCTTGGTGCGGAGGACTATCGTGTGTGGGCATTGCCCATCACGCTGGGCCGTAAATACTATGTTGACGGTAGAGGTATCGGCAATGGAGGTTGGGGTAAAGACGCGTCCCATGGTGGTGGTTGGGGCGATTATCCTGACAAGCCCAAAAAGACCATTGCAGGTACGGCTAATGGGGATAATAAGGGTGGTATTTGTGTTGATCCAGATCTCAATGGCAGTGGAGAAAAATTCGACCCAGCGAAAGACATTATTTTTGTGGTGGGACCCATCGATGCATTAAGTGAAGGGGACAACCTGAACTTGTCGGACACATATCCGTTGCACTTGTATCGTTATCCTGGCGGCCATACGTTGAGTAATGGCAAGACGGATGCCGGTGGTGGTACTGCACCCACGAATGAAGCTGCTTGGAATGGTATAACTGGCGAAACCACCGCTGGTCCAGGCGTGAACACTGGCGCGATGATCAATGCCAACAAGACGACTGGCAACTTTGTGCTGAACAATGTTATTGTGGATGGTTTGTTCTCTAATTTCGATGGAGAAGTGGAGCAGTTGAGTATTCCTGATTCCTATTCCACCACACAGAGGTTTGAGGTTAACAAGCCATTGGTTGTCACAGCTCCTGGTGGCAGGATTACCTTGAAAGGCACCCATACTGAAAATGCTGCTAATGAGGTTATAACAGATGGAACCATTTTGAAGCGTGGCTACAACAAGACTGATGCCAGCACGACATGGTATTATAACCCAGACTACACTGCCGCGACAGATGTTCATGACGGAGGTGCCCTGTATGTGGCTCCCGACATCCCTGCTTCTGGAGATAATCCAGCTGTTATCACTACGGTGAAAGTGGAAGGTCTGGTGACCATCACGGACAACAAGCAGAAGAACGGCAGCGGCACCATCACGAGCAATGTGTATCTGTCCACTTTCGGCAGCCACCTCACCATCAGCGATGCATTGAATTTCAATTCAAGCATCGGTGTAACCAGCCCGATCAGAAACACGGATCCGGACTATCACAATAACACCTTGTCTCCGGTGGCGAGTGCTGAGACCTCGACTATTGCTGAAACCGCATGGCGGAAGTGCAACTTCACTGACGACCTAGGCTGGTTCTTTGTGAGGGGCAACAAGATTGGAGATCCTGAGGAAAGTAGAACCACCTATTACAATGGAACGGGTACCAAGAATCGTGATAACAAGACGCTGTATTTCGGTTGGACCTGGGCCAGCGTGGTCAGGACTGCGCCAACGGGATATAGCAATGATAACATTGATTCGCCCGAAGACTTGGCGTGGCTCATCACCTCTGTTCCCAATGCCACAATAAAGCAAACGGCAGACCTTGACATGGGTCAGTATGTGTGGGTGCCGATAGGAAGCAATAGCCACTATTTTGCCGGAACTTATGACGGTCAAGGCCATCTCATTGAGAACCTGTACATCGACTACATCGGTACAGGCGACAAGATCTACGAGCGTACCAACTACGGTTTGTTTGGCAATGTCCACAATGGCACCGTCAACCGCACTTTCGTGGTAAGCGGCAGATATGAACCATACGTGTCCGATTTGAATGGCACCGCTGGCAAGAATATCGGTGGCTTGGTCGGCTTTATGGATGGAACCTCCACAGTCTCCAACAGCGAGGCGGCGGTCACGATTATGGACTTCAACAACGATGCAACTGTGACCGGGAATGTCATGGGTGGCTTGGTGGCCAAGATGAACAATGGCGAAATCCACTCATCGATGGCCATGGATACCTTGTCTGTCGGTTCAAACTATCATGGTGTCCTCGGCGGTTTGGTGGGTAGTGCCTCGGCAGGTGCCATCAATAACTCCTTCGCCAATGGAGCATTCAGCATCAGCAGTAGTTCTGCTAAGGCTGGAGGATTGGTGGGTGACAATGTGGCATCGGTAAGGAACTGTTATGTAACCTGGAATGATAGTTATGTCATGGCGTCGGATAAGTTCGGCAGTTTGGCGGCAAGTAACACTGCTGCCAGCAATATCCAAAACTGTTATGTCAAGGAGAACAGTACCTATGGTACAACTGTTTCAGAAGGTAGCAGTGTCGATGAGAGCTGCAAACAGTATTCGCCGGTCAATAGCGCCGACATGCTTGGCTATATGTACGCCGACAATAAGATTGAAGGCGACACTGCGATGTTTGTAGCCATGAACAGATGGGTGACCAACGCAAACAACAGTATCCCCCATAAGTATGCCACATGGGCGCGCCCTGGATTGCAGGAAATCAACGGCGACCTGCCGGTGCTGCTGCTCAGCGAGTTCGACGGGACGAAGGATCATCAGGGCGGCTTCCGCAGCTTGAGTACTTATGAAGGAGGCCCGGCGTTGCAATATGGTGGTCCTGCCCGCGATACTATTGCTAGCTCGTCGCCGCAGTTGGACGGTGCCTTGACGCGAGCCACGGCAGGCAACAGCATCTTCATCTATGGTGATGTGGTGTGTGCGCCTACCGTTCCAGTGAGTGCTGACAAGGTAAGCATCTATGAGGACGCTTCCATCTTGCATCCGGGCTCGTTGGTAACGGCGGCAGGCGGCAGCAAAGTTGAGTATGATGACACCTACGTGGGCATTTCCTTCGACAACTCGAAGAAGTCCGCTGTGGCTACCTATGGCGTGAACTATGGCCTTTCTGGTGGCACCGACTACCTCTCCCGCGACTGGCACATGTTCTCCACGCCGTTGAGCAACGCTCCTTTGGGATTCGACTATAAGGGCCACAATGTGCCAGGATTATATACTAGTGGTGACTATAATTACACTACTGGTTTCTATAACAATCCATGGGTGGATCAAACCAAGGAGTTTGCTTGGCTGAATGGCGGCAATGGCGGCAACAACCGTTACTGGATGAAGGGTTGGACGAACAGCCAAGGACCAAACACGCCTTTGGATTATGTTGCGGGTAATTGGAAGGATGGTTACTTCCCGAGTAACATTTCCGATCCTTCGGAGTTTGGCGCAACCTGTGTGGCTGGCACCGATGAATATGGCCGTTATCCTTACGGTATGGACTTCTACACCTGGACTGAGCCGGATTACCACTGGATCAACTTCAAGCGTAACGGTCCTAACCACTGGCATTCCGACGGCAACCATGTACACATCAACTACAAACCTTATTATGGGGCAACGCAAAATGTCAACGAGGCGAACCTCATCGTTGGACGTGGCTACATGGCATCCATCGCCACGCAATCCTTCTTGCAGAGCCACGGCACGCTGAATGCCGGTAATAAAGCCATAGCTTTGACGAAGACTGGAACCTCGAAAGTGCCGGGCTGGAACCTCGTGGGTAATCCTTATCACGGCTATATCGACTTCGATTTACTTGCGTCGAATAATGGAAGTGTCTTGGATATAAGGAATAGTCAGCAGTTCTATGTCGTATATGATGCCGACGGCTATGGCCACGGCGGCAACATGAACGCGGGCAGTGCATTCCTGTACTATGCCGTGGGTGGCTCTTCGGGCGGTGAGTATGCCGACAGATACATCCATCCCCACCAAGGCTTCTATGTGTTGGCGAAGGATGGTGGCGGTACCCTAAGTTTCACCGAAAGCATGTTGGTTGGACGTGACGGTATTACCAGCAGCTTCCGCGATGAAGAGCGGCCTGCCTATCCGTTGGTGAACCTCTACCTGAGTAGCGACAACGGCTGCAACGACGTGACGGTCATCGAGCTGGAGCGTCCTGAATGGGGCGGTGCCAAGAAGATGCGCGAGTTGCGTAACGGCAACGGCTTGTTCTATGCCCAGCACGACAACACGCACTATGCAGCCCTCTTCGCCGTAGTCGGCACCGAGCGCGTGCCGCTGTGGTTCGAAGCCAAGGAGGACGACATCTACACCATGAAGTGGAACACCGCCAACGGTGAGTTCCAAAGCATGTACCTCATCGACAACAAGCTGGGTGTCCACTACGACATGCTAAGAAACGACACATACAGCTTCGAAGGTAATGTGGGCGACTATCCGTCGCGTTTCCTCATCGTCTTCAGCTTGACTGATGTGGACGAGCATCTGGAAGGTGATGGCTTCGTCTTCTTCGATGGCTCGCAGTGGATGGTTACTGGTGAGGGTGATCTGGAGTTCATCGACGCGCTAGGTCAGGTGCTGGTGAGAACACAAGTCAATGGAGGACAAACCAGAGTGGCCGTGCCTGATGTTGCACCAGGTGTGTACTTATTCCGCTTGACCAACAGCGAAGGGACAAGAGTCCAAAAAGTCATTGTTAAAAGATAGGAGGGGATGGAGATGAAGAAAATGATGAAAAAAACATTGGTTTTGTTGACGGTTCTCTTTATGGCTGTTGTACCTATGAAGGCACAGGTCTTCATTGCTGACGATGAGTTTGAAGGCATGATGCGCCTTCAGGAATCGGAATACGTCCTTGTTGTGCCTCAACTGGGTACTGATGCCGACCAGTTTACGCCCATCGGCAACGGCTTACTGCTGCTGGCCGGTCTTGGCGGTGCCTACCTGTTGACAAAACGGAAAAAACAAAAATGATGCTGCTGTAGAGACGTGCCATGGCGCGTCTCTACATGCATCATACCCAGAATGAGACGTGCCATGGCGCGTCTCTACATGCGTTATATGAACCCACCTAAATTGAAAAAATAGGGGGTTTTCTATGAAAAAAGACAATCTATATAGATTTTTCCTATTTTTGCAATTTCAAAGGAACGAGTAGTATTATTAATATGGAAATCAAAAGAGTCTTTGACCTTCTCGACAACTATGTGGAGAAGTATCCCAACCAGCAAGTGGCCCTCGCTGGAAAAAAGAATGGCCAATGGGTGAATTATAGTTCTGTTTCCTATAAGGAACATGCCGACACCTTGAGTTATGCCCTCATCGAGTTGGGCATTGAGAAAGGCGACAAGGTGGCCATGATTTTGACCAACCGCCCGGAATGGAACATGCTCGACATGGCCATCAGCCAGGTAGGTGCCATCACCGTGCCGGTGTATCCCACCATCAGCGAAGAGGACTACCGTTTCATTCTCTCCGACTGCGACGCCAAGATGGTCATCATCGACGGCCTCTCCGTGATGAACAAGGTGACCAACATTTTGCCAGATGCTCCCAACGTGAAGCTGGTTTACACCATGGTCGACCGTGAGAAGTATCCTTATTTCGACCAGTTGCTGCAACTTGGCAAGGACCACCCCCATGTCGAAGAACTTGCAGCCCGCAAGGCCTCAGTGGACGAGATGGAATGCGCCACCATCATCTATACCTC
>CALEMB010000015.1 GCA_937902805.1 uncultured Bacteroidales bacterium
TGCTGCAAGCAGATGTTTCTATTCGACATGTCACCCCCACGGCTAAAGTACAGTCCGAAATGAGCATGGTGCGCGTTCCCATACGTCGTTATGGAGGGCTACCCATCGTGACCGTCACCATCGATGGTCAACCGTGCAACATGTTCTTCGATACAGGTGCCCCAGGCGTCATCCTCAACAGTAAGTATTTTGACCACAACATCGATGGACAAGTGATGGGAAGTGGAGGCCGAGGTGCCGTCGGCACTGGTTCGGTCAGCGGTGTACATTATGTGAAATTGATGGATATAGGCGGCGTTGCTCTTAGCGAAACGGACATCATGATGTCAGACTTGAGTAATCTGGAAACCATTGGCGTAGCGGTGCATGGCATCTTGGGGCAAAGTTACTACAAGGATTTTGACGTGCTGTTTGACTTCAAGGGCAACGAGATAGTACTGCTAAGCCCAGACACCACGTACCAATGGCTGCTGAACGAGGGCTACCGCTGCCAGACGGTGAGCGGCATGATGAAAGGCCATCTGTTAGCCTTTGACTGCCAGGTTGGCGGTGTACCCGTTGTGCTTGCTTTCGACAGTGGAGCAGAAAGCAACTTGCTTGCCAGCGATTGGCCCCAACTGCATCCATCCTCGGTTAAAGGCATCAAGAAAGACCATCTCATAGGCTATGGTGACGGACGGGCTTCGATTACAAAGGGCAAGACCACCCTTACACTTGGCGGGCGCACGTTCAAGAAACTGCGAACAGTATTCTCCGATGTGTCTCATCTAAAAGAGAGCAAAGGTATTGATGGCCTCTTCGGCTGCGAGGTGCTTGCCAAGCAAAAGTTGCTCATCTCATACAAACGTCAAGAATTGATACTACTTGATTAAAGGCCGCCAAGATGCCGCCTGTTGAAATTCAGCATATTGAGGTTCACGAAGTAAAGCCAAGTGGACTGTTTATTGTTCGGAATCGGTCTTGTAGTTCTTTGATGCGGGCCATTAGATCTGCGAAATCGAGGGATTGGCCATAAATGAAGCTCTTCTTCATTTCGTTGTAGTCGGCTTCAAAACGGGGCATTAAGGCTTCGATGGGCACTATTTGGATATTGGATGGCAAGTCCTTGTCATAGTCCACATAACCTACATGGTAGAACTTGCGCCTGTGCTCAACTATTTCATGATATAGTTTGGCGTCGGTTAGTGCCATTTCGCAATATGGGGTTTGCATCAGTTTCTCCAAATCATAAAAATGTCGTGTCATCCTGGTTGTCCTTGGCTCGGCTTTCTGGTATTCCTCACACAATAGAAAGGCTTTCTCCAAGAATGTTCTAGTGGGGCTGACGGTTGGTATGGTTTGGACAAGATTGGAATCCACATCTTCCCCTTCATACACCTGTTCGACCAACGATGATATGCGCCTCATCTCAAATGGCTCTGCCATAGAGGTAACGCTTATCTCTATTTTGACAGCTGGCTGGGCGTATGAGTCATCATTATCGTAAAGCGAGGAATAAAACACATAAAGGACGGATGGGTCTTTGTCGTGAGGTACGTCACGCGGTTGCCCGTTCTCGTCCAGTATTTCGTTGTCGCTAAGCACTGTTACATCAAGCCCCAATTCGTTAAACTTGGTTTCAAGTTCCCACTTGAACTCGCCAAAAAGATAGTCTTGTGCGTTTTCACGCATTTTGTGTATCTGTTTGTGCGTAAGGCACTCTGCACATTTTAGCTTCCTTACATTCAGGAAGAAATCACGGCTCAGTGCTATATCGACGTCCTCGCTGAAACGATTGATGATGTTCCAACCTTTGCTGAGACTTGTTCCGCCCTTGAACAAAAGGTATTTGCTAATACTAGTATGAAACAGGGCATAAAGGACGGCGGTCACCCACCAATCCTTTTCGGCAGCCGCTTCATCGATTTGCTTTGTCTGGCTGACCGCCAGTATCAACGCCTTGCGTTCGTCTATTGAGAAATCTATCCATTTACTCATTGTCCTGACCTTTCGTGTTTCTTTTGATGAGTTGCCTCATCCATACAGGTGCCAAAAGCAAATCCTGTTCTATGGTGTCCTTTTCCGACGATTCTGCCAGCAGCTTTGCAATTTGCCGTTCGTCTTCTTGTGTGATGTTGTTCTCACCAATGCTACGCAATGCCTGTACCAGTTCCCGCATTAACTTACCACGAAAGGCAAAATTCTTTGGTGCCCCGTGTTTTAAGGTGACAGTACGATTGCCAAGAGTCAATTTTCGGCTGGATCCAGTTGTCAGAAAACTTGTGTTCATGGGTACCTGGGTGGAGAATCCCAGACGGTTTGCGGCGGTGACACCCGTTGGGATGATCACGGCCTTGTCTCTCTTGGCTATCTCCGTTACTAATTCAAAGGCAGAAGGATAAAGGATGCCGAAGCGGGTTTTTCGGGCTTTGACATAGACCCCTTTGGAGATACGGGTAATAAGCCCTTCTTTCTCAAAGACGGCCAGCAATTTTGTGACATATTCCACGTCATATTTGGGGAAAGATGATACGAAGTACACCTCACCAAACTTGTCGTGGGTTATCTTGCTTCTAATCTTTTTAATTACAGCGTCTTGCATAGCTATTTTTAGTCAATTTTGGTCGGAATAATTGCAGATTTTTCCGACCGCAAAGATAGTAATAAACCTTCGTTTCGCAATACTATTATCCGACTAATTGAAAATTGTTGTAGAAAATGGTTTGCAGAAACCAGCAAACTGCATGGCAAGGATAGATTTTGTTTGAGTTTAATGGATCTTCAACTATGAAAACTCAATGATGTAGATGCTTTGGTATGTGGTCTGCGCGAAGGCCTGTGCCGTCTCAATGTAAGGCTTCGCCCGCAAGTAATCTTCCTCGGTGATGCCTTCCACACGGTTTGCCTCGATGAAAAAATCCTCTTTTTGAATCATTCTCTTTTGTTTTGCCTTGCAAAAATTCACTTACCCCAATGGGTAATTCTTCGCTTTGGCAAACTTCTTTCACCCATTTGGGTAGCGGTGTTGTCGAGGCAATTTTCTTCTTTTGCAGCAAGAAAATATAATCAAAACTGTAATTTTTTCGAATCAAATCCGTATTACTTCATATTCAACAATCAAATTTCTGACGCAATGAAAAAACACCAGACAGCGATAATCCTTTGTTCGGCTCTCTCGTTGCTATTGTTTACTTCCTGCGCGATTGTACGAGGCTATTTAGCTGATGGGGCTTATGGACCGACGAGTTTCAGTTACGAAAAGCAGCTAAAGGATACCATCGTCAATCGCTCTGATGCATTTACTTTTTGCCGTGCGACTAAGCAGGCTGATTGGATTGACACCTTGCATTTCTTTAATCAGGGCCGGATGTATTTGAACTGTACGATGTGGGAAGCCATTGGTCCCAAGACGGAGACGCAGGGCGTTCTAATCATCCATAATGACAGCATCGTCTACGAGAAATGTACAGGAGATATCGCTCCCGATAAGATTGCAGGCGTATTCTCTGTGACCAAGTCGGTCACATCCTTACTTTGCGGCATTGCGGTGGACGAAGGATATATCAAGAGCATAGATGACCCTGTGACTGATTATCTTCCTGAACTGAAGAAGGAAGATCCGATGTGGCAAAAACTGACAATCCGTCATTTGTTGGATATGCGGAGTGGTCTGGACTTCGATGATACCTATTCGCTGAGCTTAAAGACAAAAGATATCAAGCGCCTAAACGCGATGGCCAAACTGAACTATGGACGTAACATCCCAGCGCAGATTAGGAATTTGAAGTTTCGCACAGAGCCTGGTTCTGAATATAATTACGACAGCATGACGAGCGAAGTGCTTGGCGTCATTATAGAGAGAGTTGTTGGAAAGAGTTATGCCGAGTACCTTTGCGAAAAGATTTGGACTCCCTTGGGAATGGAGTCACCTGCTTACATAAATTATGACAGCAAAAAGCACCACGCGGCGCACGCTTTTGGAGGGCTTGCCTTGACGATGCGGGACCTTGCCAAAATCGGCCGTCTGTATTTGAACCATGGTTTATGGGATGGGAAGAGAATTGTGAGTAAGTCGTGGGTTGAACAATCGACAGCGTATTCGCAGGATAATGAGGGATACCATTTCTGCTGGTACAACACCAGTTGTATTGGGGCAGACAAGCCAGAGTTCCCTGGCTATTATGCTATGGGTATTCGAGGACAGGTACTCTATGTGAACCCGTACAAGAATCTGATTATGGTGAGGCTGGGACTTAAAGATGACACCTATGCCCACATCCCTTATCTGTTTGAACAACTAAGCAATTCGTGGAGTGAAAATTAGTTTAAGCGAAATTGGTCTTACCGTGCACTACAAATTCAACACCACACGCAGCAAGTACAAAGGTACTGGTGCCGGAAACGAGGAGAAGAATAGGCTGTAACAAAATATTTCCTATTTTTGCAGCCTATGACCCACTACCCCGTAAAAATACTAATGGCCTTCGGCTGCACTTTCGAGCCTGAGGGCGACGAGTTCTTCGAATGGCTGATGCGAAACGGTTATCCAGAGTTGGGTGCCTTGAGCCATACCATCCAAGGCGACACCAAAGCCAAAGACTGGCTCATGGAACACGGTTTCCCGCACCTCGCCGCCATCGACAGCGCCATCGAAAAAGAGGAAAAAGCCGAGGAATGGCTCATCAGAAACCATTTCGAGGTCAACTTGGCCTTTGCAAAAGCCGTCAATCGCGACGACGACGCCACCCTTTGGCTGGAGAAAAACGAACTACAGATTTTCATTGTCCTTGCTGATAAAATCCACAAATATCTGGAAGACAAATATTTAAATTTCCATAAAATCCATTTTTAATTCTTTGAAAAAAAGTTTGCCAATGTACGGAAAAAAGTCCTAACTTTGCGGCCAATCCGAATTATGCAATAATAATCAGAAAAACCATACTACAATGAAAAAAGGATTATCAATTCTCATCAACATCCTGCTGTGTGCAGTTATTGTATTCTTAGCATGGCAAGTCGTCAAGAGCATCCAGGCTCCTATCAAGTTCAGCAACGAACAGAAAGCCCGCGAGACCAAGGTCGTTGAGCGCCTCATCGACATTCGCAACGCCGAAGTGCTTTACAAGAACGCTACCAGCAAGTACACGAACAGCTTCGATTCCCTGATCGCTTTCTGCAAGACCGCTGAAATCCCGATCGTGAAGATTGTCCCTGACCCGACAGACACCACCTTCACCCGCACCATCAACGACACCATCGGTTTCGTTAAGGTGATGGACTCCATCCAAGGTGCGAGAGGCGAATTCAACATCAACGATCTCAAGTATGTGCCCTTCGGACCTAACCACGATCAGTTTGAGCTTGAAGCTGGTACCATCAGCCGTAATGGTATCGAAATTCCCGTCTTCGAGGCCCGCACGCCTTACGAAGTTTATCTGGCCACTCCGGGTGCCGCTTTCAACGAGAAAGAATGGAACCAGCGCCGCGACAACGCCAAGGCCGAAAAGGAAAGCATCAACCGTTATGCTGGCCTGAAGGTCGGTTCGATGGAGGAAGCCTCCACCGACGGCAACTGGGAGAAACTCTAAACCTATAGGGTGAATGACGGCATCGTTGAATCCTTATATCTCCCAATTTGGCGAGGAGTTTGATGCCGAGAAGTCATCGCAGTACAGAATGACCATCCAATACACATTGGGTGGTCTTTCTTATGCCCTTCTCGACACGGAAACGCGTACACTTGTCGCATTGGAATGTTACCAGTCCACCCTGTTGGCCGACAGCGATGATCTCTTCCGCACTTTGGAACGGGCCTTGGAATCCAAAGGGGTGAACAATAAAGCGTTTCAGTCGGTAACATGCCTCGTCGATAACCGCATCTGCACCCTTGTTCCCAAGCCTTTGTTCAACGAAGCCGACCAAGCTAAATACCTCGATTTCGCTTTCCAAGTTCCCGAGAATTACACCATTGCTTCTGAGCCTTTGGCAGCGGATTCTTTCAATGTCTTTGCCCAATCCAAGGCAATGCAGGATAAGATCTTGTCCAAATGGAAGGAGGCCCAATTCACCCATTCCAGCACGGTCTTTATCAATAGCGCAATGGAAAGCGACACCGAGACGGGTATCTTTGTCCTTGTCCGCAACCGCGACTTCGATATGGTGATTAAAAAGGGAGGCAAGTTAATCTTCTTCAATAACTTTAAGTTCAACACCAAGGAGGACTTTGCCTATTTCTTGATGTTTGCCATGGAGCAAAACGGTTTCTCGGGTCACGACATCCCCGTCACTTTCTCGGGGCTCATTCGTCCCGCCTCAGAGATCATCGTCCTCTGCGGACGCTATGTCAAGGATATCCGTTTCATTATTGACCCGCATGTGCTGGAGGTCAGCGAGGTTCTAGATGAGGTGCCGTTCCAATATTATCACATTCATTACCAAGCATTAAGATGAGAATTATCAGGGGAAGATACCAAAGACGGCAAATCGTGGCGCCTAACAACCTGCCCGTGCGCCCCACCACCGATATGGCCAAGGAAAGTCTATTTAACATCATCGAGAACCATTTCGATTTTGAGGAGACAGAGGCTTTGGACTTGTTTGCCGGCACGGGCAATATCTCATACGAATTGGTGTCGAGAGGTTGCCCCAAGGTTGTCTCCGTAGACCAAGACTTCGGTTGCGTGAAGTTCATCCGCGAGACTGCCAACAAGCTTGACATGAAAGAATTGCTCGTCGTCCGTTCCGATGTGTACCGTTTCCTGAGTAACCACAAGATGCAATACGACCTCATCTTTGCCGACCCGCCTTACGACTGCGAGCATTACGATACACTGGTGCAACTCATCTTCGACAATAACCTGCTTCGCGAAGGTGGCATGTTTGTTTTGGAACACGACAAATTCCAAAACTTTGAGGAGCATCCCCATTTCATGGAACAGCGTCATTATGGCAAAGTGAACTTTACCTTCTTTGCGCAGACCATAGAAGAAGAAACGGAAGAATAATCTTAAATGTAACCAAAGCGTTTCCTGACGATTTCCTTCTCTTCGTCGCTACAATCGCGGAAGAGTGGCATCACTTCGTCCTCAGGGAAGTCGGTGAAAGTGAGGAACAGAAGGCAGTCCAAGGTGTCGTTGAAGTCGGGGTCAACATTGAAACAGAGGAACTTGGCGTTCAGTTTTAGGTATTTCTTGAACAGAGTGGGCAGACGATAGTCGCCGTTGCTGAGACGGAACAGGAACTTGTCGAACTTGTCCACGCCGCCATTCATGTTGTTTTGCAACAATGCGTCGGCATCCACCTTGAGGAAGTCGGACTCGAAAGGCATCTTGGGTGTAGCCATGTTTTTCAGCTCGTCTTCGACGGGGTGGTTTTCCGTCACGAAACGCACTATCAAACTCATGTAGAACTTGGGATACCACGAGCTGATGCTCACGGGACCGATGAAATGGTTGATTTCGGGATAACGCACTACCACGTCTGACAAGCCTCTCAGCAACAAAACCAGGGGTAGCACCTCCTTTTGATAATCGAGGGCGACAAAGGAACGGCCTAGTTCTATCGTATGGCTCAACTTGTCGGAGAACGACTCGTCGATATTTACCAATGTGCTGACATAAAAGCCTTTGATGCCATGTTTCGGGATGATTTCACTGCCGATGCCGAGACGGTAACAGCCCGCTATCTTTTGTTTCACATTGTCCCAAAGGATCAATTGCTTGAAATGCGGGTCGAATTCATCTTGGTCGAGGCTCTTGCCTGTGCCTTCGCCTATGGCGCGGAAGGTCTCCTCGCGCAGGCGGGCAATCTCGTGCATTAGGTTGGGAATATCTTCATAATCTGCCAGATAGCAGTCGTAGCCAGAAGCAGAATAAACGAAAGCCTTTTCACGGATGGCCTCCAACTCCGCCAACATGAGCGACAAATTGGTCGGGGCATCGATTTCAGCCATCTTGGTTTCCTTTTTCTTCTCGGCTTTGACCGGGATGTTGGCTTCGAGGGCGTAGGAGCGGCTACGCAGATAGGCCGCCAGCTCTTTGGGGTTTTCATAAAGCGCAATCTCGGCAGGCAGGATGGGCTTGCCGATTTGCAAGTTGAAACAAGTGTCGTGCTTGTTGATTAATTCCCTGGTCAGACGTGCCGTGCCGAGCATGGGATGAATCTTATCAACAGCATAGAACAGCTTTGAGTTGCGGCCATCCCAAAACACGGGAATGACAGGCACCTTAGCGTTTTTGATCATGCGGGCGATGGAAGTGCTCCACGGCAGGTCCTCAGGATAGTCGTGCCCATGGTAGCGCGACACCTCGCCAGCGGGGAAGACACCCAAGCCGTTGCCCGCCTCAATGTGCTGAATGGCACCTTTGATGCCCCCTACGCTGCTTTTCCATTCGGGGTTTTTCTCGAACGGGTTGACAGCGAAGAAACACTCCTTGAGGTTGGGGATATGCGAAAGGATGAAGTTGGCCATGATTTTGAAGTCGGGCCTGACCTTGGCGATGACGCTCAGCAGCATCACGCCTTCGATGCCACCAAAAGGATGGTTGCTGACCACGATGAAACCGCCCTCTTTTGGAATGCTCTCCAATTGCTCGGGGCTGACATCGATGGTAATGTTCATGTTCTCAAGCAGGTGGTCGGCAAACTCACGACCTTGATAATCAGCGGCACCGTCGAATAAACGGTTGATTGTGCCGAGACCAAGAGCACCATAGGCCAACCCCGCCACACAAGTGCCGAAGAAGCCTTTCAGACCGAGAGCTTGCTTTAGATCCTTATTGGTAACTACTTTTCGCATGGTTTCGACTTGCAAAGATAAGGATTTTCTTAATCAAAGCACCTTTTTCCGTCAAAAACCGATCGTGTTGCCCGAGAAAAGCGTATTTTTGCCAAGGTTAATGTGATTATGGTCATTCTTTTCAACAAACCTTACGGCGTACTCAGCCAGTTCACTCCCGAAGCGGGACATCGGGCGCTCGACGAATTCGGGTTCCCCGCTGGGGTGTATGCTGCCGGTCGCCTCGACCACGACAGCGAAGGTGCTTTGCTCCTCACTGATGAGGGAAGGCTCATCAAGAAACTGCTTGACCCGAAATTCGAGCATCCGCGCACCTATTGGGCACAAGTCGACGGGCAAGTCACTCAAGAAGCAGTCAACCAGTTGAAAAAAGGCGTCACCATCAAAGGCTACCGCACCAAACCTTGTCAAGCGGAAATCGTTGAGCCGCCACAAGACCTTTGGGAGCGTGTGCCGCCCATCCGTTATCGCGCCAACATTCCGACCAGTTGGATACAGCTCACCCTCATCGAAGGCAAAAACCGACAGGTGCGTCACATGACTGCCGCAGTGGGTTTTCCCACCTTGCGTCTTATTCGTGTCAAGATTGGTAATATCGCGCTTGGTGACTTGCAGCCTGGCGAATGGCGGGTGGTTACAGAGCGAGTGATTTGAAAGTTTTTTAGGCAAAACGGCTTGCCCTTTTCATAAATCCGTATATTTGACCCAAATTTCCTCCGATGAAGAAGAAAGCCATTTGGTTGAGCGTTGCCATCGTTTTCGTTGTGGCCTTTGTGTTGCTCTATGTCTTGGGTCCTGTTGAAGGTCCGATGCCCCTGTGGATGTCGGTGTTGCCGCCTTTGGTCGCCATCGCAATGGCTTTATTAATAAAAGAGGTGTTGTCCTCGCTGTTTATAGGCATCCTCACGGGGACCTTCCTCATGGCCTTGTATGCGGGGCAAAGTCCAGCGGCGGCATTGGGTGGCGGTGTGTTGCGCGTGGTCGACACCTACATTTATGGGGCTTTGTTCGACTCCGACCACGTCTTGATTATTGTCTTTACGCTTTTCATTGGCGGCATGGTACGTATCATCACTGTGAATGGTGGGATGCAAAGCGTGGTCAATCGCTTGTCACGCAGGGCGAAAAGTCCTCGTACAGGACAGCTGATGACTTTCATAATGGACCTCTGCGTTTTCTTCGACGACTATTCCAACACCTTGGTCGTGGGCAACACGATGCGCCCTGTCACCGACAAGCTGAAAGTGTCGCGCGAGAAGTTAGCTTATATCGTCGATTCCACTTCGGCACCTGTTGTGGCTGTGGCTTTCGTCACCACGTGGATTGGTGCCGAGCTGAGCTATATCCAAGACGGCATCAACACCATTGGGCTTGACACCTCGGCCTATTCCGTGTTTTTCCATTCCTTGGGCTATAGCTTTTATCCCTTCCTGACCCTTGGCTTTGTGCTGATGATCATCCTCTCCGGTCGTGACTTTGGCCCCATGCTGAAAGCAGAGCACAAGGCGAGGATGGAGGAGGCTGTTTCAACGGAAGGGGGAGACGTCGCACCTCAATCCGCTCATATCATCGATGCCTTGGTTCCATTGCTCGTGCTGATTATCGGCACCATCATAGGCTTGTTTTTCACGGGCTATGATGCAGAGGTCTGGTCAAATACTCATATCGGTTTCTTTTCCAAACTCTCTGCGACCATAGGTGCAGCCAATTCCTACAAGGCTTTGCTTTGGGCTTCGCTACTCTCGCTGTTGGTGACCATTGTGATGACATTGTTGCGTGGCAACCTCAAGTTTGGGAAGGTGATGGAGGAAATGGTGGAAGGCTTCAAGTCGATGCTCAACGCGGTTTTGATACTGACGATGGCTTGGTCCATCGCCTTGGTTACCAAGGATATGCACACGGCGGAGTTTGTCTCTCAACTGTTGTTGAAGTGGTCGCTATCGCCGATGCTGGTTCCTGTCCTGACCTTCGTCTTGGCTGGCATAATCGGTTTTTCGACGGGCACCTCATGGGGTACCATGGCCATCCTTTACCCCATGATTCTACCGGCATCTTGGCTGTTGTACCAAGATCATGGTTTGGGCGTTGAGGTGGCTATGCCCTTGTTCTACAACGTAGTGGCCTCGGTCATGGCGGGTGCCGTGATGGGCGACCATTGTTCTCCGATTTCCGACACCACCATCATGAGTTCCTTAGCTTCGGGTTGCAACCACTTGCAGCATGTCAGCACCCAGATGCCCTACGCCTTGACCGTCGGGGCAGTGGCCTTGTTTTTGGGCATCGTCCCCTCGGCCCTCGGACTGCCTGCTTGGCTGGCGTTTTTGATGTCCTTTGTCGTATTGGGATTGGTGGTTAGGTTTGTGGGGAAGAAATACTGATCATTTTGGTTTTCGGCTGTGAAATTATCTGCAACAACTGCAACAAACTGCAACAGACTTAGCTGGCGAGCTCGGATTTATGGATGTATTCATCTGTTTTACAGAAATTTCTGGTATTATTGAATTTTGTCATGATGTTTTTGGTTTTTTTAGGTTAAAATGAAGTTGATTTTGGGTAGGCTTTAAGTAGGAGTTAGGTAGGACTTACATAGGAGTTAGAAATTATGTTTTTTTCGCTTTCAAGATGTCAAAGAACGGGGTCAAGCACCGGGTCTCGGTTGCATTGACGGCGCAAAAGTATAACCGCGAAATTGCGGTCTACGAATGATTTGAATGAAATGTTTCATGAATTTTTAAAAAAGGACACAACTCTTTGATTTGTATTGGTGTACAAATTGAATGGTTGCTTTTTGTTGCAGTTTGTTGCAGTTGTTGCAGTTAAAAAATAAGCGAAACACATCAAAAAAGCCACGTAGCTACTACGGGGCTTTTCTTCTAAAAATGGACTAACAGATATTTATTACACTAATTATTTTTGTCCATTTATCCAATCCTTGAAATCAGGTAGCGCATCGGGATTGAGACCGGGAGTGCGGAACGAATTCTGGTCTGGTGCCGACTGGCTGGAGGCTTCTTTTCTGTTCTTCTCCTCAAGGAAGTGCTTCAGCTCTTCTTCCGTGACATCCATCATCTCCATGTTTTTGGCATTCTTCCAACGGAGATACGCCGCCAAATAGAGATAATAATCCCTCTGAGAATGGATTTGCATCAAATGAACACGATATTCCGCATCATGTAACACCTTCGAGGCTATTGAGTTGCCTTGGTAGGCATCAGGGTTCTGCATCATGCGGTTCATGATGCGGTCGGTGGTTGAGAAAAACTCATCGTATATCGATTGTATGCTTTGGATGTCGGCAAAGCACTGCCCCACATTTTCGATGAACTCGAAGTTGCCAATGTTTTTCCATGTCTCGATTGAATTGGAGAAAATATGCTCTGCCGAGTTATCATGGCTCAAGGAATAGAACGCTGTCACATTATTGATGCAAGAGTAGAGCTGGTCTTGGTCGAATAGATCGAGCGAATCTTTTGGAATGACAAGCAAGTAGGTCGCCAAGGTGTCGTTCCATCTCATGCGATTGGCGCTTTGCTCTAAGTTTTCGGCAAAGGTCTCAATGTTACCTATCACCATCATGGCGGTCATCTTGCGGTCTTTGGCCTTACGATGCCAATGGATGAGGGCATTGCTGCCGAAGGTGAGGATGATGGAAATGGTGATGCCGAGGACAGTACGGAGCAAGTTCTTCTAGAAATTGTTGCCGCTTTCTTTTGTCGGGGTATCTGTGACATCCAATGGGGTGTCTTGATCTTGAACATTGATTATATCTTCCATATATCAAAGCGCGTCCCTTGGTCTCGCGTCTTTTAGAGTTTTCCTGTTTTAGAATTAGCGGCAAAAATACAAAAAAGTTAGACGTCTAAACTAACCCCAATAAAATGGGCGTTAGAACTAACTGATGCCCAAGTCTATAAAAGCCTCTTTGTTAGGGAATAAGGCGGAAAATTGCCTTAATACTCGTCCTCATCGAAGATTGGAGATAGTAGCTGGAAAACCAATAAGTTACAAAGGCCATGTTTAAATAATGGGTAGCTTATAACTGCATCCATTCCGATGTATTTTAATCAAAGAGCATAATAAGTTAACCTAGGCAGTTTCAATTGTTTAAGTGTCACTTAATGTGCAAAGTAGGATGATTTCTTTTTCGAGGAAGACGAGTATCTTCTTTAGGGAAGACTATAAGAACGGTACCATATACAACGGTACCATCAACGTCTCACCATCTTTTCGCAAATCTTTGGTATATACCAGATAGCGGTGCAATATTTCCGACGAGAACTTCTTGCAGAATTCATCAAGCGAAACATGGGCCTTGTATCCCGACGACTTCACCTCTATCGGACATAGTTTGTTGCCACGCGATAAAAGGAAGTCAATTTCATAGTTATGCTTGCCTGACGGTGTCGGCCATGTATGGTAATACAACTCATTGCCACTAGCTTTCAACATTTGCGCCACCACGTTCTCGTAAACATACCCCAAATCGGCACTCAACTTGTCGGAAAGCAGCTTTTGATAGATGATGTTTTCTGTCACATCCTTGTCCCAAAACGCCAACGTGATGAACAAACCCGTATCGCCGACAAACATCTTATAACGGTCTTTGTCCTTATGCAAGGCCAATCCTATCGAAGGATTGTTAGCATGGTAGGCGAAGTTTACACACAGGCTATCCTCCATATCTTCCAACAACTCATCCATGTCTGTATTTTCCGCACTACGCCCCAACACACTCATCACTTGATAACGAGAGGCATTCTTCGCAAGTTCCGAAGGGATGGCTTTAAACAGACGTGCGGATTTTCCAGAAGGATCAATCTTGCGGAAATCTTCGGTATAAAGATCTATGATTTCTCGTTTGGATTGGTCAACCTCGCTCAAGTTGTTTGTGCCAAGATAGGTGTTAACCGCCTGGGGCATTCCTCCAACCAACATGTACAGCCTGAAATCACGTAACAATTGTCTGGCAACTTGGTCACCCACAGAACGCTTGTTCTCGAAGGCTTCCCTCAACAACGGAATAGTCACCTCATCCCCCAAAGCCCAACGAAATTCCTCGTAATCCATAGGGTACATGGTGATACGGGTCTCTTCACTTGGAATAGTGATGCCCTTTGTGTTCTTCTTAATCGACAAGAGCGACCCTGTCTCGATGTAGTCATACCGATGGTCTTTCACCATGTATTTAATGGCTTGCCTCACCAGTGGTGCGTTCTGAATCTCATCGAAGATTACGATAGACTTGCGTTCCACCAACTTCACCTTATAAATGAATTGCAACTGGAAGAAGAAGTTGTCAAGGTCGGCAATGTTCTTCACGGCTTCCCACACTCCCTCTGGTGCATTGGCAAAGTCAACGATGATATAGGAAGTGTACTCTTTCTTGGCAAACTCCTCTGCAATGGTCGATTTCCCAACACGACGCGCCCCTTTGATAAGCAGTGCCGATTTGCCGTCCTTGGTACGTTTCCAATTCAGCATCTTATCGTACAGCTTCCTCTTGAAAATGCGAAATTCAGTATCCATACCTCATGGATGTTTATTCGTTTCGGATGCAAAAATACGCATTTATGTAATAATCTCAAGATGTTTTTTCGAAAAACATGTAGAAATCTCATTTTTTTACTTTTCTAATAAAACATCATTATCGGAAGGTAATCTTCTTTGAAAAAAAGGAATTATTTGGGCAAACTTTTGGGTAACTTATTGCTTCAAAATAGATCAAAAAGTATCGATTTTGGCAATAAAAAAGACCCTTAGTTTACACAAGGGTCTAATTTAATTGATTGATAATCAGCAGATTATACAATTAGTATTCGTCCTCATTGAAAAAGAAGTCATCCTTGGAAGGATAATCCGGCCAAAGGTCTTCGATGCGTTCGTATATCTCGCCTTCGTCTTCAATTTCCTGGAGGTTTTCGATGATTTCTTCCTGTGCGCCTGTGCGCAAGGCCCAATCCAACAACTCATCACGGGTAGCTGGCCACGGGGCATCTTCCAATTTGGAGGCTAATTCAAGTGTCCAATACATAGTGTTCTGTGGTTTGTTTTTGAGGGCGCAAAAGTACAAGTTATTTTTTAACTAGCAATGGCTTTTTAATAAAAATAGTGAAATTTTTATTTTGTTGATTCCCAATTTGTTTCGGTGTTATTGTCTAAATAACCAAAAAACCTTGCCAAAACAAAGAAGTAGTCAGACAGGCGGTTGAGGTACTTCAAATCGAGCGAATCTATAGGGTGTTGCGCTGCCAAACGCCAGCCCTGACGCTCGGCGCGACGGCATACCGTACGGCACACATGGGCATGACTCGCCTTCAGGTTGCCACCTGGGATGACAAAGCTCCTCAACTCGGGCAATTGCTCGTTCATCACGTCAATTTCGTGCTCCAAATAGGCCACGTCTTCGGCAGTCAACACGGGAATCATCTTTTTTACTTCAGAGTTTTCGTCCAAGGCGAAATGTGACTCGATGGTGAACAACTTGTTCTGAACCGTATCCAACACGGTTTTCATTTCTGCGGTAACACCTTCTTGGTCATAGAGCACCCCAATGAAAGCACTCAGTTCGTCGACGGTGCCGTAAGCTTCAACGCGGTCGTCGTATTTCGCGACACGCAAGCCGCCAATCAGTGAGGTCTTGCCTTCGTCGCCAGTTTTGGTATAGGTATTATTCTTCATTTTTCTTTTGTCGGGCCTTTCGACAAGCTCAAGGACCCTTGGCTTTTCTATTAAGCTAAGGCCCCTGAGCCTGTCGAAGGGCCGAAATATTAACTAATACTTTAGCACAAAATCCTGTTTCTCAATCCCTTCTCGGAAGAAGACCATGCCAATGCAGTACAAATCGAAGGTGACAGACACATCTTCGTTGCCTTTGATTTCCTCCCAAGCGTCTTCCATATCAAGGTTGTGGTGAATGCCCTCGAAGATAAAAACCGAATCAGAGGTTTTATAATTCAGGCAATCAGCAAGATAATCCCAAGTGTCGTCTTCGAAGGAGTCGCGGCTAAAGAAAACAAATCCCGTATTGAGCCGTTTGAAATGCTCCGAATCGAACTCCTCGGGTTGGATGAGGCTTACATTGTCGACACCCATTGAATTAAGCGTTTCCAAAAAGTCGTCCGACTCCTCAAGGTGTACCTGGGTCTGCAAATGCCCCAAGGCCATAGCTGCCGTGTTCAAGGCCGACACTTTACCAAACGACACCACCGAGTCAGGCTCAAAATAGCGCACCATTCGATAGAGCAAACGGCTTTGCTTTCGCAGGTTGTAACGTATGTGCTTCCGTTTGTCGAGGAGGCGCGCAATACGGTAGATGGTGTCGTAGTCACGATTGGAGCCGCTGTCGTTCAATACCTTATGCATGAAATCGTACACAAATGGCGAGTGGATAGAATACTCGCTTTTGCGCTTCAACAGGTATTTCAAATAACTGTTCAACATAACTCAATCATATTGAACCTTTTGCAGGTAAAACACCGCACGCTTGGGCTTGGGCTGGGTGCCGTTTTGGATAATTTGCGAGCCGTAGATGAGGAAACGGTTGCCATACCATGGGACCATCTGGGCGAAATATTCGTCCTCCACATAGTCGGCACCATGAATGGGAGCCAGTTTCTCGCTTTGCTGGTTCATCAGTAGCTGGCCTTCCTTGTCAAAAGCGTTGTATCTCAGGTGGTTCCGGTAAGGCGAAGCCACAACAAGCTCATCGAAACAAACGCCTTCGGAAGCATGGGGGAAGAGGTCGTAGGTGAGTTCGTTGTCGAATTTCACCGACTGCTGCCACATTAGGTGCCCTTCGGAATCGAAAGCCAGCAACACCTCGCTGAAGAAGTCGTAGCCGTCGAAAACGGTGTAGGAATAAGGATAGCCGCCATAGTAGCCGTAGTTCATTCGGGTCTCCGTGTGGTAATAAGGCATGAAAGCCTCCACTGCAAAGATGGTCATGTCGTCGAAGTCGGTCACCCGAGGTGTCAGGAACTGGAAGGCGATCTCTCCTCTCTGTGGGTTGTCTTTCTTTTGGTTTTTCAGCCGCTCTTCGCGCACGCGCACACGGTCGGAAGCGGTTAAAGCATGTTCGATTGCTGGCATGTCCTTGAACAGGTAAAAATGGCTGTCGGCAACGCCGGAAACAAAGCGCAACCACACCACACCCAGGCTTTCTTTGTCGAAGTCCTCCGTCACGCCTTGCAGGCTGACCTTTCGGCCCGTCTCGCGCTCCAAGGTGCCGATGACCACCAGGTTGTGGCTTTCATCGAAGCGGAAGCCCATCCTGCCCAAGGCGGCGTTGGGAATGTTTTCGTAGTGGTAGCTGCCTTGTAAGGCAACCGACGTGGAATAGACCAGGAAAGAGGTTGAAGCAAAACGCTTGTTGTCATATTCCTTGGCGGCCACCACAAAGCAATGCTCGTTCGGGAAGGCTTCGGTTTGGAACAGGACAAAACTGCTTGAGGGGTTGGGTGTCACAATGCGACAGGCATTGGAAGTCAAGTCGTAGAAGTGCAAGGTTCCGTTGCCGCTTTTGTCGTTGAGGGCAATCATCATCATGCCGTCGGCAACTTCCACCGACAGTGGCACCGACTTTTCGGACCATTTGTTCCAAAAAGTTCTATAGGAATGCTCTGTCCGATTGAAGCTCACCACAAGGAAATCCAGCGTGTCGGAGGCTTTTTTGTTGCCCTCGTTGACGAAGAGGAAGGCGGCATAGCGGTCGTCACAGTCGGAATCGAAGAACTTGAGCTTGTCGGGCAAGGGGATGAGGTCACTGCGGGTCTCGTAGAGGCTAGTGTCGACAAGGGCAAAGCTCCAAAGACGATGCTTTTCGTTGTCGGTCTTTTCGGTTTCGGAAAGCATGAGGCCGCCTTTCGCGTCAAACGACTGGAAGTGGCTGCCTTGGTCCTTGTGCCAACGGTTCACCTCATAGCGTACGGGCTCCACCTGCTGGGCTGCGGCCGTGCAAGTGAGGAAAAGGATTGCTATGAGGAAGATGTTTTTCAAGGAATTGGGCGTGTTTTGAATCCCCCGCCCTTTGGGCACCCCCTTAAAAGGGGGAACTGGCTACACCTATAGTATGAGCCAGTTCCCCCTCATGAGGGGGGCAGGGGGAGTAAATTAGAACTTCACAAACTTCGAAACAGCCGTGCTACCGTTGGCAAAGCGGAAATTGACGAAATAAACGCCGTTGACCAGTTCGCTCACATTGAGTTGGGCTTCACCGGCAACAACGTTCATTGTGCTGACCTTGCGGCCCGTCATATCGAAGATGCTGACTTCAGCGGCCTCATCGAGCACGAACGAAATCTGTTCGCTGGCAGGGTTGGGATAGAGGCCGATGGTGTTGTTTTGTTCAGCAACTGACTCTGCGCCATAGGAAACAACCTTCACATAGTCGATTTCCCAAGATGCAGCGCCTTCGGTAGTGCTTGTGTAGACAAAGGCAACGTAGAAGTTAGGATACCCCAGGCCGTATCCGTCAAGGACACTCCAGATGTTCACTGCGCCGGATTCAACCCATTCATAATTGCCCGTTGAATACTCGAACTTTTCTGTGATGTCAATCCATTCGGCTCCGGTGGGGTCGCCTTGACCGTCATACTCGACGGAGACTTTCACTTGCAGCGGTTCGCCTTCGAACTTCATAGCGGTGCGGAAGCTCAGAATTGCATCTTGGTTGCCTTGGCTGGAGATAGCGGGGCTGACAAGCCAGTCCTCGTTTTCGTTGGCAGCGCTGTTGGCATAGCCGTTCATGTTGGCGTATGTCGTACCTTGGTGATCACCATGATGCCATTCTTGTTCGCCAACGATATTGTGGGCAGTGAACACGCCGAGTTCTTCATTGAAGTCTTCGAAGAAGAGGGTGGTGATGTGTTCCGTGGAGCCTATCGTCGTCGGATAAGAGCCGTCAGTTTTGTAGTCGATGTTGGAGCCTGCGTTGGTGTAGGGGAAGATGGCGAAATGATAAGCGGTGCCACTCTGCAAGTCGCTGAAGGTCACGGTTTGAACGCTGTATGCCACATTCTTGGCCAGTTCGCCATCGGCAACGGGAGTGCCATCGGTGGGGACGATGATGTTGCCCGTGGAAGCCAGCACCAAATATTTGTCAGGAAGTTGTGTACCCGTGGCATCAACCCAGTCAACGGTGATGCTCAAGCCATCTTCATTGGTTATGCAATGGAATGCGGTGGGATAGTTGCTCGGCTCAGGGTCGGGAGTAGTGCTGCCGCCAGCCTTGTAAATGCTAACAAGAGCACCCACAGTTGATGTTTCTAAATAGCAGCTGAAAAGTGGAGCATTGTTCTGTGTGTTGGGATTGAAACGCATGTGGTTGTGTGTGTTTTCGCCTTGGGCGACGACTTCAGCAGTGCCATCGCCGTTGAAGATGATGTTCCACTGTCCGTTGGCATCGAGTTCGGCCTGGGTCTTCAGGTTGTTGTTGCTGCTGCTGGCTGCATACAAATAGCCGCCTTTGGCCTCGTCGAACAAGGTCCAAGCACCAGCATTGCCGCCCAAAGTGAGTTGGAACACTTCCGTATCACTAACGGGATCCGTTCCAGGAGTGACTGTGATGGATTCGCCATTTTCCGAAACCACCACTGCCTTACGGTTGTTATTGTTCTGCTTACCCATCGCAAGAACACCCAAATCATCATAATGGGCAACGATGAGATAGTTGGCACCAGCCTCAAGACCAGAGGCCGAGGTCACCTTTGTGAATGTTGTTTGTGCAATGCCGCTGATTGAAAGGAGCAGCATGGCCATCAATGAGAATAAAACTTTTTTCATGTCATTTGCGTTTTATGTTTGACAAATAATTTGATTCAAAATTCAAGATTCAAGATTTAAAATTCGTTATAAATCAAGGGTTTGGGATTGTTCTACAGCCTTGATTTCGGGGATGACTTTTTTCATCACGGCCTCTATGCCGTTTTTGAGGGTCGACCTGCTGTGGGGGCAGTTGCCGCAGGCACCCGTCAGTTCCACGATGACGGTGTTGTCGTCGGTGAGTTCCACGAAGTTGACATCGCCGCCGTCTTGCTGGAGGTAGGGACGCACTTGTTCGAGGACGTTTTTGACTTTTCTGAGGATGGTTTCTTTATCCATATCTTTTTCTTTTCTCACGCAGAATCCGCTGAAATCGCTGAACCAGCTGGACGCCTTTTTGATTCGCTTTGCGCTTCATGAAATTGACTTCGTCGAATCTGCGATTTCTGCGTGCAAATATCACTTTGTATTCATTATTTCTTGTGCAATTTTGTCGAAGGCCTTGGTGACGGGCGAATCTCCATCCAAGGCAAGAGGCATACCGTTGTCGCCACATTCGGCGATTTTCTCCGTAATCGGGATTTGGCCAAGGAGCGGCACACCCAGTTGTTCAGCAAACTTTTGTCCGGTTTCCTTGCCAAAGATGTAATACTTTTTGTTGGGCATGTCGGTGGGAGTGAAGTAGGCCATGTTCTCCACCAAGCCGTAAATCGGGATTTGCAACGCTTCTTCCTTGAACATCATGGCGGCGCGCAGCACGTCGGCGAAGGCCACCTTCTGCGGCGTGGTGACGATGAGGGCACCCGACACATTGTATTGTTGTGCCAAAGTCAGCTGGATGTCGCCTGTCCCGGGAGGCATGTCGACGACCATCCAATCCAGTTCACCCCAAAGGGTGTCGTTCAACAGCTGGTTCAAGGCACTGGTGGCCATGGGTCCACGCCAGATCAGCGGACGGCTGGCATCGACGAAGCAGCCTATGCTCATTAGCTTGATGCCAAAGCGTTCAAGAGGCAGCATCACGGTCTTGCCGTCTTTCTCGAAAGCACCAGGTTGCTCGTTGCCGAGGCCGAACATCATTGGCACGGAAGGGCCATAGATGTCGGCATCAATCAAGCCCACGCGTTGGTTGGCACGAGCCAAAGCGACAGCGAGGTTGGCTGCTACAGTCGACTTGCCGACACCGCCCTTGCCCGAAGCCACAGCGATGATGTGCTTCACCTTCGAGAGGGCTGTTTTTTCTTCCACCACCTTGATTTCGATTTCGGTGTCTTCACCGAAAACTCCGGTCAACGTGCGCTTGGCACCGTTTACCAAAATATCGTTTTTCGGGTCGTTAGCGTGTTCCATGACGAGGTCGAAACGAATGGCATTGTCTCTAACCATCAGGTTTTCAACCATGTTCAAGGCAACAATATTATCCCCTTTGGGGAAATAGATGACGTCCTTCAGGACTTCCAATACATTTTCTTTGTTTAGCATGTTGGTGAATTTGTCGAACTATAATGATTCTAAATAACCCTGCAAAGGTAGTAAATAGTTGAGAGTTGAGAGTTAAAAGTTGAGAGTTTTTTTCTTAATGAATTATGGCGACGTGTTTTGATACGGTTCCGCCTTCCGTCGTAATGCGTAGCAGGTACAATCCGGGTGTGGCCTCATGTAGATCAAGGACTGTTTGATTTCCTTTAATCTCTTTTTGCAAGACGCACTGCCCTAATGTGTTGTACACCGATACTGATGTCATGCTTTCCGCTTCCACCGTCATCATACCTTTAGTGGGATTAGGATAAACCTTTACTTGGGCCTCGTTTTCGTTGATGCCGGTGGGAGAGTAGTAGGCATGAAGCTCAAACTCGTTGGAATGGTATTTTCTGTTGGCGGGTGCCGAGGTGCAGTCCAAATCGCCGTAATAGGCATAAAGACGATAGTAGTAGTCGCCTTCTTCTGGTAAGGCATTGTCGGTATAGGTGACCGCGTTGGCACCCAAGGGCTTGATGCGATGATATTCGCCGTCGCCTTCCTTGCGGTAAAGGTAATAACCTGAAAGACCGTCATGTGGCTCGGGAGCCTCCCATTTCAACTTGATTTTATAGTTGTTGGTCAGCTCGTAGTCCAGGTTGCGCGGCGGATAGCAAGGGCCGAATGTGGCGCACGACTCATTGGAGTATTCACCATTCTCACCACCTTCGCAAAGCACAGCTACGCGATAGCAGTGACCGCCCATCGTGACCCTGTCGTCCAATAGGGTCGTGCCCTCTTGGATGAGGCGATACAGCAGTCCGTCGCGGTAAACATTATAGCCGTAGCCGGCGTTTTCAACGGCATCCCAACTGAGCAGTATGCCTTCGTCAGCAACGGTTGCCACAAGGTTGTCGGGCGTATCGCAGGAGAGGTCGCCGCCACAAGTGTTGTTGGTGCTGATGAATATGCCTTCCTGCATTGCATCGGAGGAATTCGAGAAGGAGTAAATGGTTTGGTTGCCAGCGTCTTTGATGACAAAAGACATTTGATTGACGGTTTCTTCTGGAGCAGTCCAGCCAAAACTCACCTGACCGAGGGGCAAGGCAAACTCGACGGAAGTGGCTGCCGACGAGGTCATGGTGCAACGCGCGACTTCGTGCCCTGTGTTGTTGTAAACGGAGATATAGCCGCCACGCCAGCCTTGCATGGAGTTGGTTGTCATGATAATTCTCCAATCACAAAATGGTCCTACCAATACATCCATGACATTGGCATGTTTGCCAACACGGCCATTGGCGACAACATACACTGCATAGTGATACATATCATAACGTGGTACTTCGGAATCCACAACTTCCATTGCGACACCTGGGGCGACATCGGTCAAAGTTTGGATGATTTCATTGTCGCGCAACACCACGACTTGTTCGATAGTCGTCAAGGGGGTGCCGTTGAGAGTGGTGGTGGGAGTGGTCCAATGCAGCGAGGCCTTCAGGTCGGTATCGGAAACCGCCACCGCTGTAAAGTCGCCGGGTGCCATGGGAGTGGCATCGTAAATGGGCTGGGGGACGAAGTTGAACATGGCGTCAGCAGGACTGGTATATGGTGCCTCGTCGATGATGTACCAACCGTCGCTACCGCCTCCCCAGCCGAGGTTGAAGTGGAACATGTCGTGGTCGTCGTAGCCGTCGCAAACGAATGCGTGGCAGCCACCGTCTTGGCAGCCGCCATAATACATCGGCCAGCCCATGTCGAATTGCTCACGTACCATAGTCTTCCATTCTTCCAGGCCATAATCATTGCGCCTAAGTTGCACGTTGGCATCCGAATAGTTGAAATAGTCGTGCATGACGCCAGGGATGGGTCCCGAAGCGCCACCGCTACCGTCGGGGCCGTAGCCCATATCGATGGTGACGCCGCAATGGAAACACAGGGTGCCCGTAGCAAGTTTATCGGCCTCGGAGGAGTTGTTATCCAGCACGTTGGGCATGTTGTCCCAGTCGTATGTGGTGTTGCCGAAGTCGGCACAAATCTGGCCGTAGTCTTCATGATAGTAACAATGGTCACCGATGCCTTGTGCGGGATAGGCCCAGAAACGCATCAGTTGCGACATGGCCGTAGCGAGACAGCCCACAATGGCGTGGCCACCCGAGCCGTTGGGGTCTTCGGGACAGCAGTAGTTATAGGGATAAGTCTGATCCCATTTGGTTTGGCAGAAATAGCTGCCTTCACGGCCACCATAGCGAGAGATGAGTTTGCCATGGGTCAGCACAGAATTCCATTCAGCAGCCACCATAGGAGATGCTATGGCGTTGCCTTTTGCACGTAGCCGCCCAATGCGCTCAGCAATGCCACCCAAATAATCCTGCAACGCAGGCGGGATGTTGGTCGCATCGAAAGTCGACTCGTTGGAATAGCCGATGACAGGACGATAAGCGTTGTCGCCAGCGATAATAACGAAGCCGTGGCTGCCGATATTGAAGACATAGAAAGCGTCATTTTGACCTGTGTAGACCAAGTTGGGTGTAGCGCGCTCTATGGCCAGCTTTGCAGTGGCGAATTTCTGTGCCGCAGTTTGGGCAAAGGAAACATGTATGGGCTTAGCTTGAAGTATGATGGTGCCAAAAGCCAAACACAAAAGGAACAGATACTTTTTCATTTTCAGGACAATTAGATTATTGCCCGCAAATGTAGCATTATTTTTTCAAAAAATCATCCACCACGTTATTAAACGCCTCGGGATGCTTGTTTGCCACAAAATGGTCACCCTCGATGATGGCCAGCTGGGCGTTGGGTAAACTCTTGTAAATAAGCTTTGTATGTGATTCCTTGATCATGTCTTTAGTGCCTGCTACCACTAAGATGGGCATGGTCAAAGCGACCAATACAGAAGGCTCGATATGTGGCTCGTTGACCATCAGGCCAAGCATCTCGGTATTGTGCAAAGCTTTTTCTGATTTCTTCGAAAACAGCTTCGCAATGCGGTATCCGATTTCTATAGGCCATTGGTACAAAGGTTTTACGCCTGAGGGGAAAAGATTGGCTCCGTCAACAATCATTTTGTCCACCTTTTCGGGATATTTCAAAGCAAATTCCAGAGCAATGTTGCCTCCGTCTGAGAAGCCGAGGAGGATGGCTTTTGCAATTCCTTTTTCGTTCATGAAGTCATTCAAGTCCTCAGCGAACTGTTTAATGGTAAACGTTTTGTCTCCTCTTGGTGACTTTCCGTGGCCCCTCGTGTCTATTGCAATAATGCGATATTTGCTTGAAAAATGCGATATCTGATGGACAAAATAGTTGCTATCCTCGCCGTTGCCGTGGAGGAGAATCAAAGGCTGGCCTTGGCCTTGTTCGATATAGTGGTGTTGGATATCTGACATTTCCCAATAGGTTTAGCTTTTTAAAAACAAAATACGTTCCTCTTCCGAAAACTTTTCAATTGCATAGCGGAGCATGGTGCGAGGCATGGTTTTATATCGTGTTGAAATCCAGTCTTTCAGCCGTTGCTCATCTCGTTTACCAGCTTCGCGGAGAAGCCAACCTACGGCTTTTTGAAGGAGGTCGTGAAGGGGTAGGGGCTTGGCCAAGAAGATATCGGCAATGGCGTAGGTATCATCTAATTCGCCGTGACGAAGGAATTGCATCGTGCTTACTATACCGATGCGTTGTTCCCATATTGTCTTGCCATCTCGGGCGAGGTCATAAAGCAGGGTTCTGTCCTTGTCCAAGAGCCATGTGCCAAGCAGTTCATAACACGACAGGTCGACCAAGTCCCAATTATTAATGAACTCGGTATGTGAAAGATAAAAGTCCACGCATTGTTGTTGCAAAGCCTTGTCTTTCTTGGCGTGCATGAAAATTTGTACCAAGGTCAACAGAGCGGCTAGGCGCATTTCGTGGTATTCGGAAGCGACGCAAGTTTCAAGGTCCTCAAATGAAGTCTTTTGCCAGCATTGTTTCACTACCTCGCGGGTCACAGGCACTTTGATGCCTAGGAATTTGTCGCCTTCGCCGTATTGCCCCTTTCCTGTCTTGAAGAATCGCGACAGGCCTTCGACTTGCGAGGGGTCTTGATGGGAAAGGATTTCGTTATATAACGTATTTGCCATTATTTTTCTTTTTTGATGCCCAACACACACCATCTAATAAACGGTATCCTTTTGATAATTTCGTTCAACAAGAACGGAATCGTCATCACGGCCATGAAAAGGATAACATACATCATCCACGGGGCTAAATTGGTGTACATCTTCATCATATAACCCAAAGCGGCGATCACCAGATAATGAAGTATATAGGCACCAAAACTGGAGCGTGTCATGTAGCCTGCAAAGGCTCCTGTACGGTCGAAGCGGGCCTTGAACCAAGCCATCATCGCTAGACACATCAACCAACCATAGAGGCAGTTGAGCCAGCTGCCTAGATACAGCGGCGAAGTGTTGTCCTGACCAAAAGTGGTGATGACCAGCACCGTGCCTGCGACGACGGCACAGGCCAGTAGCGGAATCCAAGCCTTCTCCAGCTTTTCCTGTACCGCATCGTGTGAAAACACGAAATAGCCCATCAGGAAAGGCACAAGATAGAACAGGGGCTTGTATAAATTCCAAAGGCCGTCCAAAGATTCTGGACGCGGATGCTGGACCAGCGTCTGCTCACCAACCCAAAATAGCACACCCATCAGGATGATGGCTACATAATTGGCTTTTCCACACCAGTTCCAAAGTTTGTCGTCGCGGTCTATTGCACGTACCAAAAGCAGCACAAGACACAGCAACCACAACACTTGGATAAACCATAGCGGCCCCGTGCCGCTTATGGCCATCATGAAATACTTTGCTATTGTGGGCACGCCCTCAAACACGCCTTGCCTTGAGGCAACAACGGTATTGAAATAACCCACCATCCAATGGAACACAAAGAGGCCTATCGTGCCTGGCACCAACAGTTTGCGCGTACGCGACTTGAACCATTCCTTGCCCGATTGCTTTTGCAATGCATACCGGGAGCTGGCACCGGCCAGTAAAAACAATAGTGGCATAAACCAAGGATAGAGGATATACATGACGACATCCTGATACTGCTTATACTGAGGGTATTCGCCAAAGCCACCGGCACCACCGAAGACGCCTTTGTTGTTATAGAAATAAAACACATGGTAAAACAGCACCAAGAGCACCGTCACCCAACGTAGGTTATCCATCCAATGTTTGCGTTCCATCACTTGCCCTCCCCTAACACTTCATCTATTTTGTCCTGAAATATCTCCGTCTTCAAAATGGCCATGCCTTTTGAGTCGCCCAGCACCAACAAGCTGTCGCCTGCCTTGATGCCATAAAGTTCGCGGGCGTCTTTCGGAATGACGATCTGTCCCCTGTCGCCCACTTTTACTACACCGAAAATGTATTTTCCTTGTTCTGCTATCATGATAGTTTGATTTGTATGATTTTTCATATTTTGCAGCAAAAGTAGGAAAAGTTTTCATTACTTGTATCATTTCAAGCCAAAAAAAGCGCATTTTTTGATGGTTTTTTCTATTTTTGCACTCAAATCGAAGTCAAATAATCATATTTAAAATGAAAAAGATAACCTTACTTTTTGTTCTTGCCTTGTGCACCATGTTTGCCGTCGCCCAGAACGGTCGCATCGACCTGCGCAGCACTTCGAATGCTGAAATCACCCATAGCGATTTCAACTCGCTTCGCGCCACTTTTAGTTATGGCTCCATTGAGAGCATTGAGGTGCCCACCGAGAGAGGCACCTTCTCTGAAATCGCCATCGAAGGCACCTATGCCTCTGGCGAAATCGGCACGCCCGAACTGCCAGCCTCGCACCAACTGCTGGCTGTGCCTTTCGGAGCTACGCCTCACGTTAATGTCATCAGTTACACGACAACCGATTATCGTCTCTCCGACTATGGCATAGGCACCATTCTGCCGCACCAGCCTTCTGTCCGCAAGGACCAGAATTTGGAAGAGGTTGAGTTTGTCTACAACACAGCTGCTTACCAGACCCGCAGCCTCGCCACTGCCCCCGAGGCCACCATCGAAGTGCAAGGCACGATGCGCGGCATTCGCATCGGTTCGTTGGTCATTAATCCTGTGAGCTACAATCCTGCTTCCAACACCTTGCGTGTGTTTAACAACATTGAGGTGGAAATCAACTTTGTGGGTGCCGACCGAGCCGAGACCGAGCGCATGTTGCTGAATACCTACACTCCGTATTTTGACATCGTTTACAAGCAGATGTTCAACTACCGCCAGATCCTTGACGTGTATACTGACCACCCCGACCTGATGGCTTATCCTGTCCACATGATTGTGGTTGCGCCCGAAAGCTACGTCACCGCTTTGCAGCCTTGGCTCAACTGGAAGACCCAGAAAGGTTTCTATGTGAATTTGGTGACCACTGCACAAGCGGGCGGAAATTACAACGCCATCCAAAGCTATGTACAGAACCTGTACAACACGGGTGTCAACCAAGGTGCTACGCCTACTTTCCTCGTCCTTGTGGGCGACACGGGACAGATCCCAGGAAAAACTAGCGGTACTGCCACTCAAAAAGTGACGGACTTGTATTATGGTTCAATGGACAACGACTATTTTCCCGATATGTTTTACAGCCGTATGTCGGCAGAGGATGCCAATCAAGTCACCGCCATTGTCAATAAGATTTTGCAATACGAGCAATACACCATGCCCGACCCGAGTTACTTGAACAATGTGACCCTCATTGCCGGTTGGGACAGCTATTGGACTAATTACGTCGGCAAGCCCACTATTCAATATGCGTTGCAGTATTATTACAACACTGCACATGGTTTCACCAATGTTTATAACTGGTTAGGTCAACCCTATACAAATTGCTATGCCTCATTAAGTTCTGGAACCGGCTTTGTCAACTATACTGCCCACGGAAGCGAGACCTCTTGGTCCGACCCTCAACTGACCAAGAACCAGGTGAATGCTCTCACCAACACCGATAATTATTTCCTCGCTATGGGTAATTGTTGCTTGACTGGTAATTTCGGTTACAGCCAGCCCTGCTTCGGTGAGGCTATGCTTCGTGGCGAGAACAAGGCTGCCTATTCTTATATCGGTTCTTGTCCTGTAACCTATTGGTATGAAGACTATTACTTTGGTGTGGGTGCCACCAACACCTTCGGCCAAATGCCTAATATCAACAACACGGCCACAGGGGTTTATGACGGCATCTGGATGGATGACACTTACCACACAGTTTCTTCTATTGTCTTCCTCGGCAACTTGGCCGTTTGCTATGCCCATGCTGGCAACTACGAAACCAGTGCCAGCCCCACCTACTACTGGCAGGCATATCACGTGCTGGGCGATGGTTCCATCATGCCCTTCCGCGTGAATCCTTCTCCCAACAATGTCAGTCATGCCAGCTCCTTCCCCGCAGGAGCCACCTCCTTCCAAGTGAGCGCACAGGAAGGCTCATACGTAGCCATTTCGCAAAACAATGTGTTGAAGGGCGTGGCTTTGGTGCCTGCTTCAGGTACGGTCAACGTGCCGGTTGAATCGGGTATCACTTCGGGCCAGGTGCGCATTGTGGTGACCAAGCCGCAACGCCAACCCTACATCCAAGATATCAATGTGGAATCTGCACAAAATTATACCATCACGGTGACGCCTGACCCGACCGAAGGTGGCACTGTCACCGGTGGCGGCACTTATCAAGCGGGTGAAAACTGCACCGTCACGGCAACACCTAATGCCAACTACACTTTCACCAACTGGACGGAAAACGGCAATCTGGTCTCCACCAATGCCAGCTACACCTTCACCGTGAACACCAACCGCACTTTGGTGGCCAACTTCACCTATGTTCCACCGACCTACACCATTAGTGTATCAGCTAATCCGACCAATGGTGGCACTGTCACCGGCGGCGGCACTTATCAAGCGGGTGAAAACTGCACCGTGAGTGCCACAGCGGCCTCGGGCTATACCTTCACCAATTGGACAGAGAACGGCACTGTGGTCTCCACCAATGCCAACTATACCTTCACCGTGAATGCCAACCGCACCTTGGTGGCTCACTTTACAATCAACACTTATACTATCAATGTGTCGGCCAGCCCGACCAACGGCGGTAATGTCACAGGCGGTGGTACCTTCACTTACGGTCAGAACTGCACCGTGACTGCCACAGCAGCTTCGGGCTATACCTTCACCAACTGGACTGAAGGCAGCGTTGTGGTCTCTACCAACACTAGCTATAGCTTCTCTGTAACTAGCAACCGCAACTTGGTGGCTCACTTCACTGAAAACCCGTTGCCGATATATACCATTTCAGTGACGCCTAAACCTGAAGAAGGGGGCACCGTCCGTGGTGCCGGCACTTATCAGGAAGGTCAGACTTGTATCGTGTCTGCCACGCCGGCTACTGGCTACAATTTCGTTAACTGGACTGAAAACGAAGTTGTATTTTCCACGAATACCACTTACACCTTCACTGTCACGGGTAACCGTAGCCTTGTCGCCAACTTCAGCCCCATATCTTATACGATCAGCGCCTCCGTCAATCCGGCTGTTGGTGGTGAGGTCGCTGGTGATGGCACCTATGAGTATGGCACACAGGTTACCTTGAAGGTCGTTCCTAACGAAGACTACATCTTCTTGAACTGGACCGAAAACGGTACCGTCGTCGCTGAGACCGAGGATTACACCTTTGTCGTGACAGGTGACCGCGCCCTCATCGCCAATGTGCAGTCTACTGAAGGTTTGGAAGAAAATGCCAAGATCGGAATTGTCCTCTATCCTAACCCTATCAGCGACAAGTTGAGCGTCGAAGCCACTGAGGCAATCGACCATATCGAAATCTTCGACATTGCTGGAGCTAGGGTCTACAGCCAGAAGAATTGCTCCGAAAAAATGGAAATCCAGACGGCCGACCTACCCGCTGGCACCTACGTCATCCGCATGACGATGCAAAACACCATCGAGGTTAGAAGGTTCGTTAAGAAATAAACAATTGTAGAGACGTGCTACGGTGCGTCTCTACATTTTTATTCGTTTTCAGAAGGTGTCGGAGTGGCTGCCGCGCGGCTCTGATTGACAATCCAAACGCCTGTGAAAACCAGCGCCATGGCCACGATTTTCTTCCAGGTGAGGTGGTCCAAACCGATGATGATGCTGATGAGCGTTGCGATGATGGGCTGCACATAATTATACATGCTGACCAAGGTGGGACGCAGCCGTTTCTGCCCTACAGGGATAAGGAAATAAGCGACGAAAGTGGCGAAAAACACCACGAAGGCCACCTGCCACAGCACCTTGCTTTCCATTTGCCCGAAGGGGACGTGGATGAGGTGCTTTGCGTTGAATGGAAGTGCCATCAGCATGGAGAAGAGGAACATCCATTTCATGAAGGTGACCACGTTGTATTTCGTGATTAATGGGCGGAAAATACCGAGATAAAGTGCGAAGGTTAAGCCGTTGACGACTACCAAAACGATGCCTAAAGGTTTCGTTTCGGAGGCACCGCCGCCTAGCCCCACAGAGTTGAAAATCAGGAACAAAACTCCAACCAAGCTCACCAATACGCCACCGATTTTCTTGAGGGTGATAGGCTCTTTTAATGCAACGGCAGCCACCAACATAGTCAAAATGGGCGTACAGGTATTGGTGATGCTCGTGTCGATGGAGGTCGTCATGGTGATGGCCTTCAGGAAGCTAATCTGCGTGAGATACAAGCCTAGCATGGAAGCTATGAAGATTTTCGGCAAATCTTTCAACGCCACCTTTTCCTTGGGCATGAAGAGAGAAAGCAGCCAAAACAAGGCTGTGGCTCCCGTTGCCCGAAGGCAAAACAAATCCATAGGTGTCAACACCTGCGCATTGGAGATGTTCTTGCAGCAAACGATGTTGAACCCAAAGATGCAGTAGGCGCAGAAACACGCCAGATGTCCGACAAGTGTAGAAGACTTATTCAATCCAATAAATGTAATTTTTCTTGCGTGGCATTGCCTCAGGATAGTCGCCTTTCATATAGCCTAGCACACAGTTGCCAATGCCTTCGTATTTCTCGGGGATACCGAGGTCGCGTAGCAGTTGCTTGCCCTCCTCAATCATGAAGACCTCGCGGGCACGGTGTACCCAACAGCAGCCCAAACCTTTGGCATGTGCCGCGTTGAGCAGGTTGCCCATCACGAGGATACCATCTTCTTTCCAAGTGTATACCGAAGTGTCGGCTAACACCACTAGCACCACAGGGGCACCGAAGAAGGGGTCGAAATCGTCACGCCCGATGACGACAGAGTTGAGTCGGCTCAGCTTGTCGCGTATCTCGCGGTTGGTGACGGCAAGGATGATGGCACTTTGGCGGTTTTTGCCTGAGGGTGCATTCATGCCCGCCTTCAAAATGTCTTCAATCACATCGCGGGGGGGCATTTCGTCGGTATAGCTACGCACGCTGCGACGCGTCATTAGGTCTTGAAGAGTGGCTTCCATAGTTTTTCTGTGTTTGAAAGTGCAAAGGTACATATTATTTTTGCAATTTTGCAGCCCAATTGAAAAATTGGTTATTGAGCTTGTCGAAATTAGGTTATTGAGCTTGTCGAAATAATGCAAAAAATCTATGTCATAGCGAACAAGATGCGGCAATATGTCCTGCCCATCGCCATCATTTTAGGGCTGCTGTTGCATGAGTATTGTGCTGCTTTCAGCGTGGTGGTGCCCTATGTCATCTTCACTATCATTCTATTGACATTCACTGCCGTCGACATCACCAAGCTGCGTTTCAAGCCCTTGTTTGTATGGATTATTCTATTCCAAGTTGTGGTAAGTATAGGCGGTTATGCTTTACTTAAGCTATTGGGTGTCAACGAAATCATTGCCGAGGGTGTCTTGATAGGCGTGCTTTGCCCCGTGGCTGCCGCGGTGGCAGTAGTCAGTACCATGCTCGGTGCCGACCGCAACACGGTAACTTCCTACACCGTCATTGGCAACTTGGTCGTGTCCGTTGTTGCACCGATCTATTTTTCCTTTATCGGCGTGAATCAGGACGTTCCCTTCCTTGAGTCTTTCCTGCATATCCTTAGGCGTATCGGCACCGTCATCGGCTTGCCGTTTTTCGTGGCCCTGGCCTTGCAACTCTTGTGGCCCAAAGCCAACAAAGCCATAAGCCGATATAAAGGCTTATCTTTCTATCTATGGGCTCTAGCTTTGTTCCTTACCTTGGGGCAAACCATACATTTTATTTTCCTCAACGGCAAAGGCAATTGGGACAGCATCCTTTGGCTTGGCATTTCGGCTTTGTTGTTCTGCATTATCCAGTTCGGTTTGGGCAAATGGATTGGACACAAGTACGGCGACACCATCGCTGGAGGCCAATTGTTAGGGCAGAAAAACTCCGCTATGGGCATCTGGATGGCCAACCATTATCTGCATCCCTTGGCCTCGGTTTATTTGGCTTTCTATTCCGTTTTCCAGAACCTGTTCAACAGCTGGCAGATTTGGTACTACGGCAGGCATAAAAAACAATAGAGACGGTGTGACACCGTCTCTACATAATTCTGGAAAAGACCAGGATATTACAGGGAACTATAAGCTGGCGAGAAGGTATCGCCAAGGTTGACATTGCCTGTGGTTAGGCCTTTCTTCAGCCAGCGGGAACGCTGTGCCGAGGTGCCATGGTTGAAGGTCTCGGGTATGGTGCGGCCATAGGCTTGCTTCTGCAAATAGTCGTCACCGATTTTGGCGGCAGCGTTGAGGGCTTCCTCGATGTCGCCGTCTTCGAGCGAGCCAAACATCGCATTGTCGTTGTAAGCCCACACGCCAGCGTAGAAGTCGGCTTGTAGCTCAAGACGCACGCTGATCTCATTTGATTCTTTTGTGTTACGGCCATAGTTTGCCATCTTCTGATGGGCTTGGCCAAGAATGCCAAGTTGGTTCTGCACATGATGGCCTACTTCGTGGGCGATGACGTAAGCGTAGGCAAAGTCACCGTCAGCACCGATTTGCTTTTTCATGCTCTTAAAGAATTCAAGGTCGAGGTAAACCGTTTCGTCAGCGGAGCAATAGAATGGTCCGCTGGCAGAAGTGGCGTTGCCGCAGCCCGAGTTGACGGCATCGCTGAAGATGACCATCTTGGGCGGGTTGTATGTGCGCCCCATCTTCTGAAATTCCCTGGCCCACACGTCTTCGGTGCCGGCAAGGATGCGTTTGCAGAACGTCATCAGTTCAACGTCGACTTGGCTGTAGTCCTGCTCGACCACTTCAGTAGTGTTGCCTTGCTGTAATTGTTCCGTGACTTGGCTTGGATCACCGCCCATAAACATAACAATCAAAGCGATGATGATACCGCCTATGCCTAAACCACCCGCAGTGGCAACGGTTTTCTTCCCTCTGCGGTCTTCCACGTTGGTACTTTCTCTTCTTCCTTCTAATTTCATGATGATTTGTTTTTATGAATTGTTGAATGCAAAAATAGGGAAAAAAGTAAAAAAGCATACTTTTTTACAAAAAATCTGTACTTTTGCCTTGTGGATTGTTTAACTGACAACTGATAACTCCAAACTAACAACTGATATGAAAGCATTCGTCAACGACACTGAGGTGCGCACGTATTACGGCGCGAAAGTGAAATCAGTGGTGCTCGCCTATTGCAGAGCCAACAACCTGCCCATGAGACTGGAACACGTCCAAGTGAAAGACGCATACGGTAACATCGTCGACCTCGATGGTTCGTTGCGTGCCAATTCAAGAATCTATGTAAAATTTTGAACGCCATGAAGACATTTTTTAAACTCACTATGATGGCTTGTGCCTTCGTGTGTCTCCTTTCGGCATGTGATACTAAGCCGAAGGAGCAAAAGATTTTTATTCTGTCGACTAACGACATGCATGCCAACATCGACAGCTTCCCGAAGATGGCCGCCCTTGTTGATAGCTTGCGTGCCGTCCATCCCGACCTGCTGCTTTTTAGTGCCGGAGACAACCGTTCGGGCAACCCTATCAACGACCGCTTTGTCGAGCATGACACACTCAAGCCCGCGAAACCCATGTATGAGCTGATGAACGCTGTTGGTTTCAATCTGTCATGTTTCGGCAACCACGAGTGGGATGGCGGCCCAATTGCCTTGCGCGATGTTTTGGGCTGGGCTAAGTTTCCCTTTGTGTGCGCCAACGTCACTTTCGACGACACCTTGCAGATGCCCAATGTGCATCCATACGTCATTTTTGAGCGCGACGGCTTGAAGATCGGTGTCATTGGTGGCATTCAATTGGGTGAAAACGGCTTGCCCGACTTCCATCCCGACAACGCTGGCGGCTCGCATTTTGTGCCCCTCGATGAGGTGCTGCAATCCTACATTGACGAACTGAAAGACTGCAATGCCGTGTTCCTCCTTTCGCATTGCGGCTATGAGGAAGACCGCGAGACGGCGGAGAAATTCCCGCAACTTGCCGCCATCTTCGGTGGCCACAGCCACACCCGCGTGGCCGAGAAACAACTCGTCAACGGTGTGATGGTTACCCAAGCCGAAGCAAAGGTCAAGTATTTGACCTTGAGTACCTTCACGTTTTCCAATGGTGTGTTGGTCGACAAGGAGATGGAGTTACTTTCCATCAAGGACTTCCCGAAACGCGATGAAAAGGTGCTAGACATGGTGAATGAATACAATAGCAACGAGTATTTCCGCAAAGTGGTCACCACCAACATGACACCTATCGAAAGCTACGAGTCGTTGGGCTGCATGATGACCGATGCCATCCGTTACACCACTGGCGCCGACATGGGCTTCCAGAATCCTGGTGGCGTGCGTTTCGATACCCTCTCGGTCCGCCCCGTGACGCTGAAGGACATCTTCGCCCTCGACCCCTTCGACAATGAAATAATCGCTTATACCCTCACTGGACAGGAAATCATCAACCTGATGAAGACGTGCTTCACCACCGACGGGGGACCCATGTACTGCTCGGGCTGCTCCTATACTTATAAGGTGGACGACAACGGCGAGATGACCGATATCGAGGTGAAGCTTGAAAACGGCAAGCCCTTGGATCTCAATGCCAAGTACAACATCGTGATGAACAGCTATATGTCGACAGTGTTCGACTATGAGCATGAGGATGAGGGGCATACCACCTTCCGAAGCTCCAATGAATTGATGCTAGAATATTTGGCTGAGCATCCGGAGATTGATTATGGGAAAACCACAAGGGTGACGGAGGAATGATATTTGGCACGGTTTTGGTTGTTATATAGGGTGAACACATAAATGAAATGTCAAACCCTTAAAACAATCGCAACTATGAAAGCCAAGAACATCCTGATGACCCTCCTGCTGGCAGTAGGAGCCATCGCAGCAAAAGCAAGTGGTTTTCCACCTGAACTCGCCTTGGTATCACAGCCGGTGATGGTGTACAACCATAGCTCAATCACAGTCTACTATGACGTGGAGAACATCGGAGACTACACCTATAGGGGTTATGTCTCTATCTTCCTCGATCCTGACTACGGTTACATCTACGACGAAGAATACGTGAAAGTGCGTCCTGGACGCATCAAGAGAATTGCCCTGGAAATCCCGCTCCGTCGTATCGACAGAAGGCGCACCTTCACCATCATGCCTTACTACGAACTGGGCGATGAACTCTACAGCTTCACCACCTTCGAGTACTTCGACCCCATCCGCTTCTACTGGGATGGGCCGCGCACCGAGCACTGGGTGGTCATCACGGTGCCTCCGTGCCTCCGCTACTACCACCGTCCGGGCAGCTACCGTTACTACTACGATGGTTTCCGCCCGCCGATGCACACCCACGGCCCTGGAATGCCTCCTCCGATGGATCCGATGCACCACACTTACGGTTACCACTACAGCATTGGTGGCTATCCTGCCACGCACCCCGAATGGAGCAATAACAACGAAATGCCCAAGCCCAACAACAACGTGGCCCCCAGTGCAACGGTGAGACCTAACGGCAACGCGGGTAGCATGAGTTCGGCTAGCAACAGCGGTGGCAACAACACACCCGCTCCCAACAGCGGAAGCTCTAGCGGCAGGGTCAGCCGTCCGAGCGGCTCCAACAGCAGCGGCACCTCGCGCCCCAGCAGCGGAAGCTCTAGCAACGTCAGCCGTCCCTCCAGCAATACTGGCAGCAGTGCACGCCCAAGCGGTACAGGCACCTCGCGCCCCAGCAGCGGAAACTCCAGCAGTAGCGTCAGCCGCCCCTCCGGCACCAGCTCTAGCAGCAGCGCACGTCCGAGCAGCACTAGCAGCTCCAACAGAAGCTCCAGCTCCAGCAGTAGCGTACGCCCGATCACGAGCAACACACGCTCAAGCACTACGAGTAGCTCAAGCAGCAGCACTTCCAGAAGCTCCAGCGCCACCAGTGGCAGCCGTAGCGGCTCCAGCGCAGGACGCAGATAACGCTAACAATCTCACTGAAAATCGAGGGTGACTTTCGGGTCGCCCTCGATTATTTGTGTTTTTTATCCTCTAAGGTTTCAAGGATGGCTCCAACCATATTGTAGGCACCGTCGTATACATCTTTTATTGTAGCATCCAGCATATAGGCGGGCGTGGTGAAGACTAACAATTCGTTGTCGGCACACACATCGCCATGCTCGGTCTGCACATGGTAGGCACCCATCTTGCGGATGTTGTCGGCATCGGCTGTGCCTTCGTTGCCTAAGGTGACACACACGCCTGGCAGCAGCTTGGCGAGCATCACGGGAGCGATGCACATGGCTCCGATGGGCTTGTTGGCCTCACGTGTCTCGATAATGGCACGGGCTACGTCGGGCTGCACTTCCATGTCGGCACCTTTGTAGGCGTAGTCGCACAGGTTCTTGGCCACACCATAGCCGCCGCTGAAGAGCAGACCATCATAGTCGGCAGCCTTGTATTCCTCAACGGGGAGGATTTTGCCACGAGCCAAGCGTGCGGCTTCGGTGAGAATGTTGCGCTTGGCGTTGGTGACTTTCTTGTCCGTCAGGTGGTCGATGACCTCGGTTTGCGGGCGATCGGGGGCAAAGCATTGGTATTCACAATGATGCTGTTCGAGGGATAGCAACAGCGTAATGGCTTCGTTGATTTCGCTGCCGTCCTTACGACCGCAGCCAGCTAAGATTACTGCAAATTTTTTCATATTGGTGGAAATAATTAATAACTATGTTGAAAAATTCAATTTGAGGCAAAAATAAGAAAAATAATTGTAAATTTGCCCCGTAGTTTGCTGCTTGTCAAATATAGGCATGTGGGTGAACGAAAGACATATTGAGAAGACGTTAGACTGACGTTTTATCTGCGGCTTGTTCGAATCTCGCAAATTCACACCACCACACGATAAAGCAATGGCTGACGTCCATGGCATTAATAGCACCTGCTCATTTAGGTGTTGTTAAGGGCGTGGGCTTCGGTATTGCTTATTCTTGGAGATCGAGATCGGAAGAGCGGTTCAGCAGGAATGCCGAGACCGATA
>CALEMB010000016.1 GCA_937902805.1 uncultured Bacteroidales bacterium
TGACAGCCCTGCCGTTCCTGCCAATATATTCGAGAATGTATGGCTCTTCATCAAGACATTTCCAAATGTCGACCGCGACGCGTTAAGCGTGAAACTGGCCGCAGCGACAGAAGTTTTATTCAATAAGATCCTTGGAAGAGAATACCCGGTTGATGCTGCGACAATCAAATTGGTGCGTTTGGATGAGGTGTTTTATTATGACGGACAAACTACACTGAAAAAGGGCGATAAGGTGATGATGCACAGCCTGTTGGCTGTTGGGCTGCTACTGCTGATCTCCGCTATGTTCAACTACATCAATTTGAACGTCGCTTTGACCAGCAAGCGGGCCAAGGAGATGGCCACGCGAAGGTTGCATGGTGCCACCAAGGGTCGAATCATCGGGAAATACCTGCTTGAATCGTTGGCGTTTACCTTGGTTTGCATGGTATTGGGTGTCTTGTTGGCAAAGGCGCTTGAACCGATAGTCAACCGTTTGTTAGGCGATGATGTGGGTGTGAAGATTATGCTCTCGCCGTTTTATCTGGTTTCCTATCTGCTCATCGTGATTGTGGTGGCGCTATTGGCGGGCATCATCCCTGCCACAGTGGTGTCGAGGGCCAAGCCCATCGATGTGGTGACTGGGGCCTTCCGTTTACGCAACAAGATGGTGCTCTCGAAGGTGTTCATCGTTTTGCAAAATGTCATCGCCATCGTGCTGATTGCCTTGGTCATCACGATGGAGGTGCAGATGCGCCACATGGAGCAGCGACCTGTCGGATGTCGTACGGAGAACCTGTTCTATGTGAATTCCATACTATCGGGCGATGAGGCCTTTGAGAACGACTTGATGGCCTTGCCTTGCGTAAAACGGATAGGGCATTCTTACGGCTATCCTGGTGGTGTCTTTATGGGTACAAAATGGATGGCTCTCAACGATCGTGAAAACATTGAAAACTGGGTTTCAGTGAAATGCCTGTTGTGCGACACCACGGCTTTTGATATGTTTGGGTTTGACATCAAGGCGATGTATGGTCAGCTGGACGAAGACCAATACCTGCTGACGCAAGGTTTGCTGGAGGCCCAGACGGGGATGCCTTTGGAGCAGTTCGACATTGATTCACTGGGCGTTTGGTACAAGCGTAATCTGCGTTCTGATATGTGTGGCGTGTTGGGTGATTTTGCCCTTGACGACGCAGCGCATGTGGTGGATGAGACTTATGGAGCGGTGCAGATCTTTGGAAAGGAGCCGAAGTTCAAGTGGGTGGCTTACCATCCTGTATTAGAGATTGTGGGCGACCATGCGGAGGCACGCAAAGCCATCATGGCCGTGTACGACAAGCACATGGGTAAAAAAGAGGCTTATTGGGAAGCTTGGTCCATTGACTTTATCGACAATTTGCTGCTGCTACATTTGCGCGACACCAAAAACAGGATGCGCCTTGTGGATATGTTTATGGCAGTGGCGGTGTTGCTGTCGCTACTGGGACTGGTGGCCATGAGCACGCATTTCGCCTCCGAACGCGAGAAGACCATCGCCGTCCGCAAGGTGTTTGGCGGCACGATGCAAAGCGAGATACGCCGTAACCTGAAGGAATACATCATCATGATTCTCATCGCCAATGTCATCGCCATTCCGATAGCGGTTTGGGTCTGCGGGCGTTATCTGGAGGATTTCGTCTATCGCATCGACCTGTATCCGTGGATCTTCGTGGTCACGGTGGCGCTGTCGTTTGCCATCGCCATCGGCTCGGTGCTGTGGCAGATTGTCTCCGTGGCGCGGGTGAATCCGGTGATGGCGTTGAAGAAGGAGTAATTGATTATTCCAAAACTTTTTGTATTTTTGCACCCGTATGAATTAATAAGCAATCGAAAGAAGATGAGCAAGTACGAGATTCCATTCCTGACAGCGTGCATCCAGGCTTTCGGACGACGCTTCGCCATGACACGACAAGCAGCGTTCCGCTACCTGCAAAAGCACAAGGGGCTGTCTTTCCTGATTGAGTTCTACGATGTGGAACACTTGCAGTCGATGGACGAAACCATTGACGACTTGCTCATCATCTGCCAACAGAATGGAGGGACACTCGCATGACCCAACCCACACACCATCAAATAGCAACCTACTTGACCGACTACGCTTTGAGCGAGTTGGTAAAGTATGTGATGGAAGATACCGGCTGCTCCATCGAGCAAGCCATGGAGCGCGTGTACAACTCACCCCTGATGTCTGCACTGCAGGACGAGGAAGGGGAATTGTATGTGCAAAGCCCAGCGTATCTTTATGAATTGATGAATCAGAAGGATTAATCCCAAGTTACTATTCCAGAAAACCATTCATTGTAAAGTTTCTTTACACCCACTGTAAAGAAACTTTACAGTTTTACAAAAGGGCAAAATCGTATTTTGTTGATTCATATTGTTTTGTGATTTTGGCATGAAGATTGTTTACTCACTTTTTTTTGACAATTTTATCTTATCAAATGGAAATAACAACAGTATGAACAATACCATTCTTAGACCCAAACACAAACATTTTCTCATCAACACTTTTTGCTTGATGATTGGCATTACGGCGGCCACTTTGCTGTTCCAATGGGTGCTGCACGAGTTTTCCTACGACCGTTTTGTTGAGGACGGCGACCAAATTTACCGTTTGGTGTCGGTGGATAAGGCCACGGGCACGAGATACACAGGTGGAGTCTGTCAGTTGCGCTATGACTTGCCTGATGCCGTGCCACAGGTGGAGGAATGTGTGAGCGTGGTTTCACACTATACCAACATGAATCCCAACACGGTCAGGGATATGGAACGCAACGAATCTTTCGAGGTGATGGCTTTGACGACCAGCGACAATTTCTTCAATGTGTTTACCTATCCCGTAGTGGAAGGTGAACCGCATCACATTCTCAAACCCAACGAAGCGGCAATTTCCAAAGAGATGGCGAAAAAGCTTTTTGACGGCTCGGCCATAGGGCAGCCTTTGGTCTGTTCCTATATGCACATAGAGACCGTTTACACTGTTGCATTGGTGGTGGATGTGCCAACCAACACGCATCTGCCTTTCGAGGTGGTGATGCCAATGGATAGCCGTCAACTCAATCTTTACCGCAATATCACTGAAAACCAGACGATTTATGTCAAATTAAGGGAAAACGCGCTGTTCAGCAAGACGGAGATGAAACGCTTGGCCAACATCCAAACGGAGAAGTACGATAAGCAGAAATGGTTGGAATTCCAGCCTTTACGCGACATCCACCTGCACACCGATTACAACGACCCTGAAAGTGTGGGTAACGGCAATGCCTCGTATGTCTGGATTATCATCTTTGGCATTCTGCTCATTGTGGCGGTCACCATCGTGAATTGCGCCACGCTCGATGTGTCGTATTCGGTGCAGCAAACCAAAAATAGGGTCGTCGAGCGGGTGTTTGGGTGCGGCGAGTTCAGGATTTTTTCGAGTAACCTATTGGAGACCCTGCTCATCACCCTTGTAGCGATGGGGCTTTCCTTGTTGGCGGTATGGGCATTGCTGCCTGCGTTCCAGTCGTGGATAGGCGTGCCCGTGCAGTTGCGTTTCGACAAATGGCTGCTCTTTTTCTGCCTTACGCTTTTGGTGCTGTTGCCTTTGGCGTCAAGCCTTTTCGGGCAATATTGCCTGCGCAGTGTGGCCTTTGCCGATGTGCTGAAAGGCAAGATGCGCCACTTGAAAGGCATCCGCATCAGCAATGCAAGTTCGGTGTTTCAGGTGGGTCTCTCTTCGCTTGCTGCCGTGTTTACGGTTGTCATCCTGTTGCAACTCACTTTTATGCGACATTCCGACAAAGGCGTTGATATGTCTAACATTGTGTCACTCAACAGTCTGGTAACACCCTGCTACAAAGTGGGCCCCATTCGTGACGAACTGATGAAGAACCCCGACATCTACAGCGTCGGTTTTTGTATGGGTGACTTTTCCAAACCTAATGGCTTCGTCAGAGAGGTGGAATGGGAAGGACGAGAAGAAGGGAATGATGCTGTATTTCAGGTGCTTTATACTGATGGCTATTTCCAAGAGATGGTTGGGATGGAGTTGTTGGCTGGCGATTATTTGAGCAAGGACTTGAATTTGGATGATTATTTTGAGGGCAAGTACGAAGGGAATGGGCAATATGTGGTTAACGAGGCGGCGGTCAAAGTGATGGGTTGGAGCGCGGAGGAAGCCATCGGCAAGGAGTTGGCGCTGACAGTGACGTCGGGGAGGATTGTCGGTGTGGTGAAGGACTTCCATTTCTCCGATATGCGCAATGCTGTTTCACCACTTATTATGGAATATGCACCTGAGGCACAGCCAAACATCGTGGTGAAAATCGCGCCCGAAAACCGACAGCAGACCTTGGCGCATATTCAAGAAGTGGTGCGTCCGTTTAATTTTTCTGATGTGTTTTCCTATTCGTTTTTGGGCGAGAAGGAACTCTACCGTGAGGAGCGTCAGGTCGGGCACTTATCGTTGTTGTATTTCCTTGCGGCTATGCTATTGGCTTTATTCGGTTTCTTTGGTGTCGTTTCCTATTATCTGCATCAGGAGTCGCTTAACATGGCGGTGCGCAAGGTGTTTGGTGCCAGCACCCGCGAGGTGCAAGGGCATTATCTGAAAACCCGGCTGAGGATGTACATTTTGCCTGTCATTGCGGCAACAGCGTTGTCAGTCTATTTCTCGCTGCATTGGCTTCAAGGCTTTGCCTATCATGTGCCCGTTTCCCTTGTGCTGACCGTGGCCCTGTTGTCGTTCTTCACGGCTTTCCTGCTCCTTTCGCTGATAGTTTCCGGCGTGGTGCAAGTCATTTGCAGCAAGAGGATTACAGAGGTGTTGCAGAGAGGGTAAAGTAGAATGTTTGGTTTTGCTTTCTGTAATGAGCAGAATTCAGGAAAAATTGCTTTCTGCAAAAAGCAAATTAATATCTTAGCCGATGACATTGAATCACATCACGGAAATCTTCGATTTCGTGCAATCCTTAGTTAAACATATAGATTGATGAATTCGTTGGCTGACATAAGAGGAATAAGCGAATACTCGGAAAAACCTTTGGCATCTCTGGTAAGAATGACATCACAGTTGCCAGCCAAGGCGCATTGGTATTGGAGCATGTCTTCAAAATCTTTCGACGGTGAATCAATGGCTTTGCGTAATTGGTCTCGGTCCATGGGAAGAACCTCTATTTGTTTTTCCAGAGCGTCAAGCATCGGATATAGTTTTTCCTTATCGAAGCGTTTTCCCAAAATATAGGCCATGTTGGCAAATGTCAAAGGGGATGCGAAAAGGGAAATCACCTTGTTCGCGCCGTTTTCAAGAACCTTTTCGGCGGCATCAGCCCCTGGCCTGTTTTCAACAAAATCGATCAAAATGTTGGTGTCAATAAAAACTCGTCTCATTTGCTGTGGAGATATAAAAGTCGGTCGTCGCTATCGATTTCTTCTGGAGTAAATGCCACCACACCTCGCATCTGCTTGATGGCATCAGGGAGTCCCACTCCATGCTCTTCTTCGCTCTTTTCGGGAGCAATTTTTTCCCAATTCAGGACGATGAGTCGGAGTGCCTTAATGGCTTCTTTCATCATTTCCTCATCAGAAACGATGATGTTCAGCTCATGGAATAAGGCCTCGTTTAATTGCAATGTCGTCATATCCAATTCGTTTTCTTGAGCGCAAAAATAACAATCTTTTTTGAAATAAGCGCTATTATGTTTCACGTTCACTAAGTTTATGAGGAATTAGAAAAGCGTGTCCATTGTAAAGTTTCTTTACACCCACTGTAAAGAAACTTTACACTTTTACAAAAGGGTAAAATCATATCTTGTTGATTCATATTGTTTTGTGATTTTGGCATGGGATATGCTACACGACACACAACAATTCAACAGTTAAACAATTCAACAATTCAACAAAATGAGCAGTTACATCAAATTCCTTTCCCGAAACAAACTCTATACCGTCATTGAGGCCATCGGTCTTGCCGTCAGCCTCGCTTTCGTCATCATCATCGGCAGTTACGCGTGGCAGCAGTACAGCATCACGCGCGAAAGCCCTGACCGAAAGAACATCTACTGCTTCGGTATGCCAGGTTATCTCGGCTTGACGTATGCCTTCGTAAATGAGGTAACGGACCGGGTGCCCGAAGTGGAACTCGCTGTGCGGTATTGCATCGAGGCCAATCCTCCGTCAATCATGTTTGGCAATGAAGAGGTTGAAGCCGAAATGACTGCTGTCGGCAAGGATTTCTTCACGATGTTTCCTTATCTCAAGTTCGTTGAAGGCGGCCCTGAAGGTATCGAAGTACCAGGGAATGTCATTGTCAGTGAAAGTTTTGCGCGGAAGCATGATATCAAAGTAGGTCAAACATTGGATTTTATCATCAATAAATATATGGTTGTCGGAATAATTGAGGACTTCCGTAACACCGTGTTTACTCCTACGGATGTGATTGTCAATGAACACGACTTCCTCAACAAGTCCGCTTGGGACATGCCTTATGACCGTTATGGAACAACCATACCTTTTGTCAAATTCACAAAAGGTTCCGACCCGAAGGTGATTTACGACAAAGTGGAGCAGGTTTGCAAGGCGATTTATCCCGATATGTACGGTCAGGCTTTCTTCGAACGCTTGGACATGACACGCTTCGACCATCTGTTTTTTAAAGATTTTGGTGAACCTAACAACCAGTTAAAACGTGGCGACCTCAAAACAATGAAACTCATGGCAATTGTCGGGCTTCTGTTGCTGCTTTCTGCGGTGTTCAATTATATCAATCTGTCGTTTGCTCTCACGGGAAAGCGTGCCAAGGAGATGGCCACCCGCCGTTTGCTCGGAGCGCAAAAAAGCGAAATTGTTTGGAAATATATCGCTGAATCATTGGTGTTTACGGCAGTTTGTTTTGGCTTTGGCTTGTTGTTAGCCTATTTGTTGGCACCGTCAGTCAACGCCTTGCTCAACAGCCCTGATGTGCCGATTGCCATTCAGATGAAACCTATGTACCTTGCGGCTTATTTAGGCATTGTTGCGGTTGTTGGCGTGCTCAATGGCATTATTCCTGCCGTGTTTGCCAGCCGTGTGGAGCCGATGGATGTGGTGAAAGGCACCTTCCGCCGCAATACGAAAATGGTGTTCAATAAGGTATTCATCGTCATCCAAAGCACTTTGGCGGTCTTTCTCATCGCTATGGCCATCGTGATGGAGGCGCAGTATCGCACTTCGATGAATCGCCCAAAACATTGCAATACCCAAGACAAATACTATTTGGTGGTGTTCGCCTCCGAACCGCAATCCGATTTGTTTGACAAACTTGAGAAATTGCCTTGCGTGAAGCGGATTGGCAGAAGTAGGGGCGTGCCTGGGTTTATGATGGGCGGACAATACAGCCTCACCCGTGACGGACAGAATATCTTGTATCGGCATTCAATGATGGATACCATTGCTTTTCAAATGTTTGACTTCGAAATCCTTAAAGATTATCAGACACCGCTTTACAATACAGTATGGTTTGGCGAGCGGGCTTTTACCGCCACAGGACTTACCGATGAGGACCACGAAATCGATGTTTTAAGGGAAAGGGCAACCAACTGCGACCAGGTGGCTGGCGTGATTCGTGATTTTCCGGTGACCACAAGCAATGTGGGTGACGAAGATTATCAGATTATCAGTATCATGAAAGCCGAGGACATCAAATACGGTGGTTTTGTAATGGATATTATTGGTGATCATTCGGATGCGCGGAAGGCCATTCAAGAGGTGGTCGATGAATGGCGTGACGGTGAGTTGCCGCAATATATCGCTGATGGCTTTATTGACGATTTCTACCGCGACGCGCTCAAGCCCGCCAAGAATAACATGCGCCTTTTGGAGATTTTTATGCTCCTTGCCCTGCTGATTTCGCTGCTTGGCCTTATCGCCATGAGCACCTATTACGCAGGCGAGAACGCCAAGAGCATCGCTGTGCACAAGGTGTTTGGAGGCACCGTCGAGAGCGAGACGTGGCGCACCGTGAAGGAATATATGGTTTTGGTGACCGTGGCTTGCGTCATTGCTGTCCCGATAGCGGTGTGGGCGGCGCAGCGTTACCTTGAAGGCTTCATCGTCAGACTCGAAAACTACAGCTGGATTTTCGTCGTTGCCGTGGTCATTTCCCTCGTGATGGCCTTCCTGTCGGTGCTTTGGCAGACTTTGAAGGCGGCCAAGACTAATCCGGTGATGGCGTTGAAGAAGGAATAAATGCATAAAATACCATCATTTTCCTTTGTTTGCGACAATTTATTTGTATTTTTGCCGCAAAATATGCGACGATATTGACCGGATAACGACGCAAAAACACAAAAACATGTATATACACGAGCATGAGAACTGGACGGATTTCCGTTGGTCGCCCGAAGCGGTGGCTTTGCCCTTGGACGAAGTCTGTCGCGAACAGGGGAAATTGGTTGGCCGATTGAGTAACTTGGGCTTCGACAGCCAACTGAAGGCCATGGCCGAGAACTTGACCCGAGATGTGGTCTATTCCTCCGAGATAGAAGGCATAAGGCTCAATGTGGATGAGGTGCGCTCGTCCATAGCCCGCCGTTTAGGAATTGAGGGTATGAAGTTTACGCCATCGTCGCATTATGTCGATGGTGTGGTGGCCGTGATGCTCGATGCGATGGAGCACTTCGACCAGCCTCTTACCAAGGAGAAGCTTTGTGGATGGCAGTCGGCTTTCTTCCCGTCGGGTTTTAGCGAAGGCTCTAACATTGAGGTTGGAAAATACCGCACTCACGATGAGCATGTCGTTTCAGGGCTATGGGGGCGCGAGCGTGTGCATTATATGGCACCTTCTCCCGACCGAGTGGAAGAGGAAATGGTCAAGTTCATTGACTGGTATAATGCCGACAAGCCTATCTCTCCCGTGATACGCTCGGCCATAGTGCATCTTTGGTTTGTCTCCATCCACCCCTTCGAGGACGGCAATGGCAGGTTGGCGCGCATCCTTGGCGACATGTACCTCGCACGAGGCGACAACAGCCGTTTCCGTTTCTACAACATCTCATCGGAAATCAATCGCGACAAGAACCACTATTACGACATCTTGGAACGGGTGCAGCACGGTGACGGCGACATCACAGAGTGGATTGTGTGGTACCTTCACACCCTTTTGGCCGCCATTCGTGAGGCTTCGGCCACGGTGAGCACCGTGCTCAACAAAAGCTTCTTCTGGATGCGTTTCGCCAGCGTTCCAATGACAGAACGCCAAACCAACACACTGAATCTTTTTCTCGACGGTTACGAAGCCAAAATCACTTCCAAAACATGGGCGAATTTGAGCAAATGCTCAAAAGACACTGCTATTCGTGATATCCAAGACTTGTTGGAGAAGCATATCCTTATTGAAGACATCCCAGGAGCCAAACGTCCCAGCTATTCCATCAATTACGGTGGCGCGACGGATGACATCATGAAACGTTTCAATGATATAGCCATACAAGAGGAGGCAGGAGGCTTTTTTCTCACCGCTGTCCTCGACGGAAAGACCAAGGTCAGGGAACGCCTGCTCGTTTTGGATGCCGAGCGCTATCAGAAAGGCGACCTGCCCATGGTGCACCTATTGGGGAAATACTGCACTTATATGTTGAAGTAAGGCATGAAAATCCTTGCGACTGTAAAGTTTCTTTACACCACTGTAAAGAATCTTTACACTTTTACAAAACGGTAAAATCGTATCTTATTGATTATTGCCAAGTTGCAATTTTGGCACAATCAATGCTATGGGTTACTCGTTTAATTGTAACATTATATCATGAGCAGCTATTTGAAGTTTTTAAGTAGAAACAAACTCTACACCATCATCGAGGCCGTGGGGCTCATCATTTCCATTGCCTTCGTCATCTTAATAGGCAACTATGTCTATCAGCAGTATTCCGTCGCATACGGAAACCCGCTCGGCAAGCGCATCTATGCCGTTGGCAACCAGGATTATCTCTCGCTCTCGTGGTGGGACAAAGCCGCCTTCGAGGCCGAACTACCCGAGGCGGAGGCCGTGTGCCGCATCAGCGGTACTGACGATAGCGGCTATGTCACCATTGGCGACGAGTCTATCAGTGCGTTCGTCAACGAGGCCGACCCCGAACTTTTTGAACTTTTCCCGAGCCTTTCCCTTATCGATGGCAGCATGGACGAGTACCGCCTCAATGGGCATTGCCTGATCTCCGAATCGCTCGCCAATAGCACTTTTAATGGTGATGCTATCGGCAAACCATTAAAAATCAGTTATTTCAATAACCTTCTTGAGAGTGTAGTTTGTGGCGTTTTCAAGGATGATGCCAACTCGATGATTCTACACACTGATGTGTTCCTTAATCCCGGATTTGGCGGAGTCTACCATTTCGTCGAGCAGAAGCCGTTCAGTTCCATTGGGAATTACACGACCTTAATAAAGGTACAAGAGGGCACTGACCGTGAGGCGTTTGCGAAGAAAGTGGAGGAGGTTGGCTTGCGCAATTACTCGGATAGTTTCGTAAAAGCGTTGCCGATTTACACCCTACCGGAAGTCTTTTTCCACGAAGACCAGTGGGTGCTCAAACGGGGCGATAAATCGGTGCTGCAAATGCTGACCATAGTCGTGTTGCTGCTCTTGCTTTCGGCCATCTTCAACTACATCAACCTCAACATGGCCCTTTCGGGAAAACGCGCCAAGGAGATGGCCACACGCCGACTTCACGGTGCCACCAAAGGCAATATCATTATGAAGTATATCCTTGAATCCATGGCGTTTACTGCTGTATGCTTCGTCCTTGCCTATCTGCTTGCTGTGGTATTGCTCCCGATGATGAACGACCTCTTGAGAAATGTATCGGTTGACAACATTAAGCAATATGTGCCGCTTGACCTGAAATGGTCTTTAGGTACGGTGTTGGTCTATCTGTTTGCCATAGTGTTGATGGGCGTTTTGGCGGGCATCACGCCTGCTGCCATCGCCTCGCGTTTTGAGCCGATTGATGTCGTGCGCGGCACCTATCGCCTGAAGACGAAAAGGGTGTTCAGCAAGGTCTTCATTGTGTTCCAAAACACGATTACGATAGTCCTTATCGCCATGGCATTACTGATGGAAGTTCAGATGCGCCACATGATGAGCCGTCCCATCAACATGCGCTCGGAGGGATTGTATTCGCTGAAAAACAGGGCGAAAGAGTATTCCGAAATTGCGCCGCTCATCGACCGTTTGGAGCAAATTCCAAATGTGAAGGCGGTGGGCTACGGACGCGACTATGCAGGCCACATGAGCATGAGCACTACCATCACCACGCCCGACGGCGAAAATGTGTCCGTCCAACTCATCCTTTGCGACGAGACCTATTTCAACATGCTTGATTTGCAGGTGGTTGAGGACTTTGGCGCACGCACCAATTCGGTGTGGATGTCGCGAACTACGGCTGAAAAACTCGCCTTGAATGATTCGACAGAGCAGTATTTTGTGCGGAGAATGAACATCAACGGTGCCAACCCCGAGTCTATTGGTGGCATCTATGAGGACATCCCGACGCGCTCGGCATCGGCTTCCGAGCCCAATCAATTATCAGCGGTCCTTATTGCCAAATCTGAAGACTTGATTTATGGCTTTGGCGTAATGATTGATGTTTCAGGCGATTACAAGGAGACCGAAAAAGCCATCATGCAAGCCTACGCCGACTATTCCGAGGAAAAAAACGGCACTTATGTGGAGCCAGCGGAGAACGGCTATTTGAAAGACCTGATCAATGTGTCACTCCAGCCTGCGAAGATGGCAATGCGCCTGCTCGAATTGTTCATGTTGCTGTCGATACTGATCTCCTTGCTCGGTCTCGTTGCCATGAGCACTTATTACAGCGAGCAAAGCACAAAAGGTATCGCTGTGCGCAAGGTGTTTGGCAGTAATGTCCATCGCGAGTTGTGGCGTACGGTGAAGGACTACATGGTTTTGGTTGGCATTGCCGCACTCATCGGCATCCCGCTCGCCGTCTGGTTCTGTGGCCGCTATTTGGACCGCTTCGCCTACCGCATCGGGCATTACGGTTGGATCATCGCCGTGGCGGTCGTCCTCGGTGTGTCAATGGCCTTCCTGTCCGTCCTTTGGCAGACCTTGCGCGCTGCTCGGACTAATCCTGCGGAGGCGTTGAAGAAGGAGTAACTTTCGTTCAGAAAAATGAGTCAGATAGTTGTTTTTTCGTTTGGAAAAGTGTGTCGTTTTAGGAAAAGTTCCCTTGAAAAATAACGGTGAAATAGAAAAACTCGCTAGAAAAACAACGGTGAAATTGTAAAAAGTGACTAGAAAAATAACAGAAAAGTATTAAAGAATCGTTGGAAAATTGTAATTTTGAAACCTTGAAACAAGATTGTTCGGCATCCGAAGAAATCATCATGGAACCTATTGACACCGACGAACTCAACCATCTGGCAAAAGAACTATTGGAATAATACATTTTTATACCACCATGCCCAAACTCAAATCCAAAATACTAGTAGTCGACGATAACGACGGCATCCGCTCAGCGCTGAAAATCCTGCTGCCCATGCGCTTTGCCGAGGTGGAGCTTATCCCCTCCCCTAACATCCTCATGGAAACGATGCACAGGTTCAAGCCCGATGCCGTGCTGCTCGACATGAACTTCAACACCGACATCAACACGGGTAACGAAGGCCTTTTCTGGCTCTCCGAGCTGAAAAAGCATTTTCCAGATGTGGAGGTGGTGCTGTTCACAGCCTACGCGGATATTGCCTTGGCAGTGGAGGGCATGAAACGCGGTGCTTTCGATTTCGTGGTGAAGCCTTGGGACAACGCCAAACTGCTCGCCACCCTCGAAGATGCCTGCCAAAAACACCGCCAAACCACCCCGTCTGAAGCTACAAACATTTCTCCCGCCATGCAATGGGGCGAGAGCGAGGCCATGACAATCCTTCGCAAGGAGGTGGAGAAAGTGGCACCCACCGACGCTACCATCCTGATTACAGGCGAGAACGGAACAGGTAAGGACGTGTTGGCCAACGAGATACACCGCCTTTCGCGACGGGCAGGCAAGCCCATGGTGAGCGTCGATACCGGTGCTATCACCGACACCTTGTTTGAGAGCGAGATGTTCGGCCACGTCAAAGGCGCCTTCACCGATGCCCACGCGGACCATATCGGCAAGTTCGAGCAGGCCAACGGCACCACGCTCTTCTTGGATGAAATCGGCAACCTGCCGCTGAACCAGCAGGCCAAGCTGTTGCGCGTGCTGCAAAACCGCAGCGTCACCAAGGTAGGCGACACCAAGTCGGTGCCCATCGACATCCGCCTCATCTGCGCCACCAACCGCGACCTGAAGGCGATGGTCAAAGAGGGCAGTTTCCGCGAAGACCTGTATTATCGCATCAACATGATGCCCTTGCATCTGCCGCCTTTGCGTGAACGTCCTGATGAAATCATCAGCTTGGCGGAACTGTTTGTGAAGGAGTTCGCCGCTGAATATCCCCGCAAGGCGCAGTGTCTTTCCGATGAAGCAAAGCAACTCCTGCTGCGCTGCCGCTGGAGTGGCAACATCCGTGAGCTGCGTGGCTGCATAGAGAAGGCCGTCATCTATTCCGAGACGGAACAGATCCGCGTCGAGGACCTAAGAATTGGCGACGTAGAACTGATGGACGAAAACGTAGCGACCATGGCCGACTACGAGGAGAAGATGATTCGCGAGGCCCTGAAGAAATACAATGGTAACCTCACCCTCGTCTCCAAGGCCTTGAAGATGAGCCGCCCGACCTTGTATAACCGCCTGAAAAAATACGGGATATGAGCACGTGGCTTTGGATAACGGTGATATTGGTGGCCGTCGTGGCAGCCATTGTGGCGACTCGGTATCTCGTTCGCCGCAACGACACCAAAAAAGTGTCGTACATGATGGATGCCTTGGAGGACGGTGAGCTGAATTTCCGTTTTCGCGACAACTCAGCGATAAATCGTGCCTTGAACCGCATCCGAGGCATCTTCGAGCGGCGCAACGCCGTCAACGAAGAGGCCTCGTGGAGTAAGCTCTTCCGCGTGATGACACACGAAATCATGAACACCGTCGCGCCCATCGCCTCATTGAGTGACGCGCTGTCGAAGGACGAAAACCTGGATGTGAAGGCGGGATTGGAGACCATCTCCACTTCGTCAAAAGACTTGATTCGTTTTGTGGAGTCGTACCGTAGCTTCACGCAGGTGGCGCAGCCCGTACGCAAGGCTGTGATGGTCGACGAGCTGATGGAACGCGTGATGCGCCTCAACAAGGCCAAAGCCGCTGAGCAGGGTGCCACCTTGACCTATAACGCCAAAGCCAACGACTTGCTTATCTTTGCCGATGAAGGCCAGATGATGCTGGTATTCAATAATCTAATTAAGAACGCAATACAAGCGGGAGCCAACTCCATACGCATCACCTCCGACCTTAACTCGGAAGATCAGACCATTATCCGTGTGACCAACAACGGCAAGCCCATCCCGCTACGCCAAATCGACGAGATTTTTGTCCCGTTCTATACCACCAAACCCAACGGAACGGGCATCGGATTGAGCCTTTCACGCCAAATCATGATCAAGCACCACGGTGACATCCGCCTTGAACAGAGCGACGAAAGCATGACGATTTTCGCGGTGATTTTCAAGTAAGGTTGGTCGCAACCACCTCCGCAATATCTTTCACGGCCACAGGCGACTTCCTGGCGAATGTCTTCAAGCACAGTGGGCAGGCCGTCACAATTTCGTCGGGGTGATTATGCATCAAATCGTTGACGGAATTCGCCGTAATCTCGTCGCGTTCCTGCTGGGTGAGGTTGAAACTTCCTAAGCTGCCACCACAGCAGATGCTCAGCTCTTTCTCCGACTTGGCTTTTTTCAGATGACCGATGCTTTCGATTACCTCACGTGGCTCGTTATACACTCCGAAGGCCCTTCCAAGCTCGCACGGGTCGTGGTAAACATAGTTGATATCGTTTTTGTCAACCTTCAGCTTGCCCTGCTTAATCAGTTCATCGATATATTGCGTATGATGCAGGATCACGACGCCTTCGAGGTGGTATTCCTCTTTGAAGACCTTATAGCAAATCGGGCAGGAAAGCACGAGTCGCTTGGCACCGGATTTCTTAATCAGCTCGGTGTTTTTGGCCATCATAGCTTGAGCCTCGGCTGTCTTTCCGCTCAACAGCATTGGCCTACCGCAACAGATGCCGTCATCTTTGTCCAAAAACTCGTACTTCTCCCCTGCCGCCTCCATGATTTGCTTCATGGCGCGCATGATTTTGGGCGTGAGTTGGGTCATGCAGCCGGCAAAATAAAGGACAGGGGCGTTTGATGCCGCATCCGGATCGTATGCGTCAAGATACGAGTGGTCGCTGTTGATTGTATAAGGCACAGCCTCGCGTTGGCTCATTTTAATGTCGCACGACTCGATGCTCACTGGGCACACAGCAACGCATTTCCCGCACTGCATGCAGGTCTCTGCAATGCGTTGGGCTTCTTCTTTGTCGCCGTTTCTCAACCGCTTCATGAAATAGGCCGAAGTGTTGCCGCTGTTCTTGTCATTGACGCTCATTGGGCAGGCGTCGATGCACAGGCCGCAGCTCGGGCAAGAATAAATCTGGGCCAAGGCGTAACCTTTGCGAGGCTCGCGCGGCTTCAAGCCAGCGTGCCGCAATAGGATGAACAAAGCCTCCGTCGGGATGTGCATGTACCTCGTGAACGGCAACATGAACATAAACACCAGCAGGTCGATGGAATAGATCCACCAAAATGTCATGATATTGGTCTTTTCGGCAATGAGACGGAACGGGAAGATGGTCCACAAGGCGAAACGGATCATGTTGTCGGCAAAACCGAACTTCATGACACGCTTCACCCCCACTATCTTCGAATGGATCTTCTTCACCACGGCGATCAGGATACCGCTGATAATCATCAGAAGGAAGAAATCCATGAGGAAGGCGAAGACAGGCGTCTCTTCAGCGAAATACTTGAAGAAAATCGGATAATAGAAGTTGGTGAAGGTGCGTGCAACGCCTTCCACCTCGACACCTTCGAGTGGTTTCAGCGTGAACAGCATGATGTGGCCGATCACGATAATCATGAACCAGCCAAAAGCAATGGCCGTGTGCATGTAACCGAGCACGGGATTGCGTTTCCATATCTTCACGTGGAAGAGACAATCGCCCACCAGGTCGCGGACGTTGGCCCAAGCCGTCTTCGGGGTCACCAGTGAACGCCAAAATTTCTTCCTGTCGTCTTTGGGCAACTGGCCAATGACACGCAAAAGTCCCACTACACAATACGTCAGCACGAAAGCCATGCCGAGCACGAAGGGGAGCACAAAAGGATGGAATATCTGTGAATTCATCGTGTAATGTCTAACAAAATCTTACGGATATTGATGCCGCGCGGGCAAACCAAGGTGCATTTGCCGCATAGCATGCATCTCTGAATCATTTTTTTGGCCTCGTCTTCCTTGCCTCGCTGAAGCATCAGAAGAATGCGGCGGAAGCTCATCTCGGTGAAGTGGCCTGCCGTGCAAGTTGCAGTGCATGAACCACATGCGATGCATGTATTGATTTCATGATTGATCTCCTTCAGACGATTGAACGTCGTCAGGTCAACGCTGTCCATCTTGACATGCGAACTGGGTGACAAACAGAAACCGAAATCCATAGCTTACCTCTTAAGATAATTATACACTTCCACTGCCACGGAACGCGCCTCACCGATGGTGTCGGGCAACGACTTCGGGGCGGTACAAGCACCGGCGACAAAAACGCCATCTTGAGCGGTGTCGTTCATGCCCAGATACATATCCTTGTTCTGCATGAAACCGTCGCTGTTGTTGCCGATGCCGAGTTTCTGCTGTATGGCGTCGATGCTCTTGTTTTTCTCCATGCTGCACATCAGGACGAGCAGGTCAAGCGTCATCTTCAAAGGCTTGCCAAACAAGGTGTCTTCCGCCTTGATGACAAGCTTGCCGTTCATGTCTTCCGAGACCTCGCAAACACGGCCACGGACGCATTTCACGTCGAAGTCTTTTTGGGACTTGAGATACAGGTCTTCGTAACCCAAGCCGAACATACGCAAATCCATGTAGAACGTGTAGACTTCGGCATCAGGGAACACCTCCTTGATCTCGCAGGCCTGCTTCAACGCCGTGGTGCAGCATACCTTCGAGCAATAGGTATTGCACACCTTTACGTCACGGGCACCAACGCAGTGCACAAAACCAATCTTCTTCGGATGGTTGATGCGCTCGTCCTTGCCCGTCCTGAAGAACTCCTCCAGTTCGACGCTGGTAATGACGTTGTTATAGATGCCATAGCCGTATTCCTGTTTCCGCTCCGCTTTGAAAACGTCGAAGCCCGTGGCTAGAATCACCGCTTTCGCATCGATAGTCTCATTATTGCTCAAAACTGCATGGAAACCGTTGCCGTCTTTTTGGATATCGGTGACTTCGGCATTCAGATAGGTCTTTATGTCTTTCACGTTGTCGAGCATCTGCTCCACCACGTCCTTGGCGGGATGAAACGCAGGGAACAGTCTGTCCCACTGAGCGATATGGCCGCCAAGAGCCTCGCTTTTTTCAACAATGACAGGATTCAGCCCCATCTTATGCAATTGCGTGGCTGCTTCCATTCCGGCAGCTCCACCGCCAATGATCAAAACATTATCTTTCATAGCGTTGATTTTCAAACTGATTTGATACACGACGGGCACATCGGCTGACCGAGGTCCTTGCCGTTCAGGCCCTGATATTTCTTCTTCGGATCGTAAGGGATGCCCATCTTCTCGAGCAGCGGCTCTATGGCGACCTGGTGCATCTGAAGACCAAGGTCCCAAGGGTCGTAACCCATCACCAAGCCGGCCACCTCTTCGTAGGTCAGTGCAGGAATGCCGTAGCCGTTCTTGCCATAGGTCTTGCCCGTCTGCTCCGCGATGACATATTGCCACCTGTCAAGGAAATAAGGGCAGCCTGGGCAGTTAGTGATGATCAGGTCAGGCTCGTATGGTTCCATCGACTCAAACTTCTTGTAAGTGTTCGACTCCGAATAGCCCCTGTTGGCTTGCACGAAATACTGACGGAAGCCAAAGCCGCAGCAATGGCGACGTTCGGGGTAGTCAATGACTTCCCCACCCCATGCCTCAATCATGCCGACAAGGACGTGCGGATACTCGGCACCACCGAAGCCCTTCGACGGGAACATCTTCGAATAGTGGCATCCGATGTGCTCGACCACCTTCAAAGGCCTGCCGGTCTTGGCGTTCACGAGCGGAAACTTCATCTGTTTGGCAATCTCAAACCTGAACTTATAGATAAGGTCGCTGGCGTGGGCAAGATATTTCGGCTTGGCAAACTCCTTCTTACACGAATCCCACAGATATTGGCGAATCTTGGCTTCCAGTTCGGGATATTCGTGCCATGTTTCCAGCGTCTCGGTGTAGCATCCGAACGAGGTGATGCAAGAGCAGACATAGTTTTCGTAGCCGCTCTCGTGCATCAAGGCGAACTGACGCGCGATGATGGTCATCGCCGTCTCCTGCGGGATGGTGTCGCTGTGATAGGCTATGCCGCCACAGGTGGTATGATAGGGGTTTTCGTAAAAGTCCTTGCCCAGCTTATTCCTCGTGATGTCCAGGAAAGTCACCTCCGAACCCGGCCAAAACGCCTGACGGATGCAGCTCCTCACATAAAAATAATGGTCATCGGGAATATCTTTCTGATAATCTGCCCAGATTTTCTGTTTTCCTTCAATTATCATTGGATTTCAAGATTTTCAATTTCAAGATTTCAAGATTCAATTTCTGCTTTCAACTCTCAGCAATCAGCTCTCAGCCCAGTAATACCAAGCTGATGGCTGACTGCTGATGGCTGATAGCTTTTTCATATTTCAAGATCATGTCTAAACTAATGATTCAAGTGTTTTTCCCCGTCGTTTTGGGTGTAAACCTTCATGAAATATTCCTCATCGGTGAGGTGCTCCTTCTCTGCTTCACGATGTGCGTCGCCAAGCACTTGCTCCATCAGTTCGGTGGCACCTGTCACATCAAAGATCTTCTTCAACTGGTCGAGGCTCTCCTTGGGAATCTTGCGCAAGCCGCCAGGGCCGTCGCCATCGAGGTTGGAACCCATGCGGGCGTGCAAATCGTCCAGATTGTCGTTGATCCACTTGCCGACGGGACCGAATTCCTTGTGGGTCTCATAATCGAAGGTGCGAGGATACACGCAATAGCCATAGTTGAGGATATTGGAGCACAAATCCTTCACCAAGATATATTGCTGGCGGCCCTTCTCCGACTCCATATAAAGTCCGCTTCGCATGGAGAGCTTACGCAACGCCATGATCACCAGTCCTGGGGCATTGGCACGCGGGCAACGCGTCACACACGACATGCATTCGCCGCAATACCAAATCGTGTCGCTTTTCAGCAGTTCCTCTAAATCGGCCTCATTTTTGCGCGACACGATGTTCACGATATTCTTAGGATTGTATTTGTAGAACTCCGCGGCAGGACAAACAGCGGTACACACGCCGCAGTTCATGCAGGCCTTCATGCCCTCCTTTATCCTGTAATCCTTATATAATTCTTCGACAAGATGTCCTTTAAACCTAAATTCCATATAAATAGTAAATTAACGTATAGTAAATATACTTACTAACACTAACGAGGCGCAAAAGTACAATTTTTTTGTTTCGGTTATTGAAATTGGTGGAAATTTGATTAGGAGAATGTGAATGGGGCTAAGCGTTTGTTTAAATTTCAAAGGTTATTTGGTTTTATGTGTCTGTATTTGAGATTTTTGTATTTTTGCGCCAACATCTTTTCATGCAGCGTGTTTTCTACGCTGGCAGCGACTTCACCCAAAACAAGCCCGCCGCTGGCGTGGCTGTGTGCCGTCGCGGTGGTGCCACAGCGGCGCTCAACAGCCTGAACATGATGTTCCAACTAAGTAACATGCCGATGTTGACCTCGCAATATTGGAACATTGTCTACGGTTGCGCCAAAGGCGAGGCAGCGCTCGACACCGAAGGCGTGCAGACCATGCGTACCCTAGCCGACAACATGGCCTGGATGCTTGCCAAGATTCACGCCGGCGACAACCCTGACTATCCCCAGCATGAAAGCGAGTGGCGGGGGATGAATTTTATTAGATAGTGAACAAAGAAATTGATTTTCAGTTTATTATTCGATTAAATCTAAAAATGCACCAGATTTAGTGCATTTTTTGCCATAGTTTTGAAAATTTGGTTGGTTAATCAATCAGGTTTTGGGGCAGAGTTAAGTCAGAGTTAGAAATTTTGGTTTTTGAGCAATTTTTGGAGCTGTTTTGGATGGGAGGAAAGTAGGACTTAGGTAGGACTTACATAGGACCTAGAAATTTTGTTTTATTCTCAAGATGTCAAAGAACGGTGTCAAGCACCTGGCCTCGGTTGCATTGACGGTGCAAAAGTATAACCGCGAAATTGCGGTCTACGAATTTTCGGGGAAGTTTTTTTCGGGGGAATGAAAATTTTTTCCAGGTAGGGAAAAGTGCAATCATTTAGTCAAAATGTCATTTAGTCATTTAGTCAAAATGGTTTTCTGATGCGAAAAAGGGCTCACTATATAGAAATAATTTATTATTTATATATAGTGCGGATTTTGACCATATCAAAAATGAAAATGACTAAATGACTAAATGACT
>CALEMB010000017.1 GCA_937902805.1 uncultured Bacteroidales bacterium
TACGATCTCGGTCTCGGCATTCCTGCTGAACCGCTCTTCCGATCTCGATCTCGCCGAAGAATTCAAACTTCTTCGAATAGTTGTAGGTGAGGTCAAAGAAAAGCTTTGTATCTTTGATTAGGTACGGCATGTCGGAATAGAAGCGGAATACGCCCGAGCCTTTGGTGTAGCGCGACACCTCCACGTTGAACTTGTAGAAATAACGTGGATAACGCGAGCCGTCGCCGAAGTTGAAGATGTCGACGCAGGCACCGTATTGGAAGCCTAGGTCGCTATCAAAACCCAGCACAGGCAAGGGACCAACATTCCATCCTGTCTTGATGATTTCGCCTTTCTCGTTATAGACTTTCTCTTTCTTGGCCTTTTTCTCCTTTTTTGGTTTCTGCTCGTCTTGTGCGAAGCTGCCCACTGCCAACAGTAGGGCAAGCATTAATAGTAAGGTTTTCTTCATAATGTAATCTGATTAAGATACGGCAAAAATATGGATTTTAATAAAACCCACCAAAAAATGCTGTATTTTTGCGTCATAATTCGAGCAAAATGACCATCTTTGAGCTGTTACTGATTGCCATAGGCCTGTCAATGGACGCTTTTTCGGTCTCCATCTGCAAGGGTTTGACCACGAAGAAATTTTCTTGGCGCATGGCTTTGGTTTGTGGTTTGTGGTTCGGTCTTTTCCAAGCCTTGATGCCCATCATCGGTTATTTCTTGGGTGCTCAGTTTCAGGAGATGATTGAAGTTTATGACCATTGGATTGCTTTCGGTTTGCTATTTTTGATAGGTGCCAACATGATTCGTGAGGCCGTCTGGGGCACAGAAGAGGAACAAGATGGTTCCTTGGGCTTCAGGACCATGATTTTGCTGGCCATCGCCACTAGCATTGACGCTTTGGCGGTGGGTGTTTCGTTCGCCTGCATTCAGGTCAAACTATGGTCGTCGGTGCTCATCATCGGCACCATCACCTTTCTTTTCTCTGTTTTGGGTGTAAAGATTGGCAATGTCTTTGGCTCGAAATATGAGAAGTCGGCAGAAATTACTGGTGGTATTATCTTGATTCTCATAGGATTGAAGATTTTATTGGATCACTTGGGCATTATCAGTTTTTGAGCGGAGAGAAAAAACTCAACACCAATTTGCACACCATATCAAAAAAATGTGTAATTTTGCAGCGCAAAACGGTTCGGGATGTAGCGCAGCCCGGTAGCGCGCTTCGTTCGGGACGAAGAGGCCGCAAGTTCGAATCTTGTCATCCCGACTTTGTCAAGTCAGTCTGAATCACAGGCTGACTTTTTTCATAATGCGGTGTTTCGACAAGCTCAACGACCGCTGAGGTCCCTGAGCCTGTCGAAGGGCCGCGCTTTAATAGGAAACCATGAAAAAGCAAATCGAAATCATGGCCCCCGTGGGCTCCTACGAAGCCCTGTCAGCCGCCATACAGGCTGGTGCTGGAAGTGTCTATTTCGGCATCGGCAAACTCAATATGCGCTCCCGCTCGGCGAAAAATTTCACCCTCGATGACCTACGCCAGCTGGCCGAGACCTGTAACGAAAACGGCGTCAAGAGCTATGTCACCGTCAACACGGTGATTTACGATGAGGAGATGGAAGAAATGCATCAGCTATTGGATGCTATCAAGGCTAACGGCATCTCGGCCATCATTGCCTCTGACCAAAGCGTGATCCAATATGCCAGACAAATAGGCATTGAGGTGCACATGTCCACCCAATGCAACATCACCAACCTTGAGGCGGTGAAATATTACTCCCAATTCGCCGATGTGATGGTAACAGCTCGTGAGCTCAACATCGACCAAGTGAAGCATATCACCGATGAGATTGAGCGTCAACAAATTCATGGCCCTCATGGCAACTTGGTGCGCATTGAGGTGTTTTGCCACGGTGCTTTGTGCATGGCCATCTCGGGCAAATGCAATCTGAGTCAGGACATTTACAACTCATCTTCCAACCGAGGGGCTTGCATGCAGCTTTGCCGTCGCGGTTATGATGTGCGCGAACGTGAAGAGGGTTATGAGCTGGCCCTTGACAACGAATACATCATGTCGCCCAAGGACCTCTGCACCTTGCCTTTCTTGGATAGAGTGTTGGATGCTGGTGTTGAGGTGTTGAAAATCGAAGGCCGTGGCCGTTCGCCGGAATATACCAAGTTGACGGTGGCAGTATATAGCGAGGCGGTGAAAGCCATCCAGGAAGGCACCTTCACGCAGGACAAGATTGATGCATGGATGGAACGACTGAAGAGCGTCTACAACCGTGGTTTCTGGGATGGGTATTATCTGGGCCGCAGAACTTTCGAGTGGTCGAAGCAATATGGTTCGCATGCCACGCAAAGCAAGGAATATGTTGGATTGATTACCAATTATTTCAGCAAATTGGGTGTGGCCGAAATCCGCATGGACAGTCATGACCTCAAGCTCGGAGAACAAATCATGATTATAGGCCCAACGACGGGCGTTTACGAAGACACACTTACCGAAATCCGCGTGGATTTGGGCTCGGTGGAGCAGACCGTGAAGGGTGAGTATTGCTCCATCCCCGTGAAGTCGCTGGTAAGACGCGGCGACAAGGTTTATAAAGTGGTTACCAATGAATAAAGTCATGCAAAACTTCAATCTCCATACCCACAGCATCTATTCCGACGGCAAATCCCAGCCCCGCGAAATCGTTGAAGAGGCCATCCGACAAGGGTTGACCACAATCGGCTTTTCCGAGCATAGCCCATTGCCGTTCGACAACAATTTCTCGGTAAAGTCGGCTGATATGCCACGATATGTGGCTGAAATCGCGCAGCTGAAAGAGGAATTTAAGGACAGAATTGACATCTATTGCGCTTTGGAGGCGGATTACCTTACAGGTGTTTCCGAGCCTTTCGCCGTGACCAAAGCGAAATACAATCTTGATTATCTGATAGGTGGCGTTCATTTGGTTGTCAATCCGGCCCTTCGACAGGCTCAGGAACCTGCAAAAACCAAGGCCGTTGAGCCTGTCGAAATCGAAGATTCAACGGAGTTAAACCCGACCATATCGGCCGAAGAAATCTGGTTCATCGACGGCCCGAAATGGGAAGTTTATGACGAAGGCCTGCAAAAGCTCTTCGATGGCGACATCCGCCGCGCCGTGCGCCGATTCTACGAACAATCAAACGAAATGATTGAAAACGAGCCGTTCGACATCATCGCCCATTTCGACAAAATCAAGATGCACAACCGAGACAGGTATTTCCACGAAGATGAGCCTTGGTACCGCAAACTGGCCTTGGAGACCCTCGACCTCATTCGTGAAAAAGGTCTGATTATGGAAATCAACACGCGCGGCATCTACAAGAAACGCTACAACGGCTTTTATCCCTCCCCTTGGCTGATGAAAGAGGCCTGCAAAATGGGAGTTCCCGTTATCATCTCCGCTGACGCGCACCATTTTAGCGAAATCTCCTTAGAGTTTGAAGCCGCCGAGGAAGCATTGAAGAAAGCAGGCTACCGCAGCGTAGTCAATTTTAAGGATGGGCGTTGGATTGATGTGTCGTTTTTTTAAAAATTGAAGTGAAAACGACCTGCATTTAGGATTTTTGCTAATTTTGCAGATGGAAACAATAAGGCATTATTATGAATAGGACATACAAAATCAACTTAAGGAAGGAAGAGGAAGGTGGATATACGGTGTTTGTGCCTTCCTTGCCAGGTTGCATCACTTATGGGGAAACCGTCGATGAAGCCATTGACATGGCCAAGGAAGCCATTGAGCTTTATATTGAGGAATTTTGAAATAGGCAGATATTGAATAATACATGTAAAACTAAAACCAAATCTGACAAAAGTAAGAATAACACTCTAACATAATTAATCCCTTGAGCTTTACGCTCTTGTTCTCTCAACTGAAAACTGGACACTTTCATGATAGTGAGAATAAGTGCAATTAAGTTCACGCTACGGCGTGAGTTTTTTGTATTTATCTACTATTATCGGTAGTCCAGAATAAACCGCAGTTGAAGGTAATGCAAAAAGCTTCACGCTTTTTCCATAGTATCAAGAGGGTGGTTCAACAAAGGAATACATAAAGAAGATACCCATATAAGACTATTTGAAAATACATATTTTATCAATCTAATCATTTAAATAAACCACCATGAAAAAAACATTGTTATTAGTTGTTTCCATCTGTTGCATGATGTCGGCAAAGGCGCAAAATGCCAACAATTTCATTCAAAAATTAGACAGCGTGTGCTATGGCTCTGCCGTTGAGCGATTGCAATACGATGACAGGTTCAATTGTACCCAAATCAAGTACGTATATGATGATTATGGGCAAGAAGAAGTGTATTCGACCCACAATTTCGCTTACGATAATGAAAATCGTGTCGTTAGGGATGAATATATAGAAATGACAGGTGTTTACAACCTCTATGAAAACACTTACAACGAGCAAGGTTTGGTCGCTCAGCGGATTCGCACCATGAAAAATTATGACGAACTCATGGGGGTCTATAAATACACCTACGAGTACGATGCAGAAGGTAACTTATTGATGAACAAAGGCTTTGGTATGAACGAAGCCAATGAATGGATTGAGAGTTACAGGAATGAGTATCATTACGAGGATGGTTTGTTAATCTCCACGAAACACTATAGGACGGGCAATCCAATGCCAGACCAGGTTACAAATTATTCTTATAATGAGCAGAGGCTATGTGTTGAAACGACCACAAGCCAAGGGTCAGATGTGGTCGCCAAAACTATTTATACATACGATGAATTGGGCCGTAAAACCTCAGAAACCAAGATGAGTGAATTTGATGGCGAGTTGGAGTTCACCGAAAAAATGACAAATGAATATGATGCGGAGGGTAATTGTTCAATTTACTCTTATTATCACTATATTCCATCTAACGGTACGTGGTTGTTTTCTTTTTCTTTTGAATACGTTTACGACTTTACCGTTCCTATTAAAGACATTGCCGGAATTTTCACTTATCGGGACAACTCCGTTTTGCCTAGTTTTTCTGAGCCCAATTTCAAGATTTTAAACTACCAAAAGACTGATTCTGATGGACATACATACATTATAACATTCCATTATTCGGAAGTCACTGGTGTTGGAGAAAACCTTGGAAACAGTGTGCTTGTTTGGCCCAATCCTGCCCATGAGTTGTTACATTTCGATGCAGAAGACCTGCAACAAGTGGAATTCTACACGATGGATGGCAAACCTGTCATGACTACAAAAGGCTCTAATGCTATATCTTTAAATACCTTGGCCCAAGGATGTTACCTGCTGAAAGTCACCCATTCCGATGGCAGGGTATCTTTTCAGAAGTTCGTGAAGAAATAAATCTTCTTTTAAAACAACAAAAGCCGCCTCACTTGTGTGAAAGCGGCTTTTGTTGTTTTGAGAGGCTAATGTTTATAGCTTCAAGTAATTCAACACATTAGTTTCAATTCGTTTGACCAAATCCTCCGAATCGGGAGCTTTCTCAAACTTGTGCCCCGTGACCTTCTCGTAAAGTTCAATGTAACGCTCCGAGACGCTGTTGACATATTCGGGTGTCATTTCGGGTACTTGTTGTCCTTCTTTGCCTTGGAAGCCGTTGGCCATCAGCCACTCGCGGACGAATTCCTTGGAGAGTTGCACCTGTGGCTCACCCTTGGCAAAACGCTCTTCGTATTGGTCGGCAATGAAATAACGCGATGAGTCGGGAGTGTGAATCTCGTCCATCAGCACGATTTGGTCGCCAATTTTGCCGAACTCGTACTTGGTATCGACGAGGATCAAGCCCTGTTTGGCAGCGATTTCGGTGCCGCGCTGGAAGAGCTTGCGGGTGATGTCCTCAATCTGGACGTAGTCTTTCTCGCTGATGAGACCCCTGCTGATGATTTCCTCACGGGAGATGTCCTCATCGTGTCCTTCTTCAGCTTTGGTGGTGGGTGTGATGATGGGCTCAGCGAAACGTTGGTGCTCCTTCATGCCATCAGGAATCTGTACGCCGCAGATGGTGTGCTGTCCGCTCTTGTAGGTGCGCCATGAACTTCCGGTGAGGTAGCCACGAATAATCATCTCGATAGGGAAGGGTTTGCAGAGGCGGCCCACGGTGACCATCGGGTCGGGGGTGGCGAGTTTCCAGTTGGGGACGATGTCGGCGGTGGCGTCGAGGAACATGGCGGCAATCTGGTTGAGCACCTGTCCCTTATACGGAATGCCCTTAGGCAGGATGACGTCGAAAGCCGAGATGCGGTCAGTGGCGACCATCACCATGTATTCGTCATTGATGAAATAACAATCGCGGACCTTGCCGTGATAGACCTTGGTCTGGCCAGGGAAATTGTAATCTGTTCTGGTTAAAGCGTTCATTATTGTTGAATTGTTGATTGTTTAATCGTTTAATTGTTGGTCGGGGCCTTCGACAGGCTCAGGCACCCTCTGTTTCTGTGAGGTTTACGGTCCCTGAGCTTGTCGAAGGGCTGTCTTCTTGTATTGTATCCTCCTCGTGGTGCCGTTTGTAGGCATTGATGATATCCGTCACCAATTTATGTCGCACCACGTCCTTGTCGTCCAAATAGATAAATTCAATGCCTTTCACGTCTTTAAGAACCTCCATAGCCTGTGGTAATCCAGACGGTGTCCTAGGCGGCAGGTCGATTTGGGTGATGTCGCCGGTGACGATAAATTTGGCCGAGCGTCCCATGCGGGTGAGGAACATCTTCAGCTGGCTGCGCGTGGCGTTTTGTGCCTCGTCCAAGATAACAAAAGCATGGTCTAAAGTACGACCGCGCATGAAAGCCAGAGGTGCAATCTCGATGGTGTGGTCTTCGAGATAGCCTTCCAACTTAGTGCCAGGAATCATATCGCGCAAAGCATCATAAAGCGGTTGCAGATATGGGTCGAGTTTGTCCTTCAGATCGCCGGGGAGGAAGCCCAGGTGCTCGTCAGCTTCGACGGCGGGACGAGTCAGGATGATGCGTCTCACTTGTTTGGCTTTCAAAGCCCTGACCGCTAAAGCCACAGCGGTGTAGGTTTTACCCGTTCCTGCAGGGCCGATAGCAAAGATTAAATCCTTCTGTTCTGAGGCCGTCACCATGCGCTTTTGGTTGGCGGTGATGGCCTTGATGGGCACACCGCTACGGCCAAAGACCAGTACATCGCTTTCCGACATCTTCCGTTGTAGTTCGCTGTCGGTGCTGGCCATCATCACGTCTTCGACAGTTTGGGCGGTGAGTTTGCCGAAGCGTTCCAATTGCACCATCAAGGTTTCATAACGGCTGGAAAAATACTCAATCTCATCGTCGTCGCCAATCACCTTCACGAAGTCGCCGCGCGCAATGATTTTCAGCTTGGGGAACATGCTCTTCACCAGCTCTAAATACTTGTCGTTAGGCCCGTGAAGTTCCTTAGGATCAACATTTTCTATCTGAAGAATCTGCTCTGCCATGTCTATTGATTTTGACACGGGATGCGGGACTTTAGGACATGGGACAGTTCGTCCCGCAGTCTCGTGTCTCGTAGTCTCGAGTCCTTATTTTATGCTTGCAAAGATAGATTATTTTTCAGTTGTATCGTTCCCTGTGATGGCGGAAAGAAAAAATTGAAGTTTTTTTCGTTATCGTGTGGCGAAATTGCCATAAATGATTTAATTTTGCAAACTCACTGAAAGGTCTACAAGGGACGATGGCAATTATCACATTAACAAGCGATTGGGGTACTAAAGATTATTACGCCGCTGCCGTGAAAGGCACTATTCTTTCACAGTTGCCGAATGCCACCATTGTTGATGTCACCCATGAAATCGAGGCATTCAATGTTTCACAGGCGGGTTTTACCTTGAAAAACTGCTATCGCTGTTTCCCTCCTGGAACGATACACATCATTGCTGTCGACACGATTGAATCGGCGGAATGTCCGCATGTGGTGGTGAAGGCCGAGGGTCAGTATTTTATCTCCACCGACAACGGCATTTTCAGCCATATTCTCGACGGCAAGTTTGATGAGGCGGTGTGCATTGACGTGATGCAGGACTCTGACTTTTTCACTTTTGCCACGCGCGACCGCTTTGCCAAAGTGGCGGTGATGCTGGCCAAAGGAGAACCGCTGTCGAGCATCGGTGAACCACGTCCAAAGTTGAATCCTGGTGGCGCTTTCTGTGCCGTGGCACGCGACAATACCATTGAAGGCGTAGTGATGCATATTGACTCTTACGATAACCTGATCACCAACATCTCTCGTGAGTTGTTCGAGCAGGAACGCCGTGGCCGCGATTTCACCATCATGGTGAAAGGCGACCTGTACACCGTCGACGAAATCTCCGACAGCTACCTTGATGTCGATGTGGTGGATCTTGTGGCCATCTTCGGCACGCACGGTTACCTCGAACTCGCCTTGAACAAAGCCAAACTGGCCTCGCTTTGCGGCATTGAGTTGAAGTCGACCATCAAGGTGGTTTTCGATGACGATAAAGAAACGACTGCTACAGATTTATTGTTCTGATTTCCAAGTTTTTCTTTGGATGCTTTGGAATACTTTCCAAAGCACCAAGCCTATGAGTATGCCTAGGATGGCACCGCAGATGATGTCTCCAGGGTAGTGGTAGCCAATATAGATACGGCTATAGCTGGAGATAAAGGCCCACAAATACAGTGCAAGGCCCGCCCATGGACGGTAATTGCGCAAGACTGGTGTGAGAAAAGCCGCAATGGCAAAAGTGTTGGCGGCATGAGAGGAGACGAAGCTATATTTCCCTCCTGCCATGCCTTTTGGGAGATATATTATATCTTGTAAATCAGCATTATAACAAGGTCTTAGCCGTTGAAACAGGGGCTTGCAGACATGAGCGGACAGCTGGTCGGAGCAGAGCACCACCACACCGATAGCGAGGAAGACCCACCAACAGCGTTTGCCATACTGCTTCACCGTCCAATATATTAATAATAGGTATAGCGGGAGCCACGCCCACATGTCGGTGATGAGCACCATCACCTTGTCCAACCAATCAACGTGGAGGCCATTGAGGAAGAGGAAAAGGTCAGTATCTATGGTGGAAAGTTGGTCCATTACCAATCCTCCCCTTCGTCAGATTTATTCAGCGTTAGCCAAATCAGGTCTTTCAGTTCGTCGATGCCTTGCTGGGCTACGGAGCTGATAAAGACATGCGGTACTTTCTTGGGCAGGTGTTTCTTGACATCCTTGATAGTGTCGTCGTCCACGAGGTCGCACTTCGTAATAGCCAGAATGCGGTCCTTGTCCATCAGTTCAGGGTTGTATTTCTTCAGCTCGTTGAGGAGAATGTCGTATTCTTTTTTCACGTCCTCGGTATTGGCAGGTACCATGAAGAGCAGGGTGGAGTTTCTTTCAATATGTCTCAGGAACCTGATACCTAACCCTTTACCTTCTGCTGCACCTTCGATAATGCCGGGGATGTCGGCCATGACAAAGCTTCTATGTCCGCGATAGCTGACGATGCCGAGGTTGGGCACTAAAGTGGTGAAAGGATAGTCTGCGATTTCGGGCTTAGCCGCCGAAACGACTGACAATAGAGTAGACTTGCCTGCGTTGGGGAAGCCCACCAGTCCGACATCAGCCAGCAGCTTGAGTTCCAAGGTAATCCATTCCTCTAGGCAAGGCTCGCCTGGTTGTGCGAACTTGGGTGCCTGCAAGGTGGCTGTCTTGAAGAAGGCGTTGCCTTTGCCACCGCGACCGCCTTTCAGCAGGATGACCTCTTGTTTGTCCTCAGTGATTTCACCCAATAGGGTGTGGTCTTCGGCACGATAGGCCACCGTACCCAGCGGCACATCAATATAGACATCATCGCCAGCGGCACCTGTCAGTTGGTTTTTGCCTCCTGGAACGCCATCGCCAGCGTAGATATGCTTTGTGTAACGCAGGTGCAGCAAAGTCCACAGCTGGGCATTGCCGCGCAGGATGACGTTGCCGCCACGACCACCGTCACCGCCGTCGGGACCACCCTTGGGGATATATTTCTCCCTGCGGAAATGCAGCGAGCCGGAGCCGCCTTTGCCCGAGCGGCAGAATATCTTTACGTAATCTACAAAGTTTGAAGTCATAATATCATAATTTGACTTCGGGACTTCGAGACTTGGGACTTCGGGACTTTTTCGTCTCGCAGTCTCGCAGTCTCGCAGTCTCGTGTCTGATTAAAACTCATCAATGTATTCCACACCCTCGTCGTTGTCGTAGCGGTCGCAGTCGAAGTTGAGGTCGACGCCAGGGATGTTGGGTTTGGTGAAGTCACCCTTGCTGATGCCCAAGCTCTTATCGGCATACACCTTTTTCATGTATAGTGCCCAGATGGGTAATGCCGTATGGGAGCCTTGTCCAAGCTTGGTGGAGCGGAAGTGTACACTACGGTCTTCAGCACCTACCCATACGCCTGTGGTGAGGTCGGGGGTGATGCCCATAAAGTAACCGTCGCTTTGTTTTTGTGTGGTGCCCGTCTTGCCGGCGATGGGGTTGTTGAAGCCATAGTACGACCTGAGTCGGATACCTGTGCCGCTTTGCACCACGCCCTTCATCAGTTCCACCATCTTGTAGGCCGTCAGTTCGCTCATGGCCTCCGACTCTTCGGAGCTGAAACGTTGGATGACATTGCCATTCTTGTCTTCAATGCGGGTGATGAACATGGGCTTGATATATACGCCTTGGTTGGCAAAGGTGCTCATGGCCCCGACCATCTCGATGAGCTTCAAGTCGCAGACGCCCAAGCAGATGGCAGGCACGGCATCAATCGGTGACTCCACACCCATGCGACGGGCTTGTGCGATGACGGCGTTGGGGCCAAATTGGTTCATCAAGTAAGCCGAAATCCAGTTGTTGGATTGTGCCAAGGCAGATTTCAAGGTGATTTCTTCGCCTACATTACCTCCCGAGTTACCGGGTGACCAGATATTTCCGTCTTCCAGTTGGATGTTGTATTGGATGTTCGGGATTCTTGTGCAGGGCGTGTATTCACCTTCTTGCATGGCCAATGAATACAGGAATGGCTTGAAGGTGGAGCCCACCTGACGGCGCGCCTGTGTGACGTGGTCATACTTGAAGAAGCGGTAATCCAGGCCACCGACGTAGGCCTTGACATGGCCCGTGTGCGACTCGATGGAGATAAGGCTGGCTTGCAGAAACCACTTGTAATAACGAATGGAATCCATGGGCGACATGATGGTGTCGACGGGTCCGTGCCATGAGAATACCGTCATGGGCACGGGGCGTTCAAAGTTGGCCTTAATGGAATCCAGTGGCATTCCGCTGTTCTTGAGGTTGCGGTAGCGGTCGCTGCGCTTCATCGAGGTTTCGAGGATATGGTCGATTTCATCAGCAGTGACATTGGAGAACGGTGCGTTCTTCTGTCCTTTCCAGTGGTTGTAAAACATCGGCTGCAATTCCTTACCCATGAATTCTTTGACGGCTTCTTCGGCATAATGCTGCATGCGTGAGTCGATGGTGGTGTAGATGCGCAGACCGTCACGGTAGATGTTGTAAGGCTGGCCGTCGGCACGGGTAGTGTTTTTGGCCCATTCGTTCAGCTCACCTCTCAGGAATTCACGGAAATAGGTAGCTTGGCCGCTGTTGTGGTCCTTGACGCTGAAGTGCGACATGTCGATGGGAATCAACGAGATGGAGTCGCATTCGGTCTGGGTGATGAAGCCGTTTTCAGCCATTTTTTTAAGGACAAGGTTACGACGGCTCAAAGAATTATTGGGGTTACGCACAGGACTGTAGCGTGTCGGGGCGTTGACAACACCAGCCATTAAAGCGCATTCCTCGATGTTCATCTCGCTGGGTTTCTTGTCGAAGAAGGTGCTGGCTGCGGAGCGGATACCATAGGCGTTGTGGCCGAAAGCCACAGTGTTGAGGTACATCGCAATAATCTCTTCCTTGGAGTAGTTATGCTCCAACTTGGTCGCGGTAATCCACTCCTGGAACTTACGCAACACGAGTTTGGACTTGCTCAGGTTCTCTCCACGAGGGAAGAGGTTCTTGGCCAGCTGCTGTGTGATGGTGGAGCCACCGCCTTTTTTCCTGCCCGTGATCACACCGAAGGCCACGCGGAACAAGGCGCGTTCGTCGATGCCGGAATGCTCCGTGAAACGTTCGTCCTCGATACTGATGAGGGCTTCGGGCATATAGTGTGACAACTCGGAATAGCGCACATTGGAGCGGTTTTCAATATAATAGGTGCCCAACACCTTGCCGTCGGCGGAGATGATTTCCGTGGCCAGGTTGGTGCGGGGATTTTCGAGTTCGTCGAAGGTAGGCATGGTACCGAAAACGCCTTTGGCGACGCAAAAGAAGAACAAGATGACCAAGAGCAGCAGCACCCCGAAGATAATCCACAGGTTGCGGATGGCCTTCATTAGGCCATTTTGTTGCTTCGTATTATCCTTGTTTTTTTTCATATCTTATTGTTTTTCAATGTAAAGACCAATGTCAGAGATGCCCTTTAACGCAGGCTCTCGCATGGCTTGTTCGATTTCAAAATGATAGGTGCCTGACAAGGGAAAACGCAGGTTTTCGTTGAGCGGGACAATAAGGTCACGCATGGAGCCACTACTCTTGCCAATCCACCGACCTTCTGGCGTGGCGAGGGTGCATTCTATGGTATCGTGCGTGATGTTGCCGTTGGGCATTTTGGTATGTAGGAAGACGAAAAGGTTACTGTAGCGGTAGTTTTCCAGATGGCGCAGGCCGATGCCGAAAACGTAACCGCTGAGGGTGTCGTCAATGGGTACGTCGAAGGCGACGTGGTAGTTCTGATCCCATTCCGCCTCGGGGATGACGGCGCGCATGTTGAAGTTGCTGCTGGTGCAGCTTGCAAACGCCAATAACAATACAATATACAACAGCTTTTTCATCAGTCACTCATTTTCTTAAGGTCCGCTTCGCCATAGCCTTCGTTGGTGTTGGTATGGGCTTCTTGCGTGATGGCGTAATCTTCCAATTTCTTGGGTTTTTGTCCCTTCTTGTTCATGGCGATAATGTCCTTCACCTTGTCGACGGGGATGGCCATGATGTTGCCTTTGTCGGTGGTGTAGGAATACCACATGATGCCTTTGAAGACATCGTTTTTTTGGTGCACGGCATCGCCGCTCTCGAAATGCAGCACGATGTTGGGGTCGGAAAAAGCTTTCAGTGCCTCCACGTAGGCTTCATATTCGAAGTTAAGGCAGCATTTCAGTTTGCCACACATGCCAGCCAGCTTTTGCGGGTTGGGGGAGAGCTGTTGTACGCGGGCCACGTTGGTGGTCACCGATTGGAAGTCGCTGATCCACGAGGCGCAGCAAAGCTCACGGCCACAGGAACCGAGGCCGCCCAACTTGGCCGACTCTTGGCGTACACCGATTTGCCTCATCTCAATGCGGATGTGGAACTCCTCCGCCAGTTTCTTGATGAGCTCGCGGAAGTCGACACGGCCATCAGCGGTATAATAGAAGATGGCTTTTGTCTTGTCGCCTTGGTATTCGACGTCGTTGAGCTTCATCTCTAGCCCGAGGTTGTCGATGATGGTGCGGGTGCGCGCCAAAGTGCTGTCTTCCAATTGGATGGCGGAGAGAAACTTCTCTACATCATTGATTCTTGCGCGACGGTAGATTTTCTTCATCTCTTCCATCGGCGTGCGGAATCTCTTGCGTTTCATCTGGCGTTTCACGATGTCGCCCAGCAGGGTGACGATGCCAATGTCGTGTCCGATGGCGGTCTCCACGGCGACAAACTCGCCCACCTCCAGTTCAAGGTCTTCGGGATAGGTGAAGTAATCCTTGCGGTCGTTTTTGAAACGTACCTCTGCCAGACAGACATTGCTTTTCACTTCTTGGTTCTCATAGTCCTTCAACCAGTCGAATTGGCTTAGTTTGCAGCGACCGCACGATAGCACCTTTTGGCCCGTGTTGTAGGTTGTTCCAAGGGTGCATCCTCGGTTTAGCAGTTGTCCATCAATGCTTTTAATATCGTTTTTCTGTTGATTATCAGTCATTTGATTGTATAGCTTGTGTAATTGTGTATAAATTGCAAAAATACAAAAAATATTGTTTACCTTTGCACTCTGATATAACATCGCTGAGAATCATATTATTGTCCAACTAAAAACTATAGAAAAATGAAAAAAGGTCTTATTTTGATTATCGCCCTTGTCGTCGTGGCCATTGTATGGGGCGTGAGCATCTACAACGGCTTGGTTACCAAGCAAGAAGGTGTCGAAAAAGCCATCGGTAACGTGCAGACGGCATTCCAAAAGCGCGCCGACCTGATCCCCAACCTCGTCGCCACGGTGAAAAACTATGCTGAATATGAGGCTGGCACTTTGACGGCTGTCGTCGAGGCCCGTGCCAAGGCTACTTCCGTCACTCTCGACCCGACTAACCTCACTGAGGAGAGCTTGAAGACTTACATGAACGCCCAAAGTGAATTGTCGGGCGCCCTCTCTCGCCTTTTGGTCACTATTGAGCAGTATCCCGACCTGAAAGCGAACCAGAACTACCTCGATTTGCAGTCGCAATTGGAAGGTTGCGAGAACGGCATCGCCAATGCGAGAAGGGAATGGCAGGAGGCTGTGCAGACCTACAACACGGCTGCACGTCGCTTCCCCGCCAACATCATCGCTGGCATGTTCGGTTTCGAGAAGGCCCCATATTTTGAGGCTTCTGAGGCGGCTCAGCAGGCTCCCGATGTGAAGAGTCTTTTTGAATAGTTTAGGTAGGCCCGCAAGATGGCAGAATAGAAAAAGAGCAGCTCCAGAGCTGCTCTTTTTGTTGGTACCGAAGGCCGATACAAAACCGATATACCAAAGGAAATTAAGAGAAACAAAACGAATAAAAATCAACAAGTTACAAAATACTTGTTTTCCTTTTATTTCCATTTTTTGCGTTTGTTTTGTCATTTTTTGCGCCCTATTTGCGCCCCGAATAAAATAAAGTAGTACCTTTGCAGCCAAAGGAAACAAAGAACAAATTTCGTTGAAATTTGCACCCTGTACTATGGCGAAAAACGATGTAAAGGTCACGGATAATCCGAAGTTGAAGCAGAAAAAGCTGTCTGACGGAAACTTTTCCCTCTATCTGGAGTATTACCTGGGCTATAACAGCGAAATGGACGATGCAACGGGAAAGACGAAAATCAGGGCCATCAGGAGGAAGGAATTTCTTGGACTGACCATCTACGGCAAACCGAGAACACCCATCGAGAGGGAGAACAACAGTAAGAACATCCAACTGGCACAGGAAATCAGAAAAGAACGCGAGCAGGAGTTTCTCAAAGACACAAGAGGCTACCGATTGGAGAAAAGCAAGAACACGGATTTCATCGCGCTGTTCCAATCCTATATCGACACATACACGAAATGTGATGTGTGTATGCTGAAGATGTCTTTGCGTTGGTTCAAGGAGTTCATCGAAACGACTTCGGAATACGAGAAATTCAAGGTTGGAATCAAGCCGAGCCAAATCACCAAGGACATGGTAATCGATTTTGCGGAGTTCCTCAAAGCCAGAGGGAACGGGGAAACGCCCAAGAGTGTGCTACAACGCTTCAAGAAAGTGGTCAAGTGGGCCATCGAGCATGACTATATGGCTACAGACCCCACTGCGGGAGTGAGGATTGTCTCGGATGAGCAGATTCTGCGGAAGGATGTGCTTTCGACGGAGGAGGTTGTTAAACTCATAAACACCCACTACCAAGGCGAGAACCCCGAAATCCGTAGGGCGTTCATCTTCTGTTGCTATTGCGGCCTCCGTTTCTGCGATGTCAAGGATTTGACCTTTCGGAACATCGACTACTCCAACCGGCTGTTGAAGTTCGAGCAGAGCAAAACCAAGGGACACTCGTCGAGCAGTGGCGTGACCATACCCCTCAACGACGGCATCCTCTCCTTGGTCGGGAAGCCAGAGACTGGCAAGGAGGACGATCTGGTGTTTCACCTGCCATCGCATACCATGTGCCTGAAGGCATTGAAGCATTGGACGGCAAGGGCGGGTATCACGAAGCACATCACTTGGCACTGCGGGCGGCACTCCTTTGCCGTGAACATCTTGAACAACGGGGCCAACATCAAGACCGTGGCCAGCCTCTTGGGACACTCTGGGCTGAAGCACACGGAGAAATACACGCGGGCGGTTGACGAGCTGAAGCAGAAGGCCATCGACAGCCTACCAACATTCGACATGACGAACATTTGACGCGAAGGATAAAAGCGAATAAAGATGGATAAAACACAACAACAAACAAAAGCTTTCTTTTTATTCAAGGAATTGGAGATACCCGATTTGTTTTGGTGGAAAGATTTGGATATGATATTGCACTATTTCAGAAAAACGATTTACTATTTGAATAGAGTACTGGATAGAGCCCAAGGAAGAGTTTGTTGGTTCGAAGATAACCAACCACAACTAATAGCGATAAACACAGCCAACAGGAAAATAATTGCGAGGGAAATGTATGACGATTTAAGGCACATCATAGAAAGACGCTGTAACGATGTGGATAAAGAACTGATAACAGTAAGGGCAAAACAATGGCTTGCTGAAATTGAGAAAGAAAGCGACCCAACGCCCGAACAAATGACAGAAATGGTTGTTATACAGTTGAGAAGATGTTTTGAGCCTATCGATGGGAGCAAATACCCACACTATCCACCATACAGAGACTATGATGATTTGGATGCTACCGACCTTGACCAATACGGGTACTATATGAGCTATGATAGAAAGACCGAAAGAGAATGTGAAATGTTGGTTGAAGCATTCTTGGCATGGGCGCAAAAACAACAGTTCCAGAAGAAGAGAGAAAGCCAAATTGTGTTACCCAAAGCCTTTGACAAAGAAGGCGATGCTAAAAAATACTTTGATAGAGCACTTGAAAACGGTTATTTGGACTTTTCAGGAAGCAATGCAACATGGGAGAAAGAACCTGCCAAACTGGGTTATTTTTGTCTCAAAGCATTTGACTCACCCCGACCAATTACACAACTTGAGTTGTTTTTTGGAGTAAAGAATTTAGCAGCCTCTATAACCCAAGCGAGTTATGAACCTAAAAGAGCCGATGTTATATCTTGGCGGGCTGAAATGGATTCGCTGATTTTCTTTGATTAGCAAGTTTTTTTGTGGGCTATAAATAGTTCTTTTATAGCCATTAGTTTTGTTTTCCGATTTGTGCTTTCCTTTGCACATTCTATTTCGTGACGGGTGAAAAGCAAGCCCTGTCCGAGAGAGGATGCGGCACGGAAGTAGGGTGGACTTGCTTACGCCCTACAGCTGGCCTTAACCACCAAAACCACACAACAATGTCCGAAGAAATGAGACAACTCGCCGAACAAGTGACGGCTAACACCATCTTCACCACCAAAGAAATGCTTACCGCTGAAGAAGCAGCCAAGTACCTCGGAGTTTCGCGCTCCTACCTCTACAAGCTTACGATGAAGAAACTCATCCCACACTTCAAGCCTATGGGAAAACTATGTTACTTCAACCGCCACGAGTTGGAGGCTTGGCTTCAAACCAACCGCGTTGCAACAGCCGAGGAAATAGAGCAGCAGGCGCAGGCTTATTGCTTGAAGAAAGGAGGCAAAGCATGAAAAAAGCGACCACCGAAGCAGCCGCCAAGACGGGTATGATGACAGGTGCAAAGATAGCGAAAATTAGCGAAACGGAGTCCCCACAAACAAAAAAATCTTCGGGAATTTACCTTGCCTTTACGGTTGGCAGCACCAAGCCCCGCAAGCCACGGTACGTTAAGCCCCAAGCCGTCCGAGATTTGGAGGAAATGGCTGATATTGCCAATGCAAAGGCTCATCCACAGTTCGCGAAGTATGCGCCCAAGGCAAAGTATAGAGATGATAACGCCAACGGACTCATGCGATGTGTAATTGATTGGATCAGGCTGCATGGTGGTCAAGCGGAGCGCGTCAACACAATGGGTGTTCCTCTTGACACGCGGCGGCAGGTCACAGACATAATGGGACATAACCGCACCATTGGCAGCTTGACATGGCGACCAAGTGGTAGCACGAAAGGCAGCGCGGACATCTCCGCTACCATACACGGCCTTGCCGTCAAAATCGAGGTCAAAATTGGCCGAGACCGACAGAGCCCAGCACAGAGAAAGTACCAACAAGCTGTGGAGCAGGCGGGAGGTCTATATTTCATTGCCAAGGACTTCACATCGTTTGTGGCTTGGTATCGTCAAACGTTTTGAGGAAGGAGGTGAGAGATGGGAAAAGAGAACAAGAGTTTTGTTGTTTTCTTCGATTGGTACAACAATACAACCAAATTAGACAATGCCCAATTTGGAGAGTTATTCCGAGCAATTTTCAAATACGTCGAATCCGATGTTCAACCTGAATTTGATGATGGAGCGATGGAAATGGCTTTCAATTTCATTAAGAATGACATCGACAGAAACCAAACGAAGTATTTGGAAATCAAACAGAAGCGGAGCGAGGCGGGGAGAAAAGGCGGTGCACCTATCGGGAATAACAATGCAAGCAAAAACAAGCAAAACAAGCATAATGTAAATGTAAATGATAATGTAAATGTAAATGATAATGTAAATGTAAATGATAATGTAAATGTAAATGATAAATATTTAAGGGATGATGGTTATGAAACAAAGGAACAGGAAACGGCAAGACTATTGGATGTGTTAGCAAAGGAAAAGGAAAGGAGGAAAAATGAACAATAACAGACTGTTTCTCTCACTCACGGATGCAGAGCAAGAACAGACCTTGACCGAAGTACTTGTGAAAGCACATCGTAACGCTGGCAAGTCAGTTGACGGGAGGAACTTTCCCGAAACCATCGCTACACTCAAAGACATCATCCGCAAGTATTACCCCAAAATCAAGTATACTACGGTCTTGTCTGTGTTCGAGCGTGGCAGCCTTGGAATGTTGGGAGATTACTATGGCCTCAACCCAAGAACATTCAATACATGGCTCAATGCCGGTTACCGTGAAGAGCATCATGTGCGTGATTCAGACATTGAAGAACCGACCCGTCCAAGTACCGAGGGGGACACCTTAGAGCTCCTCGATTTCTTGTCGGAATACATTGTCAGTAACCCTGATGTAGCATACGATGGCGAAAAAGAATACAACTACCTCCGCTGTAAGGATGTCATTCCTTTTGGCAGTGATGACGGTTTCTTGGAGAAAGCAGAGAGAAAATTTCGCAACGACGCATATAAGGAAAGAAGAGGAGAGAGGGTTCGCGTTGTGGGCGAGGCCGTGCGCCTCAACAAAACAGATTCGGACTTGAAGGCTCTCGCTAAAAGAATGGCAGTTGACGACTGGCTGCTCTCGCTCCGTGAGCAAGGCAAAAAGCCAAGCAATGTAATCACCTCACGGATGAGCTTGACGGCGTGGAAGGACAATGGCTTTCATTTGCCATCAGTGCAATACCGCGTATTCCTCCATGAGGCGGGCTATCGTTGAGAACTGGCGGAGCAATCCGCCTTTTCTTTTGCCGTGGAGTTCACAAGGCTGGTGTGATGGACATTAAAAAAGAGTCCAAAAAGTTTGCTTATCGGAAAACTTTTCGTATTTTTGCAGCGTGAAAACCAGAGTTGAAAAATGGATATAGACGTGAAATATCTGCCTGAAGCCATCGAGTTCATGTTGAGCATCGACAAGGCAGCGTCGAAAAAACTGGCCTACAACGTGACCAAGATGTGCATGGGCATCAAGGACAAGGAAATCTTCAAGAAGCTTGAAGGTTCCGACATCTGGGAATTCCGTGCATTGCACAGCGGCAACTGCTACCGTCTGCTGTCGTTTTGGGACACGCGCTCCGAAACCCTGATAGTTGCCACACACGGCATCGTGAAGAAATCACAGAAGACCCCCAAGAAGGAAATAGCAAAGGCCGAAGCGATAAGAAAGGACTATTTTGATGACAACAAATAAACAATTGCGATATGGAAACAATGACACATGAAGAAATGCTTGACAAACTCATCGGTCCCGTAGGTACTCTTGAAAGGGACGAATTCGAGGCACAAGTGAAAGCCGAGGCGCAGGAATACTTCATCGGAGAAGCCATCAAGGAAACTCGCAGGAAACAAGGCCTGACCCAAGAGGAACTCGGCGAGCGCATGGGCGTGAAGAAGTCATACGTGTCGAAGATGGAGAGTGGGCGCAACATCGCCTATTCCACCATCATGCGGGCGTTCAAGGCTCTGGGTGTTCCCTCCGCCAGCCTCGACCTCGGCTCTTACGGTCGCGTCGCCCTTTGGTGACGGTTACCGGCTGCAACCAAGCGCAAGGCCGTTTCCTTTGGCAGGGAGCGGCCTTTTTCGTTAAAATCTAACGAAATTTCAGGCGTTGGTCTCCTCATCCACGAGGGTAATACAAAAACTTTCGTTAAAATCTAACGAATCACGGTATCTGTTCCTCGTGGGTGGCGTTCCACTCCTGCCGCATCCGTTCCAATTCGGCCAGTTCCTCGCTGGTCAGGAGGCGAAGTTCAACATGAGGTGTGTCGTGCCGCATCTTCTGCAATCGTTCAATTTCAGAATCGATTTCTTCGTCGGTCATGGTGTGTGGGCTTTTCATTAGGCCCAGTTCCGCACCGCAATTTGGGCAATGGAACGAATTGCCTCCTGCTCCCGAACTCGCCAGATGACGGCTGACTACTTCGTCCGTGGCGAAGATGTCCTCCACCTCAATACCAAGTTGTTCAGCAATGCGGATGAGTGTTTTGATGGAAGGATAGGTTTTCGTGACCTTATCTTTTGGATCGACTCCACGAAGGCTCGCATTCAACTGAACATAGGACATTCCCATGCTCTCTGCCAACTCTTTTTGTGTGATGCCTTTTTCTTGGCACAGAGCTTTTACTCTTTCTCTGAAATCTATCATTGTTTGATGAATTATTGATTTTGGTTGCAAAAATACAGCATTTTTGTGTATTGACAATATAAAATTATATCAAAATCAATAATTATCACCTTATAAATAATATAAACGCCTATAAGGATTGAAAAATTTTACTCTTGTAACTCGTTGATTAGATCGAGATCGGAAGAGCGGTTCAGCAGGAATGCCGAGACCGATAT
>CALEMB010000018.1 GCA_937902805.1 uncultured Bacteroidales bacterium
TAACTAGAGCGCAAAGATACACATTTTTTTGGAAAACTCATATACATTTTTCGAAAAGCACCCTTGTTAGAGAATATTTAGAAGCCACTCCAAAGAGCAATTTGCCGCCAAACTTTGTTTTTTTTGAACCGAGCCATTGCTTTCATTGCTGAAATGGGAAGGAATGAGAAGACATCGGAAGAAGAAAAAATTGCTTACCTTTGCAGCATGAACAACAGATTAGGTGTCAATAGTAAAAAGGAGTATTACGATGGATTGAAAGCTGTCGTTGCTGAGCCGTTGGATAAGGATTACAAGGCATCCGTCGAGACTTTCATGAGTTTGGAAAGTGTTTCTAAAGAAGCCAAGGAAACCATGCAGTTCTCCACAGAGGTATTGCAGCCTTTTACCAATGCCCTTTCTTATATTGTGAACAACCGCTTCATCGTTGAGGACAAGGCTTTTCTGATGGAGAATGACACTGATGACCCGCCTTTAACACCACTTGAAATCTTCGATGCGCTGGATTATCTTATTCCCTCAACCGCCAGGGATTTCCTCGGCGTACTGAAGATTGATTCGGTAGTGATGGAGCAACTGTTCCAATATTGGTTAGACGACGACACGGAAGGCTTTGTCTCCATGCTTCAGAAAGAGAACTGCGACCTGACCCGTATCTCAAAACTATGCCGTTGCTGTTGGGATGATGCTTTTTCAGTTAGTGAGATACCTCATTCCGAGGCTCCCATGATGATGGAAACGCTCGCTGGCGTTTTGAAACATAGCGAGAGACAAGATGAACAGCAGATAAAGGAAAGCGCCGATCAGATGCTTCAATCCATGGAGGAAATTGAGGCTGCGGAAGAGGACGGTGAGGATTACGACCTTGAAGCGTGTTTCTGCGATTACCGACAATTCTGTGAGGATTGTTTCAGGCATCAGTTGTTCAATTATTGGAACTGGGAAGCGGAGCTGAAACCAAGGGAAATCCGAATCATCGAGCCTGTCTTGGAGCATCCGTTGGCCACGATGCCGGTGGAGCGTTTCAGGAAGGAATACGAAGAAGCACAACAGCCGCAACCTTCGGAACCTTTTGCTTTGCCTTCAGATTTCTTTGAATGGAGCCATAGTTCAGGGCAGCCTAAGGAGCATTTCTATCTCTGCGATGCCGTGAGACGGAAAGGCGTGGAGACCTTTGTGGCCTTCATCAACTGGCTCGGCGACAAGGGCTATATTGTGGACGACAACGAGGTGAAAGCTCTGTTCGCCTATCGTCTGACTGGAAGATGCCGCCCCGAAGGAAAGGTGTTGCCCGCAATAGCATGGCATGGAAAGAACAACAAGCCTTACGAGCTAATCTATATTGTCAGGAACTTCTCAGACCGTGGCGACTACAAGAAGATGAGACTTTTCTTCCAAGGGCCTGAGTGGGTGAAAGACCGAGACAGCAGTTATTCCAACTCCGCCGACTCCGAATTTAGGAGAAAGATGGCGGAGTTTTATCCGGACATCTGTGAATTTAAGAAGTGAGAATTTGGGAAAGCGCAAAAACGCCCCGTATCAGTTAAACAAGTCTTCCGCCGTCACTTCTGAATCCACCACCTCTTTGTTTACCCCCTCGGCAACCCCGAAAGTGGTGACAAAAGTGCTAACCAATCCGTATGAAACCTTTTCCTTCTCCTTGAACAGTTGAATCCTTCTGCGGACATCGTCGGCGTAGGACTTCTTGAGGGTAAAAGGTCCCACGCTGAACTTCATCTCGCACAGGTTGATGTTTCGGTCGCCCCGCTCAATCACAAGATCTATCTGTGCCTTTCTCCCAATCTCGTTCTTCTCTGGGATATAACGCCACGACGACGCTGCTGTCGAAATTCCGGAAATCCCAAGACGTTGGCGAATTTGGGCAATGTGGGTAAAACAAATCAGCTCAAAGGCATATCCCTGCCACGATTCCACACTGTGAGAATTGTAGTTGTGCGTCCACCATTGCTCGTCCTTGCTGTCGATGGCATCTACAAACTTGTAATAGAATAAGGTGTAGAAATCAACGAGGCGGTATAGTTTCCCTCGCGACTTGTTGCCGTACTGCTGGAAAGAGATTACGAAATCGCATCGTTCCAAGTTCTTCAACACTGTGGTCAGCCTGTCTCCATCAAGTGTGGTTGCTTCCTGTATCTCCGTGAAAGACATTCCGTCATGGTTCCCATTCAAAAGACTTACAATTTCAAGATATTTGTCAGCCTTGTTGAAGACGGCATTGTATAGCTCGTCGAATTCCGTTCTCAGTTCCGCATTCTTACGGAAAAACAACCTATCGATATTGCCGACAAGAGGCTGCCCTGGGTCAAGCAAACTCAGATAGAATGGCACTCCCCCCATCACCATATACAGTTGCAAAATTTGGTAATGGCTCCAGCGGATACCTCGACTCAGCAAATACTCCTCCGTTTCTTTCAGCGTGAACGGACGGATATAGATATTGTTTGTGATTCTTCCATGCAATCCACCGGGATTGTCTACCAATTTGTCCATCATCCACGACGATGCCGACCCGCTTGCAATCAGCATGATGTCAGTCCTCCTTGCGCCCCAGCCGTTCCAAAACGCTTCAAACGCCTCCACAAACTCCGATTGGGGTGTGTCAATCCAAGGCATCTCGTCGATGAAAATCACTTTCCGCTTCTCTTGTGGCAGCGACTCGATATATTCCTCCAAGGCATCAAAAGCATCCTCCCATGAAGCGAACTTTGGCTGAAGCTTCATTCCTGCTGCCTTTTTCAAAGCTTTAGCGAAACCACGAAGCTGCTTCGCTTTGGTCAGTTTATGTCCGCCAACGTATGTAAAATCATACTTCTTGTCAAAGAAGGTGTCCACCAGAAATGTTTTTCCTACACGTCGACGTCCATATACGATAACAAGTTCCGAACGGTCCGACTCATAGCAGCGCTTCAATTCTGCCATCTCTGCCTCACGGGCGATTATCTTCGCTTTATTCATGTCATGCACTTGTTTGTTTTTCTCTGCAAAAGTAGAGAAAAAAACTTCCCAAAAGTAAAAAAGTGCGACCTTTTTGTACTTTATCTCGATTTTTTTTCAAGATAAAGCGCATTTTGCTCACAACTTTTATCCATTTGTATGCTGACAACAACGTTGTTTCTTACTATAATTTACTACAATCCATTGCCCTTCGGCGCGAAGCCCTTATTTTCGCCAAAAATAACGAGCAATGAATCATCTGAAGAAAAAATATCGATGACTTGAGCATTGGTCTGAAAAATGACTATTTTTGCATTCGAGTTGGGGGAGCAATCCCGACTCGGCAAGGAAGGCATTCTAAGTTCCAAGCAGTGAAATCGCCAATAAACTCACGGGAACGAAGACCGATGCTCACCTTTTGTTTTGAAGTCAATAGGTGCTTGAAGCACCAATTTGATAACAAGCAAGCGTGGGAATTTTGTTCTTCGGTTCATTCGTGAAGGGTGTTTGGCGATACCTACTGCTTGATGGACTGATGGAATCGAGTCTCACGCTTTTCTTGTCCCCATTCATTAAACACAAACGCCTGTCTTGGTGGGATTTGCGGGCCAAAGGAAGGCAAGTCTATCATGGATGACATTTATAGAAAAGACAATGACGATGATGCTTTGTTCGAGTTAGCCCAGCAATACGATGAGGCAGAGGAGTATGAGAAATCCTTGCCTATCTACGTGGAATTAGCCAATAAAGGCCATGCTGAAGCCCAAAACGAACTTGGTCTCTTCTATGAAATGGGGGATGCAGGAGTTGAAATTGATGTTGAAAAGGCCTTTGAATGGTATATGAAATCTGCCAAGCAAGGATGCGCAGAAGCGATGGTGAACCTTGGAGATTTATATAGTAGTGGAAATCTGTCATCTGGAAAAGATATTGATAAAGCTTTTGATTGGTATATGAAATCAGCAAGCCAAGATAATGCTGATGCAATGGTAAAACTTGGGGATTTATACAATTATGGCAGATTACCAGAGGGACAAAATCTTGTGAAGGCCGTCGGGTGGTATGAAAAAGCCAAAGAACTTGGCACTTTTGAAGCAATATGTAGAATTGGCAGCTTATACCAAGACGGACAGTATTTTGAAAAAGATTTGCAAAAAGCCATTGATTGTTATTTCGAGGCGTTGGAATGTGCTGAAGAAGATGACAAACGCCTTCCCGCTTTTTATTTAGGTCTCGCATTTGAAGAAACAAAGGAATACGAGAAATCGTTTGAATACCTTAAACAAGCTGCTGATTTAGGAGAAGACTTGGCATATCTCGTATTAGGAGAAAGTTATGAATTGGGGCGAGGGGTTGAGAAAGACTATAATAAAGCATTCGATTATTTCTCCAAAGCCTATGATAAGGGCGTGAAATCCGCCGGATATTTTCTCGGTGAGGCATATTATTATGGACGTGGCACTACGGTGAATTACGAAAAAGCATTGCAATTGCTCGAAGAGGATGCCGAAAAAGGTAATACATACGCCATGCTCAACCTTGGTGAAATGTATTATTCAGGAAAAGGTTGCGAAAAAAACAAAGAAAATGAAGAAAAGGCTCTCGCTTTATACAAACAAGCCGCCGAAAGCGGAAACGAAGAGGGTAAAAGAATAATGGAGATTCTTCAACCTTTCTTTATTGACGAATCCCCATTGATAGATAAACTGACCGACAAGCTCATAGAAGTGGCACAAAAGCCAAGTTTACGAAAAGAGTTTAGTGTGACCTACGATGCTGGTGGAGGTCATTTGTCCACGGTTGTTTTCCACAAGAACATGCCACCGATGTTTGCGATGGAACAGTTTTTTATGACGGCCTATTATGTGGAAAAATTCGAGTGGATGGCCGGCTTGGAGTACATTCCCGACAAAACAATACCAATAATTATTGACAAGACTGCTCCGTGGATTAAACCTGTTGCTGACAAAGAGTTACGTTTGCGTTTTCATCGAAGCCAGATGGAGATCTATTCAAAAATAGGTTCTGAAAAGGGCGTGGAACACCACCGTGCCGAATACGAAAAATGGGAGCAGATGGAAGCGAAGCCCTATCGTGTCAAAAATGACACTTTTGAATATTGGTATGCCGAAGCTGAGAAGCGTGATTGGGAGGCGATGATAATTGTTTCTGTTTGTTATTATCACGGAATTGTTGCCAGAGAAAACGCCCGTTTGGGAGAATTGTGGAAACAATTGGCAAGAAGCACCCGAAACTATTACGAACCCAACGGCAGACCTTTCGAAGAAGTGTATGCTGAAAAAGAAACTGAATTGACACAAGATGACTCAAGCGAAAGTTCAACCAATTAATATTACACGACTATGTTATACAGAATTACAGTAAAACAATCGAAATTGACCAGCGGCATCCGTGTTGAAAAAGGGATGTCGGTGGATGTGCCCAGCAACAGCATGAGCAACCCCGTGACGACCAACTGCGGCCAAGCCGTGGCGGATGCCTTCATGCGGATTTACGGAATTGACATCAAAAAAGCCGGGGCATTGAGCATGGCTTATTTGGATGTGGAAAGGATAGGGTGATATGGAAAATAAAACGAATGTAAACTTAAATCAGTACAATAGGTATGAAAGTAACAACATATGATATTGTTGTCATAGGCACTCAGGGTGTGGGAAAAACCATTCTGAACAAAACCATAAGAGGGTTGGAGTACAATAAGCTTATAGATGACGGAACGGGGAAAAAACTACTCCCTAAAGTGCTGTTTCCAATTGGGGACAAACAAATAAGAATAAAACAAGGATGGGATTATGGTGGATCTGAAAGTTTCAGGTATCACTACAATAAGATGATAAAAAGGAAAACGGTCATCATACTGGTTTTTAACACAGAAAAATACATGAATGATACTGAAGAAAGAGATCACGTACTTGGTCGAATTGTTGGGTTGATGGAAAAGAGGATAGATCTTAAAGACGTATATATTATTGGATCTTACTATGACAAAATTAGAGATTTGTATAGGAGGAACGATATAAAAAGTCATCTACTTGAAGATATGAAAAAAGAAAACGAAGAAATAATCATTGATGATGACCATATTAGAATCATGTCTTTTGGTCGTGACGAGATGATTGATAAAGATAGAAACGTGTTTGTTCCAGATTTCACTGAAATTGAGAATTTTAAAATAGACTTATTTAATCAAGGCTAAAATGAATGCTGCTCTGTTTGTTCAAGACAAAGAATTAAAAGGGAACGATTATCTATTCTATAACGGGTCTTCTCTTTCTCAAGACAATCCGTTGAGGGAGAAAGTGTTTTCAAAGCTAGCGTTTCCTAGAGGTCATCAGGTTTTCAAATCTGATTCTCTTGAAATATATTCAGGATTGAATAGTATTAACATTAGTACATACCTAACAGATGACTATGTTGATATACGAAACAGAAGAATCCCGATTATGTTCTTTATATCTGGGTTAAAGTTTAAAGATGTTTGCCAAACACTCGTTCAATACTTAGATATTTACGGTGGTAAAATTGACCCAGTGATATTAGATGGTATCAAGGAAACAATAGAAAAGCATAGGAAAAGAAGAAAAATGGTTTTGCTTTCTATTGTTATTATTATATTAATGTTGTTAATTCTTATCTGATATGGAAAACAAACCTGTTATTTTTGTCACCACGATAGGGAAAGCGGACAATTTCCGTTACACAAAAGACAAAAAAGTAGTTGACCCTTTGGTGGCTATTATTTCTGAAGATAGAATAAATAAGAATTCCTTAGTCACGACGTACGATGGCAAAGGCTTTTTAGAAGGTTTCTGTTACATTGAACATCCATTTAAAAAGGGAGTGTTTCTATTGCTTGATGATGTTAACCAAGTAGAGGCCAACATACAAAAGGATCGTGATGCACAAATCGCAAAGATTGCAGGAATGTTGGGAGCGACCTTCTATAGATGTCATCTGCATACTATCAAATACACATTTAGCAGGTTGAGGGCCGAATTAAAAACAAGAGCCGGATTGTTTAAAGGAAAGGCTAATGCTGAGTTTAAGGAAGAAAGCGAGGAGAATTCCAAATACGATTTGAATATCAGTTTTAAAGAAGGAGGGAAACCGGATGTTGAACGAGCTAGAGAATACTTATTTGAGAATCATCTTGAAAAAGACCAAGAGTTAATTGATTTGATAGAATTTCGTGATAAAAAAACAATGGGAGGGGAAGGCCATATTATAAACAAAAGGACATTCTCGTTTGACTATACACAAAACCTCAATCAAAGTTTAGAGGCAGCAATGTCTTTGTCAAAAGTAAAAGTATTCAAGGTTGATGGAAGAATTGAAGCTCAAACTAAAATGCGAATAAGTAAGAAGATTACCCTTGAGTTATACTTTGATGGGGAAGAAAAGAATGAAAAGGAAAAAGACGTAGAAAAATTGGAGAAAGGAATAATGACCCAAGAAGCATTTAATGAAAAGTGGAACCAATAAAACAAAAAAAATAAAATACAGCATCATGAAGACATCAATCATTCAACAATGTCCCAATTGTGGCTACTATTGTGAAGCCACATCAAAGAGTGCCATTGACCGTATGGTGGGGACGGTACTTGGCCAGTCAGAATCCGTTGGTAGTTTTGGCGGCAAATATCTAGGTAATTTGGGGAAGGTTGCGGGGAAGGTTTTTGGCGGCGTTTCTGGTACGCCAGAAGGCATTGCTAGTGCCATCGTTGGAGACCGATACCAATTCACATGCCCCAATTGCAAAGCCTCATGGAGCACAAATACAGATGAAGGAGACGAGACAAACTCCTTTACCCTTTGGCATGAAGTTGTCGGCAATGTTGAAAGAGTTCATGCCGTACTTGCTGCGAAGAATCATAACGAAATACAGGAATACATTGGCCTCCTACAGAATGAATTAGCTGATGAAAACTGTGTTGTTGATACAGAGGCGGTCTTGCACGATGCTCTCGCCTATGTCTATATGGAGCAAGGAGAGAAATCCAAGGCACTGGAACACATCAATCGGTCGATAAAACTGATTCCAGATCCTAATTCAAGGGCGTTGAAAGGCTGTATTATGGGTGAAGGGAGAGGCTCTGCTGATGCTTACTCTGCAATGAAGGAAATCTTGCATCACAAAAAAGCCGAGAAAGATAGCTTTTATCTTTCCAAGGAGAGCTTTAGCCAACGGTTTAGGACTATCCAAAACTCGTATGTGAACCGTTTCCTTGAAATCCCCCAACAACAAAGGCGTTTCGTATATTTGGTTCCTGGAGATTTGGATGATAAACTTGCCCAATTGCCTGAAGATTTGTATGTCCTTCCCATCGGTTATTTACCAACGGAAATGACTTTTGTCGGCCAGCCAAAAGAACAGACCTTGTATGTCTGCCATCCTTACAAAGCCAATCTTTACATCCCATACGAAAGGTATGATGTAGAGCTTTTCAGGGATGAGTTAGAGGAATTCTGTTGGGTTATGGACTGTCTCGGAGCAAAACGCATCGAATTTTCTGATGTCAAGTCGAAAAGCCAGACAGATAAAAACAAAGAGAGTGTTGAGATTCACGGAGGGGGACAATACAAGGGAGTGGGCGGCCAAGCAGCCGTTTCGTCCGATAATCAAGCCGAATTGGACACCCAGACGAAAGAATTGCTGGTGAAAGGAAAATCATACGACCGCTCCATAACCCACGGGCCTTATGTTCCAAAGGATACCGTTTGGCTACAGCACAATCAAGAATGGCAAAGGTGCTGTTCAAGCCGACTTGAAGGAAGATTGAGGGATTGCTCTCTTACCTTATCAATGGCATCTTCTGCATCTATTTCTGAATCAACAAGAAGGAAACTGGAGGCAGAGATTAACACGGTTGTTGTCGGACTGTCGGGAGGCTGTGAAACATCTAACGAGAGCATGAGTCAAAACAAGAACACCTATACAAGAAGATGCCATGTTGAATTCTACCCAATGAGCGAATACCAGGACAAACCCATTGTTTCTAGTTCGTCAGAAAAAAAAGTTCAACCAAAGAATAATGGAAAATCCAACAAATGGCTCTTTTGGGTCATGGGCGGTGTGATAGTAGCTTTGGCTATTGGACTGGCAATCGCATTATTGTAATTCTCAGAATTGTGCGTAAATCCACTCTCAACTTCAGCCAAAACACCCGACGTGTCTATACTGCCACCAAGAAGGCAATAGAACGATGCGGCCAGTTCAAGCGTATCGAGTGTAACGACCAAACCTTCACCATCACGGCGAGGCATGGGATGAGTCTGCTCTCTTTTGGCGAGAATATTACCATCCATATCGCTGCTACAGGAACGGATGAAACCGAGGTGAGAATTGAATCGGCATCACGTATATTCCTTAACATCATCAATGGTGGCGCTAACAAGAAGAACGTCCAAAGCCTCGAAGACTACATCCGAAACGAGGTGTATAAGCTTTGCAGCGATGAGGAAATCAGGTTGAAACGTTTTTGAAGTCGTTGTTGTTTTTCGGAAAATGTGTATTTTGCAAGCGGAAATCATTGAAAGGAGAAAAGATTATGGCAAAACCGATAGAAGCGACACCTGTATTGGAAGGCTCGGATGCTCTCGCTTTCTTTGCTGAAATGGAAAAGAACGAGAAGGCATCGAAAGAGGAAAAAATGCGCGTGAAGGCTGATGCCAACGCTTTTCGAACAATGTTTCACTGTGATTTGACACAACTGCTTTAATTAGGTTGGTTTCACCCCCATTCCCTACTATAAATTACTACATTCCTTTGTGCATTGGTGAGGGCGCTATAGTTTTGCAGCCGTTATTAAAACCAATGCATTATGGGCACCTTTTTCTTTATCGATTATGTCATTTCATTCTTTGTCCTCCTCGCCATCCATGCACCGTGGTGGGCTTGGGTCATCCATGCCGTCAGCGCAGTGGTTTGGTTCGTGATATGGGCTTTGAGCGACGGTGGATCTAACGGGAAAACAACAGACACATCAAAACAGGAGCAGTCATGAAAAACAAACACCCTTTTTGGACAAAACTCGACTGGCGTGGTCCTCGACCGCTCACGCTCAGGGAACTCATCATGAAAAGCAATTTCGACACCATGATGGACATCATCATTGCTTTCGACCCCAAGATGAGCCATCTGGGAGGAGCGTTTCTGAGAGCGGTCCACTGCATCAGGGACATGAAGGTGAAGGCACACGGCGAGGATTACTTCTTGGCGAAATGTGACCACGAATATCATGAGCCTTACATCGGCGTTTTGGAGGGGATGAGGTGGCATGAGTGTTTGGGCTATCCTGTGAAGAGAGCTAAAGACCTGAAATGCACCGATACAAAGTTAGCCGCCATTTGCCTGTGGCACCTTACTTTCTACGGCTTCACGCCAAAGGAGAAGAAAGAAGAAGCGGAACGCTATTTTGAGAGGGCGGAAAGGGAACGCCGCAACGACGAGATTTTTCTGGCCGACGATTTGTATGACGATGAATACGTCAAAGAAGCGGCTTGGAGCGGCAGAACGAGGATTAAGGATGAGGTGCTTGAAAGGCTGTTCACCCCAGAAGAAATCGTCGAAATCAAGAAAATCCGCAAGGAAAAACTGGACGAGGAGAACGCGAGGTATGATGTAGCAGATGAAGAGGAAAGGAAGCAAAAGGAGCAAGAGGCAGCCCTGAAACTGGAGCAGAGAAAACAAGCCGAGCGAGAAAGACGGAAGGAATGGTATCGCAAACAACGTAGAAAAAGACAACAACATAAAACTAAAAAGAAACGTCATAGAACACACACACATTAACTATTTGGAGCCATGAAAAACCAAAAGAAAAAAAACAATTCAATAGTAACAAGGTTTTTTGAGACCATCGGGATGGCATTGGCCGTGGTCTGGATATCGCCAATGATGGCCTACGAGGGCATCAAGGAACATTTTGAGAAGAAGAGGGAAGGAAAGAAACCCCAACCGAAGCCTATCCAGTTCGTTTGCTCCGAGTGCGGTAAAACCTTTGAGGCCGACAACATCGAAAAGGAAATGAGGACACAAGGTTCTTCTGAAAACGCCTACACCTATTCAAGTCCCCGGCCATGCCCCAAATGTGGAGGAGAAAGAACCTGCCCGACGGAAGCCGACAAGGGTTTTTATCAGAGGATTTGGGATATGGAAGAAGCGTCATCGTTCATTTCGCATCTCAGTAGAAACTGGAGCTATAACGATAGTCTCGTCGATAAAGGAAAGCGGGAATTCAAATGCACCCAATGTGGGTCAACATTCTCCGCCAACGACATTGAGCCTCACCCCTATTCTTCTCCTTTCCCCTCGCGATGTCCTCATTGCCAAAGCATCAGGACATTACCAACATCAGACGAAGACCGCATTCAACATTATGAAAGCCTCTGGCTGCTGATGGAACGGGCGGAGAAGGAACGGAAAGAGAGAAAAAACGAAGGAAAGCAATTTAACCTGAAGAAAGTCTTTGGAGATTCTTTGGGTTGGGAAGGAATTGGCTTCTAATGATATAAACCAAGATAATGTGCCGGGAAATAAAACTGTAACACGTGTGTCTCGCGAAACTTGCGTAACTTTGCGCCCATGAAGAAGAAAAAAGAGCCTTACTTGGAGCTGTACCCCGAACTGACTTTGGAAGAGTTCCGGCAGTTGTGCTATATGGCCTATCGCAACTATAGCAAAGCTGCTGAATTTTATTGCAAGAAGTTCAAAATCAGCACTCAAGAATTTAGGGCCACGGCACAAAAGCTGACTTCAGCCGGTGTGCTGGAATTGACTTCTTTCGTTCATCCTCGGCACCATCTTAAGATATTAATGTGCCTGTCGAAACATTATCCGTCGTGGGTCAAGGCGTTTAACACGTTGAGTTTTACTAATACTAGTACTGCTGAATACCTTTGGAATCTGGCCCAAAAACTAGTCAAGGACGATTTTGAGGGGGCTGCAAAACTGACACGGCCATACATCGGAATTGGCGACAAACATTTTAACTTGTTTCGCTACATCCAAGAACAGGCCGTCAGCGATGCACGGTATATGCGGCTACTTAACGGGGATGAACTCCAGCAAATGGTGGACGAAACCCTATACGAGTTGTTCGCCAACGACGAATTGGGTGACGATTATCTTGTACCGCTGTCGGAGGCCATTCCCGCCGACAATGCCCATCACGACGAAATCATGGATGAAATCACTGCTTTCCGATACTTCCTTTACGGAACGTCCTCAAAGCCAACAGGGAAGCCGACAATATGGTCGATGGCGGTTAAGGCGATGGGACTGATGTACCAAGGCAAGCTTGACGATGCCTTTACCCAGTTCACCAATGCTGTGAAGATGGTGAAGAACCAAAAAGGAGCTTTCCCTTCATCGATGTTCAACTACGCTTTTGGAATACTCCTTTACCGACTGAAAAACAAGTACAAGGACAGCGAGACTTACCAAGAGTGGTACGAAAAGTTCAAGCAATCAAGCCGCATCCGTTTCAGTTCGGAGAACACTGGCCTCAACATCCTTTTGACCTACATCGACAACGACATAGAAACCGTTAGAAGCAGCATTCTACGGCAGATGAATCACCTGACTGACTTCCACAAAGACACCCTGTCGCGAACATGGAGATACCTCGTTTTCAATTTTTTCGGACTCGAAACAGGAGTATTGAACAAACCGTTACATTCGGCAAAGCTGTTGCAGCACGAGCTGTCGGCGTATTTGCCCATCGGCCCTGTGGCCAAGCAGCAGTTACAGGAACTATACGGGGGTCAGCCCCTGCTTAGTACGATTCGGAAAAAAGCTTCTTGGGAGGTGCTGCTCAGCGACATCGGCGACCAAATGAACCAGCATCAGCTTGGGCAAGCCAAGCGGGTGGTCTATTATGTGGACGGGAAGGACTTGCAAGCTGTGGTGGAACAAGTCCAAAGGGCTGACGGCACATGGCGCGAAGGTCAACTGCTTTCCCTTTCGCAAATGGCAGATACGGGTTATGACTGTATGGATAGTTCGGATGTGGCCATAGCCATTAGGTTGGAAAAAGGGAGTCCAGTCCAAAAGGCCATTGATGTGTTGGTGCCGCAATTGGTCGGGACAGACCGCCTGATGCACGGCTATCATTTTGACGGTAAGGGCGTTCCTGTCACTATCGATGAGGAAAAGCCATACCTCGAATTTCGGGGCGCGGGAGCGTTCATCGAGATTCAGTCTAATGTCGCCTTGGACGCAACAGGAAAAGTGCCTCATCATAGTGTGCGGTACGAATCGGAGGGATGTTACACCCTCATTACTACCAATGCCTTGCAACGCGATGTGCTGAAACGGTTTTTGCAGATGAAACGCTTCCCATCATCGGCACTGATGAGCCTGAGGCGTACCATCGAAAGTTTGCACGGCATGATAGAGGTCCGTGAGAACCTTCTTGACGCATTGGAGGAACCCGCTGTAGAAAGTTCGGGAACCTTGGCCGTGAGGATTGTCCCCACCAAGACGGATTACAGTGTCAGCGTCATGACCACCGCCTTGCCCGACGGAACTGCCCGATTTATTCCTGCTGAGGGCGATGAAACCGTATATGATGAGGTGGAAGGCCTCACGCATTGTGTCCGTCGCAACCTGAACCTTGAGTTGTCCAATTACAAGCAACTTGCAGAGTTTTTGGAAACCAACGCAAAAGCAGAATCCATCAGCTACACGGATTTCAAGGTTTGGTCATCTGAAGGATTGCTTTTGTTACTTGCTTTTGTTTTTGACCATCAAAATCAGTTTTTTGTAGAGTGGCCTGAAGGCAAGGTGCTGAAATTCAAGGGTGATGTGAAGGCATCAAGCATCAATATTTGGGTGAACAGCGATGAGGAATGGTTTACCGTGGTGGGCGAGGTCAAGATGGCGGGCAAAACCTATTCGCTTCAAGAGCTGATTGCGATGTGCAGCACGAGCGACATCAAGGGCTTTGTCAAGCTCAACGACGAGGAATATATACGCATGAGCGAGACGCTGAAAAAGCACATTGCCGCAATGAACGCCCTTCCTTCCAAAGGCAGCAAGGCTCGGAGTGTCTCCAAATACCAAGTGGGGGCTTTGGCCAACATGATAGAAGGACTTAACGCCCACACTGACGGAGGTTATGCCGAATTTAAGGAAAAGACCAAAGCCGCATACGCTTTAACCCCTGAGATTCCGCAAGGCATGACAGCCACATTGCGTGACTATCAGAAGGAAGGTTTCCGCTGGATGTGCCGCTTGGACGCATGGGGTGCTGGGGCTTGTTTGGCCGACGACATGGGCTTGGGCAAGACCCTTCAAGCCCTGACTTTCCTTACTTACAAAGCCGACAAAGGCCCTTCGTTGGTGGTCATGCCGAAATCTGTCATCTTGAATTGGGCTTCGGAGGCAGAACGGTTTGCCCCGAAACTCAATGTCATTGTGTTGAACAAGGTCTCCAAAAGGCAATCCGTCATTCACGATGCGAAGGAAAACGATGTGCTGCTTTGCACCTACGGCTTGCTGACCACGGAATACTCCGCCTTGACGAGAAAGGAATGGAATGTGATTTGCTTGGACGAGGCACATCAGATAAAGAACCGTCAAACCATAGCCTCACAAACAGCGATGGAACTGAAAGCCAAAAGCCGTATCATGATGACAGGTACGCCTTTGCAAAACAACCTTGCCGAGCTTTGGAACTTGTTCCAGTTTATCAATCCAGGACTGCTTGGCCCTTGGGCGCGGTTTCGCGACAACTTCATCATCCCGCCTTTAGACAAGCGTCATTTGATGCTACTAAAAGACCTCACCACACCGTTCATTTTGCGTCGTACCAAGAAGGAAGTTTTGACCGAACTCCCCGAAAAGATTGTGGACAAATATCTGGTTGAGTTGAACGACGAGGAGCGGAAGGTGTATGAGGAAATGCGGCGTTTGGCTGAAGTCAAGTTCAAGAGACACAAATCGAAGAAAGAACGCGAGGAAGCCAAGGCCTTGGACATCAACTTCTTCGCCGAACTGATGAAACTTCGCGAGGCTGCCTGTGACATGCGGTTGGTGCATGAGAAATGGGCTGAGCCGTCGTCCAAGACCGTCACTTTGATGGAACTCCTTGAATCCATTACTGAAAACCCTGAAAACAACGTTTTGGTTTTCAGTCAGTTTACCAGCTATTTGGAAATACTCAAACCCGAACTGAAAAAAAGGAAATGGGACTTCCTTTATCTCGATGGCCAAACCCCGATGGAGAAGCGGCAAGATATGGTTAACCAGTTCCAGAAAGGCCAATGCAGACTTTTCCTTTCCAGCTTAAAAGCAGGAGGCTTGGGCATCAACTTGACTGCGGCTAATTATGTCATTTTGCTCGACCCTTGGTGGAATCCCGCCATTGAGAATCAGGCTATGGACCGCACCCATCGCTTGGGCCAAAAACGAGTCGTGACGGTCATACGGCTCGTCAGCAGCCAAACGATTGAGGAGAAGATTCTGACCCTCCACGAAAAGAAGCAAGACCTGTCGGACAACATCCTCGACGGCACGGGCGAAAGCTACAAACTCAGTTATGAAGACATTTTGGATATGGTGGCACCCTTCTAAAAAACAGAAACCATGAAAGAACGAATCAATACATTACTAGAATCCATGAGCGCAGGGACTTTTGAGCGTGAAGAAATCATCGCATTGTCGTTGCTTGGTGCGTTGTCGGGAGAATCCATTTTCCTTTTGGGACTGCCCGGAGTAGGAAAAAGTATGATAGCCCGAAGGCTGAAAATGGCCTTCAAAGACAGTCAAGGCTTTGAGTACTTGATGAGCCGATTCTCCACACCAGATGAGATTTTTGGCCCTGTGAGCATCAGCAAGTTGAAGGACGAAGACACCTACGAGCGTATTGTGGACGGCTACCTGCCCACCGCTGATGTGGTTTTCCTTGATGAAATCTGGAAAGCGGGTCCTGCCATCCAAAATGCCTTGTTGACTGTCCTCAACGAAAAGATATACCGCAACGGCAAAACCGACATTGGCTTGCCGTTGAAGGCTGTCATTTCCGCTTCCAACGAGTTGCCCGCCGAAGATGAAAGACTGGAAGCCATTTGGGATAGATTCCTTATCCGCTATGTGGTGAAACCCATCGAGGAACGGCAAGCCTTCCTCAGCCTCATCACCGAACAGCCAGAGAATTGTAATATTGCGGAAGACCTCAAGATTACTGACGAAGAATTCAAGGCTATCCAAAAAGCCTCAAGCACAGTGAAAGTGCCTTTGGAAGTCAGCGAACTCATTTATTCCATCAGGAAAACCCTTTCTGAAACCCGCGACAACATGAATGAAGCCGTGGATGTGACGAAGACTGACCTTGTTGAACCACCGTATGTTTCTGACCGCCGATGGAAGAAAATCGTGGGTGTGATGCGTACTTCAGCCTACCTTAATGACCGCGATAGCGTTGATGTTTCCGACTGCCTTTTGTTAATCCATACGCTTTGGGACAACCAAGATCAAGCATATTCTGTCAGAAGGCTTGTGGGGCAGGCCATTGCAGAGAACATGAGGCGGTTCCACATCGATTTTTGGGGAAGCATTGAAGGGAAAAAATTCACCAAACCCGTGGGCGAGCCTATCTCTCCCGATGGAAAAAACTATGTTTTCACCGTTGGCGACGAAGAGATTCTTATCGAAAAGATAGATTACGAAAGCCTGTCAAAAACCGATGTCCGCTATGGCGTGATGACAGATGACGGCCATTTGCTGCTTAGTGAAACGCCCACAAGCCTTGCCGTGACGAGAACCGATGACGGACTTTACATCAATTCTTTTGCATATCCGTTGAAACGGACTACAACACTACGGTCGGGGTCAGTCAAGGACATGATGGGAAACGTGGTGAAAGAAGCCGACGGACTTGAAAAGGCTTTTGCCAATATGGTTGAAAACAACATCTTCTTGCAATCCTACGGCGATTACCCATTTATGCAGAGTGCCTTTGCCAATATGAGAAATGAAGTCGGACGGAAGGGATTCTGATGAAATACAGTCCACTTATACGGAAGCTGCTGAATATCTCGGTTGATGCGAAATACCAGCGTGTCGATGTGGCAGAAAGGCTGAAGGAGCGTTGCACCGACGATGTCGACCTCATTCGTCAAATGCTGATGAATGCTGTATGCGATCCAAGGTTCAAGATGCATGTGGCAGGTTATGCTTCGTGGCGTAGCCGTGCCGAGCGATGCTTGGAAAACTTTGCCGAGGATTTGATGGCCATTCCCAACCTGACTGAGAGCGATGCTTTCTTTAGAATGGACGAAATGCTCGACAATTGGATGCAGCTGTGCATGGATGTGGTCAGGGCATATGATGACGAAAGGCTGAAATTCGACAAAGTGAAGGATGTCAATAGCAATGCCATCAAGAAAATACGGCAAGCATTGGAGGATTTGTTGAATGGCGAAGGGATTGAAGAGGGCTTTCATCCAGTTTTGGAAAAAGATGATGAAGCAGATTTGGTTTTGTCCTGGAAGCTTACGAAGCCAAAAAAGGACGAGGGGAAAGAAAAAACCGATTCCAGGGAAGAGAAGGAAGATGAGAACCCTGATGAACATACGGAATCTGACGCCAACAATGATGACATGGAGGAGAAAGCCTATAACGATAATCCGGAAGGCTTCATGGGACATAGTCTTGAGAGACAGAAAGTTTTGGAAGACCGTTTCCTCACCAATGTGCCGCCTTCTTTGATTCGCTTGGCCAAACTTATCGGACGGAGCGGTGACGGCATTATGTCATCGGCGGGTTCATTTTCTACGGCAACCAAAAGCGACATTGGAGGCATCACTGTAGGCAATGACCTTAGCAGCCTTCTCCCGACGGAACTTGCCTTACTCTCAGAGCCAGCTACGCAAAGCGTGTTCTATAAGTATTATGCCACTCGACGTTTGCAGGTGTTTGCCTCCACCTCGCATGACACCAAAGGCAAAAAACACCGTGATGGCCCCGTCATTATCTGTATGGATACTAGTGGGTCAATGAAAGGAGAGCCAGTCCTTGTTGCAAAGGCACTCACAATGGCCATATGCATTATCGCCCAAAGAAATCATCGTCCAGTATTGGTTGTGCGTTATTCCGAAGGACATGAACTGTTTCGTTTACACAACATTGGAGAGCAAAAGAAGGATGTTTTGGAATTTCTCAGTGTCGCAGGAATGGGTGGCAACAATGAAGACGAACTGTTCCGATGGCTTTTCACCGACATCATGCCGAACGAAAGAGATTATGACGCTGCCGATGTGCTTTGCATTTCCGACTTTGGCTGGACTCCCGTTAGAGAAGAATCGATGGAACTGATTGAAAACGAAAAACGCAAAGGGATGGTGTTTTATGGACTGAACATAGCGAAGGACAGACATGTATATCTTTGTGATTATGATTCTCAGCCAGCCAAAATTATCTCAGGTAGGCCCGAATCCGTTTGCGATTCATTATGGGAATATCGCAACGGGGAGGTTGTGTATAGTGGTAAATTGTAATCAGCAAAAAAATGAATGTGTTTTCCTGAAATCGCTTGACAGATTTTTGCTGGTTAAACTGAGAAGCTGTTTAAAAATGGACAAAAAAGAATTGTATTGACGATGAAAAAAAGTTATATAAATAATTGATAATCAGTAGGTTAATTGGATATTTATTCGTATCTTTGTGGTTTCCAATCATTTAGACATGAATAGAGGATACCCAACTAACCTTACCGATAATCAGTGGCAAATATTGCAAAAAATTCTGGAACCAACGACAAGAAAAAGGAAATATTCGCTCAGGGACATCATGGACTGCATACTCTACATCAACAAGACAGGCTGCCAATGGCGGATGATCCCCAAGGACTTCCCGCCATACAACCTTGTGTTCTACTACTTTACGAAGTGGAAGCGCGAGGGAGTCTTTGAGGATGTCATGGACACACTGCGAGAGAAGCTGCGCGTCTTGCTTGGAAGAGAGGAAAGCCCGAGCCTCGGCATCATAGACTCGAGGAGTGCCAAGACATCGCAGCATGTGGACAAGGAGCGTGGCATTGACGGCAACAAGAAGATAAAAGGGAGGAAAGACCAAGTCGTGGTTGACACGATGGGGTTCCCCATGGCCGTCTCCGTCCACGAAGCGAGCATACACGACAGCAAGGGTGCCGAATCGGCATTAGAGAAACTCGCCCACAAGTTCCCAAGGCTGAAGAAGATACTTGCCGACGGCGGCTACAGGGGCGACGGACTGAAGGACATGGTCAGAAAGAAGCTTGGATGCCAACTTGAAGTTGTGCTTCGGCCCGATGAAAGCCCTAAGAAGTTCAATGTCATCCCCTTGAGATGGATTGTCGAAAGGTCTTTCGCTTGGCTGTATAACTTCAGGAGGATTGCCTTGGACTACGAGTTCCACTCCGAATCCTCGGAGGCCTTGATTCAAATCGCCTTCTCAAAAATCATGCTTAACAAGTTATCGAATTGAAATTTAAACAAACTCTTAATTTTGGCAAAAATACAGAAATTTTCAAATTGGTAAACAAAATAAGAATCATTTCTCAAATTTAAGGTAGTTCAATCTCCGGTATCACCAAAGTCCCCTCGTCCCGCACAAAATCCCGCTTATAGAACATGCAATAATAAACGGGCAGATAAGTAATGCCATTTTTAATGGAGACTTCCCTTTCGTTGCTCAAGACCACCGCCTTTTGGATATGGTAGTCGGGCGTGTTCATAAAATTGATCAAAGCACTGTGGACAGTGTAATCCTTGCCCGACTTCACTTCAATGGGCAACACGGTCAGGTGCTCGTAGTCGTCAATCAGATAGTCCACCTCGCCCTTCTGCTTGTTGTCGTAATAATGCAACGTGAAGCCGTGGGCATGAAGCTCCTGAGCCACCACCGTCTCATATACCGAACCGAGATTGATACTCCTATCGTCTTGCAGCACAGCATTGATGTTGAGTCCATACAAGAGGTTCGTCAGCAGCCCCACATCGTTCAAATAAAGCTTGATCAGGTTCTTGCTTTCTGATTCCGCCAAAGGGAACCTGGGATTGCTGACAGCTTGCACACCGAAGGCAATACCTGAATTGGTCAAGTACTCAAACTCGTTGGCATAGTCACTGAACTGCTTGTGGCTGGCGGTTTCCTCGATACGCTTCACGACAATCCGCTTCTTCTTGTTCTCCATAATGGACGGAATCATGTCGTAAATCTTCCTAATCAGCAACTTCTTCTCCGTATCGTATTGCGAGGCATCAATTCTATAAAGCTCATGGATGTCGCGATGCACCTTCCTGACATGCGATATATTCCTGTTTTCCAAGAACTTGTTAATGGCATCGGGCATACCTCCAACAAGAAGATAGACCTTGAACTGCTGCAACATGTAGTTGTGCAACGATTCATTGAGCGACTCCCCTGAAAGGAACTTTTCCTTCATGCCGTCGATGGTTTCTTGTCCGCAGCCCATGGCCAACAGAAACTCCTCGAAGTCGAGAGGATACATCTCCTCTATTTCGACACTCCCAATAGGCACCGATGCGGTCTCCGACAAAGCTACACCCAACTGCGAGCCGCTTGCCACGTATGTATACCGAGCTTCTTGATTCAGGAACTTCAGCATCGTCATCAAATGAGGATAGCTCTGAATCTCATCCAAAAAGACCAAGGTGTTTTCCTTGGTGCCAAGACGATTTCCGGCAATGGCACCTAACTGCATGTAGAAGTCAGTAGTGCTTTTCACCGTAGCAAAAACGCCCAAGCTTTCCTTGTCCTCCTTGAGGTTGATTTCAATGTAGTTCTTGAACAACTTCTTGCCGACATATCGGATAAGATACGACTTGCCAATCTGCCTGGCACCATTCACCAAAAGAATCTTGTTCGGCTTCTCACGGAAGAACTCTTCGATGCGCTTTTCATACTTCCTATATAGCATGGCTTATCAATTTTTCTGCAAAAATATATAAATCAATTTATTCCAGCAAGAAAAAGGGACTTTTTCCATAAAATTTCGACTAAAAAAGGGACTTTAGATCG
>CALEMB010000019.1 GCA_937902805.1 uncultured Bacteroidales bacterium
TAAGGCGAAAGAAGGTTGAAAAGGTGAAAGATGTAGATGTTTAAGAAGGTTGTTGGCTTGTTTTGTGGTTTTAGTTTTGAATGTTATGGAATAAGGGTAATAGGTGTTGTTAGAGGAGAGGATAGAAACTTTTTTGGTTTTAAGGGTATTAAAGAAACGACGAATTTGAGAAAGAGAAGTGAGTGTAATAGTTGTTGAGTTCATATTATATTAAGTTTTAATTGGTTTTATTGTGATTTTATTCTTTCCTTATCATTCACTCATAATATAGTCACGAATCAAAATAAATTCAATAAAATAATCATTTTTCTCAGTTTTTCTTTGCCTGCATCTTCTTAACATACAAAACTTGAGTGCCGTTTTATTGTAAGTATCGGAAATTATTCCTTATCTTTGCAGTCGAAAGTGTAGTATTTAAATCAGTCGAGAATGACCATGAAGAAATTATTATTATCGCTGTTGACGCTGATTGCCATTAGTGCAGTTGCTCAGGACCGAGTTTCCCAGATTAGGGAGAAACTGTTGAATTGTGATTACAGTTCGGTAATTGTTGCCTCGCATCGGGGTGACTGGCGTAATTTCCCCGAAAACTCCTTAGAGGCTATTGACAATGCCATTAAGATGGGAGTTGATATTGTTGAACTGGATGTTCAGCGCACAAAAGACGGTCAACTGATTCTGATGCATGACGCAACGCTGAACAGGACGACAACCGGAAAAGGGGCTATTGCGGATACGACGCTGGCTTATATCAAGACCTTGAAGCTGAAGAACGGATGCGCTATCCGTACCATTCATAATGTTCCAACGCTGGAGGAGGCTCTGTTGCGTGCCAAGGGTAAGGTGATGCTGAACCTGGATAAAGCGGATAGATACTTCGAACAGGTTTATGAATTGATGAAGAAGACAGGGACCACCAAGCAGATTGTCATGAAGGGCACTTCTTCGGCCGAAAAAGTCAAGGAACTGTATGGCGACTATCTGAAGGATGTCATCTATATGCCTATCGTGAATCTTGACAATAAGAATGCCGAGGAACAAATCGAGAAGTTTATCGGCGATATGCATCCTGTGGCTTTCGAACTGTTGTATAAACTGGATTCCAACCCTTTGCCCAAGAAACTGAAAGAGACCATGAAGGGTCGTTCTCTTATTTGGTATAATACCCTTTGGGATACAATGGCTGGCGGACATGATGATGATGCATCTCTACAGGATTTTGATAATGGTTATGGCTATCTGATAGATGTATTGGGATGTAGAATCATCCAGACAGACCGTCCGCAGTTCCTGCTTGATTACCTTCGTTCGAGAAATCTTCACGACTAACTGCGCCATACACTTCTGCAACAGCGGATATCAATAACAAAGATGTACATTTGACACCAAATGTGCATAAATATCTTGAAAATTGTTGTACAAGAGCAAGATTTTGATTAATTTTGCCCCCTCGTTTATATATTAAGGTAAAGAGAAAGCAATATGAAACATCAACTGAGAAGTTCTGTTTGTACCGAAGGACGCCGAATGGCAGGCGCCCGCGCCCTGTGGGTGGCAAATGGAATGAAGCGTGAGCAGTTTGGCAAACCTATTATAGCCATAGTGAATTCATTTACGCAGTTTGTGCCTGGACATACCCATCTGCACGAGATAGGTCAGATTGTGGAGGCCGAGATAGAGGCATTGGGCTGCTATGCCGCTGAGTTTAACACTATTGCCGTGGACGATGGCATTGCTATGGGTCACGACGGCATGCTGTACAGTTTGCCTTCGCGCGACATTATTGCCGACTCCGTAGAGTATATGGTCAATGCACACAAGGCCGATGCTATGGTGTGTATCAGTAACTGCGATAAGGTGACGCCTGGTATGCTTATGGCTGCCATGCGACTGAATATCCCTGCTGTCTTCGTCAGTGGCGGTCCTATGGAGGCTGGTAAGGTGAATGGCGAGAATGCCGACCTGATTACCGCTATGGTAAAGGGTGGCGACCCTACTGTTAGCGACGAGGAGCTGGAGATTGTAGAGCATAGTGCCTGCCCTGGTTGTGGGGCCTGCTCTGGTATGTTTACTGCCAATTCCATGAATTCGCTGACAGAAGCATTGGGATTCTCGCTTCCTGGCAACGGAAGTATTCTGGCTACGCACGTGAACCGTGTACAGCTCTTCCGTGATGCTGCCAAGTTGATTGTAAAGAATGCCTTTGCCTCCTACGAGGATGGAGACGATAGCGTTCTGCCTCGC
>CALEMB010000020.1 GCA_937902805.1 uncultured Bacteroidales bacterium
TATACCAAGCCTATAGGTACTCCGAGGTAACTCCGAGGTAACACTGTGATTCCTCTCAGTTTCCTCTCAGTTTCCTCCCGGTTTCCTCCCAGATTCATGTCCCGCGTCAAAAATCATGTAGCTTAATTTTGAACAGTTACTTATAAAAAAAGCGGTGAGGAATGGGTTTGGGACGTGTTTGGCAACCAAACCATCTTGTTTGGACCTGAATTAAAGATACAGCAAAAGACATTGAGATTCTATGTGATTGAAGACATGAACGGATCTGGCAATATCAACCAATTTGAGTTCACACTTGTCTACACCTCAAGACCTATTTATATGGACTTTGAGGAAAAAGAGAATTTGGTTTGCGACCTTTATCCCAACCCCGCCACCGGCCTCGTCACCATCACGGGCAAAGACATCAAGCAAGCTGAAGTGTTCAATACCTTCGGGCAGCGCGTGGCAACAGCACAAGGCGGAGACGAACGGATTACGGTGGACATCAGTGCTCTGCCCGCAGGCGTCTATTTCGTCAACCTCACCGATGCAGAAGGGCGCAAGTGCGTGAAGAAGGTGGTGAAGGAATAAGGCTCTGTCTGCTTACATAAAAAACCAGCGTCCGGAATCCCGAACGCTGGTTTTTCGTTTCAAGGTGTGGTATCAATCCATGTAATACCGGGCCAGCAAGTCAGTCAGCTTGTCGTTGACCAAGGCTTCCATCTCGACACGATTGTGCTTTGAGGCTACCTTTTGGAAATGATGGAGCAGGCTGATGCCTTCCTCCATTTCCTCTTCAAAGTAGTCCCTAAAGCGTGGCTTCATGTTGCCGTAGTATTCCACTTTAGCGCAATAGTTGTCGACCAACTTCATCATGTAGTCGTCGCCCTTCACGGTGTCGCCACAGAAATAATACAGCTCGGGGAACTGATGCGTGCGGATTTCAGCAGGGAACTTCTCGTTGGGGAAGAACTCTTGGAACTTGTCCAATACAATGACGGCGGAGTCGTACTGCCCATGGTTAACCAAAGCCTGTGCCAAACGCGAGTAGGCCAGCTGGGCATACTGCATCTCACGCACACTCTCACGGTCGGGCACCACGTCGTCCTGGTTCAAACTTCCCCAGTTGACGATGCCCTCGTCAGCTTTGTTGACCAAAACGTCATAGGCACCGTCACGATACACACCACCGTAGCCCTTATAGTAGTCTTCGGCCTCGACGGGAATGAAACGGTAGGCCAGACCCTCCATGTGCAGATACTTGGAGATGCCAAGCACCTTCGACATGTCGCTGAACGAGGTGAAGTACACCGGACGCTCCCAATTGTTAGTGGCCATGAAGTCAAGCAGCATGACGGCGCTCTTGTAGAGATAATTGTCGGTGATTTCCCATGTGATTTCGTCGACAATGCGGTCTTGCATGCTCTCGGGCACGATACCGTTGCGGATGCAGGCTTCCTTGTCGACGGTGAGTTTTACGCTGCGGCACGGAACATAGTTATAGGTGTTGTTCCCATAACGTTTCACCGCCTTGGGGTTGTGGAGGAAGTCGATGACCTGCTTCAGCTCGACTTGTTTGCCCTTGAAGTACTCTTCCTCTTCAACAGGCACATTCTCGTTGATGCCGTGGTCGTATTCCTTCTGTGTCAGCGTGAGCGGGAGCTTCTCGGATTCATACACCTTGCGGCCCATTTGGTGAACATACCAATAACCGCTCGACAGCATGTAGTTACACACGCGCACGTCCGTACGGAAGCCCTCAACCTCTTGTACGTACCACAAGGGGAAGGTGTCGTTATCGCCACGGGTGAAGATGACGGCATTAGGCGGCAATTGCGCAAGGTAGTTCCTCGCCCAATCACGAGCCGAAGTCTTACCTGAGCGGTTATGCTCTTCCCAACCATTGGAGGCCAGCACGCAAGGCACAGCCATGAAGCAAATCAGGCCGAGGGCCACAGCGGTGACAACGCTCTGTTTCTTGACCAGCTTATTGACACAGTCAATGAGACCAATAACGCCGAAGCCAATCCAAATGGCAAAGGCATAGAACGAGCCAGCATAGCTGTAGTCGCGCTCACGGGGCTGGTTAGGCGTTTGGTTCAGATAGATAACAATAGCCAGACCCGTCAGGAAGAAGAGCAGGAAGATAATCCAGCTCTGCTTCAGGTCGTTCTTCAGCAGCCAGAACAGGCCTATCAAGCCCAGAATGAGGGGCAAGAAATAATAGGTCGTACGACCTGGATTCTTCATGCAAGCAGGGATATTGTCCTGGTCACCGAGGCGGGCATTGTCGATGAAGCTGATGCCGCTGAGCCAGTTGCCGTGGTCCAGCTCGCCTTGGCTCTCGATGTCGTTCTGACGGCCCACGAAGTTCCACATGAAATAACGCCAATACATCCAGTTGCACTGGTATTTGATGAAAAACTTCATGTTTTGCGCGAAGGTGGGCTTGTTGATGGTCAACAACTCACCTTTATAGTTCCTCACGCGCACGGGCGTGCCTGTGATGGCACCGTTCTCGTTCTTGCGATAATTGTCATACGTATCCGTATGGACGCCTCTCTGCGTACTCCACATTCGGGGGAAGATGGTCTTCATTTCGTCGGGATAGCCAGGCAGGCTGCGCTTGCTGTCGTCGGTCATCACATAGCGACCTTTCTCCTTATCCTTCACATAGATAGGCGTGCCGTCAACGAAATCGGAGAGCGGTGCATTGTAGTAAGGACCATACAGCAGCGGCCAGCTACCATACTGGTCACGGTTGATGTACGATAGCATCGACAGGGCTTCCTTGGGCTCGTTCTCGTTGATGGGCGTGTTGGTGTTGGCACGGATAATCAGCATGAAGAACGATGAATAGCCGATGAGGATGAACATGAGGGAGAGAATGGCAGTGTTCCAAATCACCTTGCCGTGCTTGTTGGTGTACCACAAACCCCAGATGATGAGACCGATGACAATGGCAAAGAACACGATGGAACCGAGGTTGAACGGTGCGCCAAGCGAATTCACGAAGAACAGCTCCGTTTTGCCCGCCAAGTTGATGACCTGAGGCACAAGGAACATGTTGAGGAACCAGAGCAGCACCAGCGAGACCACACCTGCCAACAAGAAGCCCTTAAACGAAGTCTTCTTCCATTTCTTGAAGTAAACCACATACACGATGGCGGGGACGCACAGCAAGTTGAGCAAGTGGACACCGATGGACAGACCCACAAGGAAGGCGATGAAGACAAACCAGCGGTTACTCTTCGGGTCGTCGGCCACCTCTTCCCACTTCAAAATAGCCCAGAAGGTGACGGCAGTAAAGAATGATGACATGGCGTAGACCTCTCCTTCGACGGCGTTGAACCAGAACGACTCGGTGAAGGTGTAAGCCACTGCGCCAACGAAGCCAGCCAGCAGCACGCCTATCTTATTGGCCCAAGGCGACTCCTCCCCTTCTTTCATCCAAACCTTTTTGGCCATCATGGTAATGGTCCAGAAAAGGAAGACGATGGTGAGACCGCTACAGATGGCCGACATCACGTTGACCATCATGGCCACCTTGGTGACATCGCCACCCGCAAAGAGGGTGAAGAAACGTCCAATCATCTGGAACAAAGGTGCCCCGGGCGGGTGCCCCACTTGAAGTTTGTAAGCCGTTGAAATGTACTCACCGCAATCCCACCAGCTCACGGTAGGCTCCAGCGTGAGAAAATACACGACGGTGGCTATAATGCCTGCCAGCCATCCTGTAATGTTGTTTAACCTTTTGAAAGTCATAATGATATAAAAGTGTTTTGTTTATTGTCGAATCGTTTTCTGCTTTTGGCAAAATCATTTTTTGATACTGGTCTTGATGTTCTTCTCTCTTGCAGGCGTCTCTTGGTCTTGCAGGTACTCGGTCCTGTATTTGCCTTGGGGCATATCCTCGAAGATGAACCGGTTGCACATTCTCGCGGCCACAATGTGGTCGGTCAAGGCTGTGTTGATAGCCGAAACTGCAACGTTGGCCAACGCTCCAATAAGGCCTCCACCATAATTGTTGTCGTCACTCAGGTTGAGGTAAAGGTCGCAGGTGCGGTCAAACAGCACTTCGTTGGTGCGCGTCGACTTCACAATGAACTTCAGTTTAGTCTGTATGCCAAAACCTACCTTCTTCCACTCGTCGATGACGGAGAAGATGACGGCGTCGGCACCAAACACCCTGCCGAACATGCTCACGCTCTGGTCGAAAAAGTTCTCGGCATCGTAGGCACTCTCTGCTTTGAAGATTTCCATAGCCAAATGGGGCGAAATCACGTAATAGCCTGCTTCGGCCAAAGGCTGGCTTATCGAAGTGTAAAGCAATTCCTTGGCTTCCACTTTATTGGAGTTGTTGATGGGCGGCATGACTAACAAGGTCACGGGCTTCTCTTCGTACATCTTGGGATACAGTTCGCCTCGTGTGTGTTTCATTGTGTTGCACGATGCAAGGCACAACGAGCAGGCCGCAATCAGTATGATGAATATCTTTTTCATGGCTTATTGTTGGCTGAATTTTTTTACAAGAGGTGTGATGAAAACTGCCGATTCTGGATAGAGTTCCATTTCCATTTGGAACATTTCCAGTCCTCTTTCCCTGAACAAGGCACCGTAGTCGCTCAAGTCGCCGAAGGTTTCCTTTTGCTTTTTTGTGGCATGGTTGAGGAAAATCTCTGGCGTATCGGGACTGAGCAACAGGTAGCCATACTCAGCGCAAATGCCGGGCGGGACCACCTTTCTCGCTCCGCCAGGGTGCTTCACCATGTAGGCGTATTGACACAACAATGCGCATACGCTTGAAGGGCTTTGTGTGTGATAATAATCATACATAAGCACTTCATAATCATACGCTTTCTCCGTGCTTTTGTAATCTCCCCAATTGTACAGCATTGCTTTTGATGGGCCGCACGAACTGAACAGGAAGGCTAAAAAGGCAAGGACAATCAATTTCTTCATAACTCAATGATTTTGGTCTCGCCGGTCGAGAGCATCACTTCCTTGGAATAGACGGTTTCCCCTTGGCGTTTCACCTCCACTTTGTGACGGCCTGGCATACTCACGATGGACTGCTTGGCGGTCTGCTTGATGTTGCGGCGGGTTTTGTGGGCGATGTCTTTCACGGTTTTGGTTGCATACTGCTGACCATCAATGGTGACATCGATGTCGTAGGCGCTTGCAGCCGAAAAACATACGGCGGCCTTGTCTTCAATGCCTGAAGTGACTGTGTAGTTACCTACACCACATGAGTTGAACAATGTGGCAACAAAGAAGCAAAGAGTAGCAATGATGATTTTTTTCATAGCTTATTCCTCCATAAGATAATAAAGTTCAAGGTGGTCAGTGTCGATGGCTTCGCCTTGGTAGGTGGCAAACGAAATCTCGGTTTCAGGGGTGTCTCCGTAGTTGGAGTTCACCGTGATTTGGCCCATCCTCTTGCCGGGAAGTTCAACGTTGGCACCCGTTTGCGGGTTGTTCACCAACTTACCTTTTTTATAAAGACCAAACTTGCTGCCGGGGATGATGCCTTGCGTCGCGCCGCCCGAAATGACATAGTTGTCGTCGTCCACGGTCAGCACATAGCCGCGCCACGGCTTGTCCATGCACTTGTTGATGATGTTTTCCACCAGTTGGGTGAGGGCTGCCGAAATGGCCTTGTCGCTCAATGTGGCATCGAAACCGGCAGTGCCGCCAATGCCCAAAGTGGTCTTCGAGGAGGTTTCGGCTTGGCCTTTGGCTTCGTCGGAATAGATGATGAGGCCCGTAGCGGCATCCACGAGGCGCACGCTCACCGCAGCCTCAACGGTTTGGGTCTTAGTAGAGCTGAAGATGCGTTCGTCGCCTTCAGTCTTGCGCCCGAATTGCGTGATGGAGCCAAGGATGATGTAGTCGGCCCCGATTTTCTTCATTTCCGGGCCTGACTCCTTCACGAGCACGTCCAAGTCGTCGCGCTCAAGTAGGATGAACTTGCCGCTGGCGGCCAGTTTCGACGAAAGAATGTCCATGGCTTGCTTGCGCATAGGGTCGTTCTCGCGGTCGTAGAAGATGCCTTTGCCGTATTGGGTTTCGTTGGAGAATCGGCCAATGGCCACCTTGCGTTTCAGCTTTTTGCCCTCTTGGGCGCTCGCGGTGGTGCCCAAAATGGCCAACAGCACGAGAACTGCAATTAATCTGATGTTTTTCATCTGTTATTGAATAATTTGATTATGATTTTTGTCCGATGTTTTGTTCAAATTTGCAAAGATAGCCTTTTTTGCGTTACGCAGCCCTCAAAATTGCGCAAAACCTGCTGAAAAATCTGTCTGAAATCGGAAAATGGAAATTTTTCAAAAAAAATCGAAAAAAAATGCTTGCGCTTAACAAAATTAGTTGTACTTTTGCAGCCGCATTCGGAAACGAATGATGTCGAGTGGTGTAATGGCAGCACTGCAGATTTTGGTTCTGCCTGTCAAGGTTCGAATCCTTGCTCGACAACTTAAGGTGGAAGAAAAGACCTGCTACTTTGAGTAACAGGTCTTTTTGTTGTAAGAAGCAAAGGTCCCTGAGCCTGTCGAAGGGCCGACTTAAAATATTGAAGATTAAAATGATAACAAAAGAACAAGTATCAACCCTCAGCGAAGAAGCCCTCGCCAACAGCGACCGCTTCCTGGTGGAAGTGAAGGTGAAGCCCAACAACGTTATTGAGGTCTATGTGGACTCCGACACCGCCGTCAACATCGACCACTGTGCCGAATTGAGCCGCTACATCAACGAGAAACTCGACCGTGACGTGGAAGACTACGAACTGAGCGTGTTTTCTTGGGGTCTTTCGGGTGCTTTGAAGATGGACCGCCAACTTCAAAAGTATGTGGGGAAGGATGTTGAGGTGAAAACCAAGGAAATGGGCAAAATGCAAGGCAAACTCGTCGGTTTTAATGCCGAAAAAGTGGAATTCGCCCCCGCACCCAAGAAAGCCACAAAGAAGAAACCCGCCGAAGAGCCCACCAACCTGTTCTTTGAACGCAATAAAGTGGAAATCAAACCCGCAATTATATTTTAAATCATAGCGGTCCCTGAGCCTGTCGAAGGGCCGCCCAACAATTCAACGATTCAACAATAAACAATCAACATACAAAATGGACAACTACAAATTAGTAGAAACTTTCACTGAATTCAAGGAATTCAAGAACATTGACCGCGAAGCCATGATGCGCATCATCGAGGATGTATTCAGAGGCATGTTGAACAAGAAGTTCGAAACCGAGACCGATGACTTCATCGACATCATCGTGAACGTCGATAAGGGCGACTTCGAGATCTACCACAACCGCGAGGTGGTGGAAGACGACGAACTGACCGACCCGCTGCGCCAGATCAAGTTGTCGGATGCCATCAAGATCGAGCCTGACTTCGAGGTGGGTGAAGAGGTGAACGAGGAACTGCGCATCGAAAACTTCGGTCGCCGCGATATCCTTGCCCTGCGCCAGAATTTGCAAACCAAAGTCTCTGAGTATGAGAAGGAAAACATCTTCCAGAAGTACAAGGAGAAAGTCGGTGAAATCATCACCGCAGAGGTTGCGCACGTGTGGAAGCGTGAAATCGTGGTCACTGACGACGAGAACATCGAGCTGATTCTGCCTAAGGCCGAGCAGATTCCGAGCGACATATATAAGAAAGGTGATACCCTCCGCGCTATCGTGAAGAGCGTAGAGAACGTCAACGGATCGCCCGTGGTCACCCTGTCGCGTACCTCTGAAATCTTCCTGCAACGTCTGCTCGAAGCCGAGGTGCCAGAGATTTATGACGGCCTTATCACCATCAAGAAGATCGTCCGTGAACCTGGTCAACGCGCCAAGATTGCCGTTGAGTCCTACGACGACCGCATCGACCCCGTCGGCGCCTGCGTCGGCATGAAGGGAACGCGTATCCATGGCATCGTCCGCGAGCTCCGCAACGAGAACATCGACGTCATCAACTGGACCACCAACCCTGTGCTGCTCATCAGCCGCGCCCTTAGCCCGGCCAAAATCACGAACATCGTCATCAGCAGCGACAACACGATGGCCAATGTATACATGGAGAACGACCAGATCAGTCTCGCCATCGGCAAGGGCGGCTACAACATCAAGCTCGCCGGCAAACTGACTGGATATGAGATTGATGTCTACCGCAACAGCGAAGCCAACAGCGCCGAAGAAGACGTCGACCTGCAAGAGTTCGCCGACGAAATCGACCAGTGGGTCATCGACTCGCTCATCAAGATGGGCTGCGACACCGCCAAGAACGTGCTGTCGTACACTCCCGAAGAGGTGGCCAACCGTGCCGACCTCGAAATCGAGACCGTCAAGGATGTGTTCCGCATCCTGAAGGCCGAATTTGAACAAGACGCCGAATAAGGCATTGCAATAACCAACAAACGAGAAACAAAGAGAAAGAAACTATGTCCGAAGAAACTAACTTTTCAATTCGATTGTCGAAAGCGGCAAAAGAATTCAATGTGGGAAAGGACACCATCGTTGAGTACCTGACGAAAAAGGGATTTACGGTGGACCCCTCTCCCAACACGAAGCTCACGGCAGACATGTATGCGCTGCTCGTGAAGGAATATCAGGGCGAAAAGGATGTGAAGAACGAGGCCAAGAAATTGGGCAACCTCTCTTACAAAGGTGGTAGTGTTTCCGTTGATTCGGCATTGCAATCGCCTAAGGCTGTGGAAGAAGAAGACCACGACGAGGTCATCATCCGCACCAACACCATTTCGTCGCCTACGAAAAAGACGGCCAAACCCGCTCCCGAGGCGCCCAAAGAAGAGGTGAAGGAGGAACCCAAGAAGGAAGAAAAGCCTGTTGAGACTCCTGCCGAGCCTCTACCCGAACAGGTCGCTCCCAAGACCGAGGAAAAGAAGGAAGAAAAAGCCGACACTGGCACTTCCCTGAAAATCCTGGGCAAAATAGACCTTGAGCCTAAGAGACAAGAGAAAAAAAAGGAAAAGAAGGAGCCTAAAGCCGAAAAGAAAGCAGAGAAGCCAAAAGAGCAGAAGCCTGTCCAACAGCCCAAGCCTGAGAAGAAGCAAGAAGCTCCCAAGGTTGAAAAGCCTAAGCCTCAGCAAGAGCCTGAAAAGGCCGCGGAGCCGAGAATCGTCAAATTGGAAGCTCCAAAACTGACGGGACCTACCGTCTTGGGCACTATGGAACTGCCCGTCGAAAAGAAAGGTGGCGGCCATGGTGATTCGAAGAAAAAGAAACGCAAGCGCATCCAAGGCAAACCCGAAGGTTCGTCGGAGAATCCGACAGGTCCTAACGTGAACCCCGGAGGCAAGAAACAGGACGGCGGCAAGTCTGGCAAGGGTTCCAAGCCCGCCGACCAAGCTGGCAAGAAAGGCCAAAAGGACAGCAAGAAAGACAAGAGATCGAAGCGTGAAGAGAAACCCGAACTCAGCGAAGAGGAAATCTCGAAGCAGATCAAAGACACTTTGGCACGCCTCGCCCCCATGGGCAAGTCTAAGACCTCGAAACACCGCCGTGAGAAACGTCAACAAGTGGCTGGCAGCATGATGGAAGAGATGATGCGTCAGGAAGAGGACAAGAAAGTGCTGAAGGTGACGGAGTTCGTGACCGCCAACGAGCTGGCCACGATGATGAACGTGCCCGTCGTGAAGGTCATCGGCACCTGCATGAGCCTCGGTATGCCCGTCTCCATCAACCAGCGCCTTGATGCTGAGGCCCTGTCCGTGGTGGCCGAAGAGTTCGGCTTCCAAGTCGACTTCGTTAGCGCTGACGTTCAAGAAGCCATTGCCGAGACCGAAGAAGTCGACCATGAGGAAGACCTCGTGCCGCGCGCTCCTGTTGTCACCGTTATGGGTCACGTCGACCACGGTAAGACCAAGCTCTTGGACTACATCCGTAACACCAATGTGGTGGCAGGTGAGGCAGGTGGTATCACCCAGCACATTGGTGCCTACGAGGTGACCACCGAAAGCGGCAAAAAGATTACCTTCTTGGATACACCTGGTCACGAAGCCTTTACCGCCATGCGTGCCCGTGGTGCTAAGATTACCGACGTCGCCATCATCGTCATCGCCACTGATGACAGCGTGATGCCCCAGACCGTTGAGGCCATCAACCACGCCCAAGCCGCAGGTGTACCTATCGTCTTCGCCCTGAACAAGATCGATAAGCCCACCGCCAACCCCGACAAGATTCGTGAGCAACTAGCCAACATGAATATCCTCGTCGAAAGCTGGGGGGGTAAGTACCAAGACCAAGAGATTGCCGCTAAGATCGGTCTTAACGTCGATGCGCTGCTCGAAAAGGTGCTGCTTGAGGCTGAACTCCTCGACCTGAAGGCCAACCCGAACCGTCTGGCGAAGGGTTCTGTCATCGAGTCCGCTTTGGATAAAGGTCGTGGCTATGTGGCCAAGATCTTGGTGCAGAATGGCACCTTGAAGGTCGGTGATATGGTGTTGGCTGGCACCACCTTCGGTAAGGTGAAAGCCATGTTCGACGACCACAACCGTCCCGTCAAGGAGGCTGGTCCTTCCACGCCGGTGTTGTTGCTCGGCCTGAATGGTGCTCCCATGCCTGGTGATGCCTTCAATGTGATGACCGACGAGCGCGAGGTGAAAGCCATCGCCAACCGTCGTGAGCAGCTGCAACGCGAACAGACGCGCCGCACCAGCCCGCACATCACCTTGGACGAAATCGGCCGCCGTATCGCCATAGGCGACTTCAAAGAGTTGAACATCATCGTCAAGGCTGACGTGGACGGCTCCGTGGAAGCATTGGCCGACAGCTTGCTGAAGCTCTCTACTGAAGAGGTGCAGGTCAACGTCATCCACAAGTCGGTGGGTGCCATCAGCGAGTCGGATGTCATGCTGGCTTCGGCTTCCAACGCCGTCATCGTGGGCTTCAACGTGCGTCCTACCGCACAGGCCCGCAAGATGGCAGAGAACGAGAAGATCGACATTCGCCTCTACTCCATCATCTACACCGCCATTGAGGAAATCAAGGCCGCTATCGAAGGTATGTTAGCGCCCGAAATCGAGGAGGTGGTCACCTGCAACCTCGAGATCCGTGAGACCTTCAAGATCAGCAAGGTTGGTACCATCGCTGGTTGTATGGTCCTGGACGGCAAGATCACTCGCAACACCAAGATCCGTGTCATCCGCGACGGCATCGTCATCTACACGGGCATGCTTGGTTCCTTGAAGCGTTACAAAGACGACGTCAAGGAAGTCAGCGCCGGCATGGACTGCGGCTTGAATATCGAGAACTTCAACGACATCAAAGTCGGCGACATCATCGAGGGTTACACCGAGAAGGAAGTCGCTAGGAAACTGTAAACGGTTTTCTTTGGTTCAATGAGAAATGGCGATCCGATTGGGTCGCCATTTTTTTACTTCACTTTCGCCAGTACCTTCAGCAACTGCTCACCCAAACCAATGGTATAGCCCTGCTTCACAAACACCACCTCGCTATTAGCGTTGGCGATGATGAAGACGGGGCGGCTGTCGGTGTTGAGGTGCAGGCCATCCATTATTTCGTCTCGGATGGTGCCTTCTTCATCAAGGCCATAAACAATGCCGTCAGGCAGTTCGCTGAAGCCCCTCAGCATGAACTTGTCGTATTCTTCCCTATCGCTGAAGATGAAGAACATGGGGGTGTCGCTGGCTTCAAAATCCTTGTGGAAAGCGGCAATGTCCTGCATAGCGTGCGTAGTTGGTTCACCGCCTTGGTCCAGGAGGCCGAGGATGAAATAGTTGTCGCGGATGAACTGTTTCGGGTTACATTCTTCTTCATTTTCCATGTCGATGAATTTGCTGTCGGCATAGAAGCTACCGATGACCTGGATGTCGTTGCCGGGCTGACGCAAGACGAGGTTGATTTTGGTGGTCTCCCCTGCCCTAATCTCAAAGAACTCGCTATGTGTCAAAGCAGTGCCGTCTTCCAAACGCGTACCCGTAGTGAGGATGTAATAGCCTTCGTCTAAAGGTGTGGGATGGTCGAAGGTGGACAACGTCATACCATCGTCGATGCCGGGGTCTTTGGCATCGTAAGCCAAGAGACGGAAACTGTTGCCGTCGAACTTCTTGATGCTGAAATGCGTGTAATATTTCGGGTCGGCAACAGAAGGGATGGGATAATACTGGATATCCAAATAACCAACTACGTTGTTGTTAGGCTCGACGGCTTCGAAGTCCACGGTGGTCCAGTCCTTGACAAAAAACTGCACATTGCCGTTGATGGGATTGATTTGTGCGGCAACCCCCAGGCTTCTCGCCATGCTGACGAAGAAGATGTCGCGCGAGTGGCGGTCGGCCTTACGGGCTTTCAGCACACCAAGCGGCGAAATCGGGATGCGTTGCGGATTGAGGGCATCATCAACAACGATGTTTTGTTTCACCCATTCCACAAGCAGTTTCGGGTTGTCGTGATATTGCCTCCGTTCCACCTCGGGGAAAAACTCAGAGAGCGTCTTGCGCCACGCTACAATCATCTCATTGCTTACGCGCGGGCTGAGGATGTACTCCGCATAATACTCCACCGGCATAGAGATGATTGACGAGGTGATATCAGGCGTGTTATCGAAATGGTCTTTCAACACCTCAAGGCTGATGTCGCGAAGGTCCTTGTCAGAGATGTTTTGCAGTAGGTTCACCGCTTTCACCTCTTGGTTTCTGTCTTGGGCGTAGGCCACGAAATCGGCAATGGTCTGGTAGTTGCCCCAAGTTTTCTCGTAGATGCTGCACAAGCCCTTATTACCCGTGTTCATAATCAATTCCCTTTGGGCATCTTTACAGGCCTTGATATATGCATTGCGCTGCGCGTCCTCAACGGCAATGCGACGGTCGTTCTCGGCCCGCATCTCTGCCGTAACCTCTGGCAACACGCTGGTTGGCGGAGGTGGCACCATGTCGAACTCGAAAGATTCCAAAGTGCCTTTTTCATGGTCAAGGGTGATAGTGACATTTTCATCTTGCCCCGACTTGAAGACTTGGTAGCCAAACTTGCCGTCCTTGGCAGCGTAAGCCATCATGCAGCCCAAACCTGAGGTAAGCCAGGTTTGGCCGTTCTCGTCAGTGGTCTTTCTCACCACAGTGCAGAACTCGGCATAGTTGTATATCTTGAACTCCACAGGCAGGTTGGCTTGAGGCTGGCCTTGCTCATCCAACACAATAAAGGTGGTCTTGGCCGCCTTGCCGTAGTTGTCCACCACATTGATTTCCGTGTAGTTGCTATTGCGGCTGATGACCTCTTCGGGACCATCATAGTTGCCGAAGACGCGGGTGTGGAGCAACAGGGTGCGTGAGGCTGGCTCGTTGAACCAACCCAAATCAAGCACCGGCTCAGGCTCACAGGCACCGAGGAAATGCCATTGTCCATCGACCCAGGCCTCTACCCAGGCGTGGTTGTCGTCGCAATGTGCCCAACGGGGGGTGTAGACTTGTCTTGCAGGGATGCCCACGGTACGCAAAGCCGTCACTAGCAGTGTTGACTCTTCGCCACAACGTCCCCATGAGGTCTTGACCGTCGCCATCGGCGATGAGGTGCGGCTATCGGAGCCTTTGTAGTTGACATGTTCGTGACACCAATGGTTCACTTCAAGGACAGCATCATAGAGCGAGAGGTCCTTCACACGGCCTTTCAGCTCCTCGTAATAGGTGCTACGGAAGGCATCGAGGTTCTCGTTGTTGACACGCACAGGCACCACGAAATGTTTGAACTCGCGCTCGGGAATGCTGGCGCCCCAAGGCAACTCCTGTTTGGCGAGAAAAGCGTAATGCACGCACTCGCGGAAATAGTCTTCAGTGTAGTCCACGCTGTCACCGAGGGGCATGTATTCGTAAAGAAATTCCAAGGCGTCCTTTTCGTTGAAGGCCTTGTGTTTGGCTTCTCCAGCGCAAGCTGAAAGCAGCAGGGTGGCGATGGCAGCAATGACGATTATGGTGTTTTTCATATAGCGTAATCTTTGTTTACTTGATTAGAACGGATTCAGCATCTTTTCCATTTCATAAATCAGGTCCTTGTTCGACTCGGTCCAAACCATTGTGGCACCTGTGTTGTCCTTTTGGTTGGGATAGAGTTTCTCATTAAAACGCGACACCCAATGCGCCAAAGAAGCATGACAATGCACCGCACCCGTCATGTCAAGGATTTCCTTCACATTGCCGAGGTTGATGCCGCCACCAGGCATAATGCCAATCTTGTCGCCATAACGCAACTGCATCTCAGCAATCATCGGGACTCCTTCCAACGCCGTTGGCTTGCCTCCCGAAGTAAGAAGCTTGTCGAAGCCGAGCTCGATGAGCTGCTCAACCGCCTCGAAGGGCTTCACACAGGCATCAATGGCGCGGTGGAAGGTGAATTTCAACCCCTCGCCTGCCCCCATCAGGGCCTTAATCGTTTCAACATCGAGTTCTCCTTTATCATTCAACGCCCCGATGACGACGCCCTCGAAGCCTAGCTTCTTGCAGAGCATGATGTCGGTCTTCATCATCTCGACCTCTTCCTCGTCGTAGATATAATTGCCCGGTCGCGGACGAATCAGCACTCGCATGGGGATAAACGAAATGTCGATAGCCTTCGCCAATGTGCCGAACGAGGGGGTCACGCCGCCCACTTCCAAGCATTCGCAAAGCTCCACGCACTGCGCGCAGCCGTCCATCGCGTTCTGCAACGACTTGATGCCGTTGGCACAGATCTCCAATCTTATCATAATGATTTAGTTCTTTAGATTCGACATACAAAAATTTAGCGCAAAGTTAGTTTTTTTTCGATTAGGTTATTCACTTATAACTTATTCACTTTAGACATTTAGGGGTTTCGATTGGCCACCACCACTAAGGAAGACTTCAATAATTCTTAT